>JAOZOW010000121.1 GCA_029933075.1 Deltaproteobacteria bacterium | reverse complement strand
CAGGGCTGAGGGGATGTTTGCCGCTATGCCCCGTAGTGTTCCCTGATCCATGACCGGTACTCCCCGCTCCTGACCCGTTCGACCCACTGGCGGTTCTCCAGGTACCATTCGATGGTCTTCCGAATGCCCGATCCCAAAGTCTCCGTAGGCCGCCATCCCAGGTCTCTTTCCAGCTTGCTGAAGTCCATGGCATACCGGAAATCATGCCCCGGCCTGTCCTTTACAAATGTTATCAACTCCCGTCTCGGGCGCTTGCCGGGGCTCTCCTCCATACTATCCAGGATGTCGCAAATCATTTCCACCAAGCGGATGTTTTCTATCTCACCCCTGCCTCCCACATTGTAAGTTTCTCCCCTTTTCCCCTCTTTCATGATCGTCCAGATAGCCCTGCAGTGGTCCAGCACGTAGAGCCAGTCCCTGACATTGCGCCCATCCCCATACACGGGCAAAGGCTTCTCCTCCAGCGCATTGAGGATCATAAGCGGGACCAGTTTCTCGGGAAACTGGTACGGCCCGTAATTGTTGGAACAATTGGATATGGTCACGGGCAATCCGTATGTCCTGTGATAGGCCCTGACAAGGTGGTCCGAGGCCGCTTTGGAGGCCGAGTAGGGACTGCTCGGATTGTAAGGGGTCTTTTCCGTGAAAAGCCCTGCCTCTGCCAGGCTGCCGAATACCTCGTCGGTGCTGATATGATGAAAGAGTTCCAGGCGACCCTCACGGTCCCTCGCTGCCTCCAAGAGATTGAACGTACCCACGATATTGGTCTGGATGAAATCCTCCGGCCTCACAATGGAGCGGTCCACATGGGATTCGGCGGCGAAATGGCACACCGTATCGATTTCGTATTCCCGGTATACGCGACCCACCGCATCCCTGTCGCAGATATCCGCCTTGACAAAGACGTAACGATCTCCAAAACCCGATTCAAGGTCCGCAAGGTTTTCCGGGTTTCCCGCATAGGTAAGCTTATCCACGTTTACGACACGGCCTTCGAAATCCGACTCCTCAAGGAGGTACCTTATGAAATTAGTTCCAATGAAACCGCACCCCCCTGTGACTAACATGTTTTTCACCGCTCCACCTCTCCTCTGATCATGATTCTCCTCTGCCCCCTCTGTCTCCCCGCGATCCTTAGTCTCGTTTCTTAGCGACGCCTCCCGTACTCAAGGGAGTTTCTGTTGATACTGATATTCATGTGCTGCTGCACCAATTCGTGGCCCCTTTGCGTGAAGGGCAGATAAACAAGCGAGGCATCCGTCACCTCAAAGCGGATGCGAGGAAGATAGGGCATGACATTTTTCTTGTTGACGGCCGAGGCCGCCAGGATGACCTTCATGGCCTGGGCCGCCTCGGCGCGGGGGAGCGTGACCGGATACAGGCTTTTACCCTGCATTGTCTCTCCCTCCTCAAAACGTCGCTGGGAAACGGTGAACTGCTTTCCCAGTTTCAAAAATATTTTGGGCCTGATCTTGAAACCCGGGGCCCAGAAATGCATTGCTTCCTCTTCCCACTCCTTTCCGATAACCCGCGGCTGATTGGTCAGGCGTATGAAATCGGCAAAGGAATTGATTGTCACTCCCTCCACCCCTGCCGTTATCTTCCAGAAAGGCAGGTACAGGGTATTTTCCCCCTCGCCCGGCGCCACTGCCACCCGCACCTCTACGAAGCGTCCCTTCGAGCTCTCCCACGCCGTCTGGCAATTGCTGCAGGTAAGGATCACGCTGTCCTTATGGCCCTCCATGCTCCACCCGCACCTGGGGCAC
The DNA here is from genome assembly GCA_029933075.1 of Deltaproteobacteria bacterium. Lineage (GTDB taxonomy): Bacteria > Desulfobacterota > DSM-4660 > Desulfatiglandales > Desulfatiglandaceae > JAOZOW01. Next base: position 3,895 of record JAOZOW010000121.1, on the reverse strand, counting down.
AGCATGGGAATAAACCTGAGATCCCACCTGGCATTGCTCACTGCCATCCTGTCGAGGACCTCTCGTCCCCCCGGCACGCGGGCAATGGCCCGGTTCAGCACGGCATCGAAAAGTCTCTCACCCTTCACATACAGGGGGAGGTAGATCAGGCTCAGGGTCTCGCCGATATAGGCACGATGAAGAATCGGGCTTTTTGAAGAATCCGACGTCAGGCTGGCGGCCCTTGCAAGGATATCGGATGCCTTAAGGGTAAATTTCAGGAAAGTGCCTTCCGTATCGGATGTGGCGGATCTCAGCTTCATGGCCTGGGGCCGCAGCCCTAAGGTAGCGGGCAGGCCTTTGAATGCCAGGCCCACGTTGGTGATGTCCACCACCCGGTGCGATACCTGGTAGCCCCTGCAAAAATACACGTTGCCGTTAAACCGAAGATAGGGGGCGTAAATGATGGACTCGCCAGGGGCTTTATGGGGAAGCAGATAACGGAAATAACTGGGCGCGTGAATAAAAAGCCTTACATCGCAATAAGGGCATTCCAGAATGTTATCGGTCTCATCCAGCTCGATGGGCGCACCGCACTGCGGGCAATCTTGCTCTACCCTGAGGCCCATGTCAGCTCAGTTTTTCCCCGCACTGGTTGCAAAAGGAAGCACCCGGCAGATTCTCCGTACCGCACTTCTGGCAAAACTTGGGCGTGGGCTTTTCGTTTGCAGGATGACCGCACTTGGGGCAGAACTTGGCGTTGGGAGGCAGGTTCTTGCCGCAATTGACACACCTGTCGAAAACCACCTGCTGGTGACCGCAATGAGGGCAGAACCTGGCATCGGCCGGGATAGGATGCTGGCAGTCCATGCAGGTGACCTCCTGGGCCGGGGCCGGTCCTGCGCCACCACCCCCGGCAGGGCGACCTCCTGGGGGTTGAGGCGTCATGGACTGGGCGAACATGGCCGGCATCATGAATCCGAGGCCCATGCCAACGCCGGCGCCCGCCTCGCCCTGGGATTCCGCCGCCTTTTCCATTGCCATGGCGGCTTTCATTTTCACAAACCTGTCCAGGTCCTGGATCACGCTCAACCGGCTCTTGTCGTCGATGGCCTTCTGGACCTCCTGAGGCGGGGTGATTGAGCTGATGTACAGGTCGGTAAGGGCGAGGCCGAAGTTGCTGAAGTCGTCCTGGAGCCGTTTTTGCAAATCCTCGGAAAGCTCATCGTATCGACCCGGGAGATTGAAGAGACTGTCCAGATTTTCTCCTAAGTGATCATTGAAACGGGAGACAATGACCTGTTTGAGGTACTCCTCGATCTCATCCGTATTGTACTTGCCCATGGTTCCTACCAGGGTGTTTATAAAGAGCACCGGCTGAACAATCTGGATATTGAAAACCCCGTGGGCGCGGAGCCGGACCAGACCCAGTTCCGAGTCCTTGAAGGCTACCGGGTCCCTGGTGCCCCATTTCAAGTTGGGAAAGACCTTCATGTTCGTAATATAGACTTCGGCCCGGAGCGGGCTTGTCATGCCCCAGGGCATGGCAAGGATCTTTGTCAGCACTGGGATATTGGCGGTCTTGAGCGTATGGCGGCCGGGGCCAAAGGCGTCACAGGCCTTGCCTTTGTAGAACATGACCGCGGCCTGGCTCTCTCGCACAATGAGCTGGGCCCCGAATTTGATCTCCCCGGAGCCCTGCTCCGGAATCCTGTGGACCAGTTCCTGCCCCGTCTCGTCGAACCACTCGATTACTTCCAGAAAAACCAGATTATTGGTCCCCATTGGCGCCCCCCTTTCTTTTAGCCGACAACATCCTGTTCTTTTTCCAGTGAATCTTCTGAAGTATACGGACTCGGTCTCCTGAGTGTCAAGCCACAAACCCCGGTGCAAATCACCCCCAAAACATCCTCCCGCTCCCCCCCACCCTCAAAAACCCCTTGATATGTCTCCCCCGTTGCGTTTATCCTTCATTGAATGCAATCCAAAGACCGCTTTACCATGGCGGTAAAAGGGCCGGGCATGAAGATCGCCATCTGCCAGATAAACCCCATCATCGGAGACTTTGATCACAATACCGCCTTGATCCGGGAGGCCGTCAACAGGGCGCGCAGCTCCGGATGCAGCCTGGCGATATTCCCGGAAATGTCCCTCATGGGTTACCCTCCCAAGGATCTCCTCCTGAAACCCAGATTTGTCACGGAAAACCTCAAACGGCTCGAGGAGCTTTCGGCAGAGGCGCATGGTACGGCCATTCTCTGCGGATATGTGGACAGGAATCCAAACGAGACCGGCAAGCCCTTGATCAACAGTGCCGCCTTGCTTGTTGAGGGACGGCTTGCCGGAAAAGGCGGCAAAAGGCTTCTTCCCACATACGACGTATACGACGAAACCCGCTATTTTGAGCCAAGCCCCCGGAGTCTGGTCTTCGAGCTCGGGGGCATAAGATGGGGCGTCACAGTCTGCGAAGACATCTGGAATGCCATTGATTTTCCCGAGGTGCCCCGCTACGACGTAGACCCGGTGGCGGACCTGGCAGCGGCCCGCATCCAGGTGCTCGTAAACATCTCGGCATCCCCCTACAATCTGGACAAAGGAGCCGTGAGGCTCGGGATCCTGAAACAGATAGCCGGGAAATATGACATTCCCACCATATTCTGCAACCAGGTAGGGGGAAACGACGAGCTCCTTTTTGACGGATCCAGCATGGTGGTCGACCAAAACGGCAGGCTGGTCCGCCTTGGCAAACAATTCGAACCCGATTTCATTATCTGGGACACTGAAAAGAGCTACCGGGAGATCCGGGACCCCTGGCCTGAAATCGAGGAATCCGTATTGAAGGGCCTGGTGATGGGCACCAGGGACTACGCTAAGAAATGCGGGTTCAAGCGGGTCCTGGTGGGGTTGAGCGGGGGCATAGACTCCTCGCTTGTAGCCTGGATCGCCACCGAGGCCATGGGGCCGGAAAACGTGATGGGCGTGGAGATGCCATCGCCCTTCACATCGCAGATGAGCCGCGAAGATGCCAAAAAGCTTTCAGAAAACCTCAAAATCAGGTTCGAAGAGATCCCCATCACGCCCATGTTCCAGAGCTACCTTGATGCCCTGGCGCCCCTGTTCAAAGGGCTCGAGGAGGATCAAACCGAGGAGAACATCCAGGCCCGGATTCGCGGGAACCTTTTGATGGCCCTTTCAAACAAGTTCAACGCCCTGCTGCTGACAACCGGCAACAAGTCGGAGTTCGCAATGGGCTACTGCACCCTTTACGGCGACCTCAGCGGGGGACTCGCCGTAATCTCCGATGTGCCCAAGACGCTCTGTTACCGACTGGCCCGCTACATCAACCGGGAGCGTGAAATCATCCCCCAGCGGGTAATCACCAGGCCCCCATCGGCCGAACTCAAGCCGGATCAGACCGACCAGGACACGCTTCCCCCCTACGACATACTCGATGACATCATGGAATCATCGGTGGAGAAGAACCTCAGCTTCGAGGAGATAGTGGCCCGCGGCCATGATCCTGCCGTAGTCAGGGATGTGCTGCGTCGCCTGGCCTTCAACGAATACAAGCGATGGCAGGCCCCGCCGGGGCTCAGGATCACCACCAAGGCATTCGGCCTGGGAAGACGCTATCCCATTGCCAGAGGAAAACAGCTCTATTGAGGAAAAGGGCCTCCCCGGCTGGAAAGAATGGCGCAGACCTCCGTGACTGCAAGGTTGCAGTGCTTCCAACGAGCCGGCCGGCCTTGTAGAATCCGGGGGGTCAGTGGGTCTACTCGCCGGGTATGAGATTGAGACATGCAATAGCTGCAAGGAAGGCAAATGCTTCTGGGAGAATATCAATTCCACTGTCGCCTCTCCGATGACGCGGTTCTGCCCCATTACAAGGGCTCCACCTTCAGGGGAGTGTTCGGCC
>JAOZOW010000050.1 GCA_029933075.1 Deltaproteobacteria bacterium | reverse complement strand
ACTAGGGTGACCGATTCAGGATGGATACTGAATACGGCCCGCAAATCGGTTTGAGGGCCTTTATGCTTCCATTCCGCCTCACCTTTCAGGGCCTGGTACTGTCTGTCGGACTGCACAACACCGAACTCCAGATCTCCGGACATGACCGCGTTGATGTTGAAGACCGACCCGCTGGTGGACTCAACCGTACATCGTATGCCGTATTCCTTGCTTTTCTTGTTGACGATTCTGGCAATAGCTCCACCCGTGGGGTAGTAAACGCCCGTAATCCCGCCGGTTCCGATGGTTACGAATATGGTCTTGGCCTGAATAGGCGCTTCAGGCATCCCTAAAAAAACGGCCATGGCAAACAGCAACATGAAACCAGATACGGGTAATTTCTTCATCACATGGACCTCCTTCAATCTATTACAGACTTTTGTGTAGATTCAACCAGTCATCTCCAAAACCTGTTTCAATTTCAGGGGCTAAACCGAAAGCCCCCACCCCCTCCTACTGGTTACCGGCACCTGGTCGCTGCATACAGGGGCAGGCGGGGGATGTTTTTTGAAACACCGGAATTCCTCGCTGACCTCGCCCTTTCAATGCAACACCCGGCTGCGTCGCAGTTACGATTAAGGCACACACCGGTGCCCAGATCGAAGTATACATAACCTTACGGCACTAAGGTATGCTTAGCAGAAGCACCTATGTGTGTGCCCCTCCTTTTTGCCTCTCCCATAATATGGAGGTGTTGAGAAAAATATCCCCTTGACTTGACTGTCCCCAGAAAACATTTCCGCCCCAGCCGGTAATCTCATCTCAAGGGGAAAAATCTTCTTCCGTCTCTCTTCTGAAATAACAAAACTCAGCTTCAGGGTCCAACCGATTTTGAACTCCGGCCAAAAGTATTTCACAAAAATCGGCTCTATTTGGAACAGACCATCAGGGGTTGTTAAGCGCAAGAAACCCCGTCTCACATTGAGAGCGGGGTTTCCAATGGCAGTGAGGCATAGCTCAATCCTTATTTATTTTCCCGTTACAAAGGCTTCCCAGCTTTGACTTCATCTTCCCGATTTTTCCTCATTTTCATTAATGCAGCAGGGCAAAAATGTCAAGGAAAGCCACCAACCCCCTGGCTTTTCCTGGCCGTTGTTGACCGCGGTCAAAATATGCTTAATTTATGCGCTATGTAAGGGTTTCTCAGATACGAGGGAGCAGTAAAAAGAATGCGGATAGGCTTTATTTCCACATATCCCCCTATTGAGTGCGGTATAGCCACCTACACCCAGTATCTTTCGGATGCCCTGAGGAAAAAACAGAATGATGTCTATGTAGTCTGCCACAGGGGCGGGGCTGGGCACCAGGTTTTTCCCAGTTTCGATTACGAGGATGGAGATCTCGCTGAAAAAGCCTTCTCAACCATGGTACGGTTTACACCCGATGTAGTCCATATTCAGCATGAATTCGGACTGTTCGGCAGGCATCTGGGCGTATCGGTCATACCGCTTATTCTTAAATTCCGCATTGTAGGGATACCTGTGGTCACCACACTCCATACGGTCTACGCGGATATTCCCGAAGACCACATATTGATTCTGCGTAACATCCTTTACAATTCCGACCGTGTGATCATACACGAGCCTTACCAGGAAAGGACGTTGAGACACTGTTTCGGAAGCGATCTTGTGCAAAGAGTTAAGGTCATTCCACACGGGGCGCGTGAAGTGGAGCCCGTGCCGGATGCAAAAGCCCATCTGGACCTCCCGCCGGACAAAAAGGTTATCCTCCTGATCGGGTATTTCAGGCCGTCAAAGAACTTTGAGCTGGTAGTGGACATATTCCCCGATATTCTCAATGAATGCCCTGATACCATATTATTGATAGCCGGGAAGACCAGAGGGAGAGAACATATCGATTACCGAAACATGCTCTTTGCGAAAATTGCCGACTCACCTCATCAGGAGCGGATATGGCTGATACGAGGGCAGCTCCCCCAGCACACATTCGACACTATTCTATCTGCATCGGACGTAGTGGTGCTCCCTTACAAAATCTCGTCCCAGAGCGGCATACTGGCCCATTGCCTTGCCTTTGGGAAGCCTGTGGTAACCAGCCGCACGGAAGCTATGGAGGAAATCCTCCGGGAATCTAAAGCCGGGGTGGTTTGCGAAAACCGCTCCCAGTTCACAGGGCAGATAGTGCGCTTGCTCTCAGACAATCAACTTGCGGAAACACTTTCAAAGAACGCCAGAACCTATGTCCGGAATGTGGTCTCATGGTCAAAAGTGGCTGAAGAACACATGCGACTTTACAGGGGCCTCCTGGAAATGCCCAAAGTAAAAACAAGGGTCCTGGTGGTGGAATAGAGGGAGGAATGCCATGCTGAAAGATCTCCATCCCTTTGAGCGATATCCACATAATCCCATTCTTGAGACCGACGATGTGCCCTACCTTTGTAACACGGTTTTCAATGCCGCGGCCTGTAAGTGCGAAGGGCGCTATCTGTTGCTGTTGCGAATAGAGGATCTGCGGGGCCGGAGCCACCTCACCCTGGCGGTTTCAGAGGATGGATACCACTTTAAGATAGAAGATTCTCCTTGGGTCACACCATCGCAAGACCCTCATTACGAAATATATGAACGCTATGGCATAGAAGACCCAAGGATCACCCGAATCGATGATGTTTATTACATCACCTACACGGCCTACGGCCCTTTTGGTCCCCGGGTGGGAATCGGCCGAACCAAAGACTTCAAGGAATTTGAAAGGATCTGTCTTGCAACCGAGGTGGATAACAAGGATGCGGTACTCTTTCCCGAAAAGATCAACGGAAACTATGTAATGCTGGACAGGCCATCGGGTGCAGGGGGTGGGCAGGGCTCCATATGGATCACCTATTCGCCCGACCTCATCCACTGGGGCCACGCCAAGGCAATACTCACCCCGGAACCCGGGTGGGGGCACTCGAAACTGGGAATTTCCACCCCGCCTGTCAAAACCGAGAAGGGATGGCTTGCGCTTTACCACGGGGTGAGGGAAACCGGCTCCGGGAAGCTCTACCGCATAGGGGCGCTGTTAATGGATCTGGACCGGCCGGAAAAGGTTCTGGGGTACTCTCCTCACTTTATCTTCGGCCCCAGAGAGCCTTACGAGCGAACCGGGGATGTGCCGAACGTGGTATTCCCTTGCGGCCTTGTCCTGGAAAAGGACCATAGGGTGAAAATGTATTATGGTGCGGCAGACACCTGTATTGCCCTGGCAGAGGCGAGTCTGGAAGACATCCTGAAATGTTGCGTCAGCTCACACGAGGCCCCCGGATGACTCTCCAGAAAGCTACGGCCAATCAATCCTAAGAAAATATGCGGGCTGAAGAAAGTGGAGTTTCCTTCGTGGCTTTACATTGCGTGCAACATGGGCTAATATGAACATCGCCTCAAGGGTGTAGGCTACTGAAGCCCATGTGTCCTTTCTCCTCGCCCGAGAAATTACATTGGGTTTTAGGATATGAGGAGCTTTCCAGCCTTTTGGGCCACGAGATTTCCTTTCATTCCCCGGCTTCACCCTTGAGGTTTTGTTTATCCGTATCCGGCATGGCCAAAGGATCCGCGCGTTCCAACCCAGGGCCCCGTTAGCTCACTCCCACGAACCATCATCCTTTTTTTCCAGGTCAATGTAATCAGGCTCCGGCGGTTCCCCACCCTTGCCTACATGTCCGCCTCCAAGGTAATCGCCGAGCAATGAGCTCAACACCCAGTTTACGAGACTGATGATCAGCGCCCCGAAAACCGCCGACCAGAACCCTCGGACGTCAAACCCTGAAATGAGGCCCGAGGCCATTTTCAGCAAGACGGCATTGATGACGAAAGTGAAAAGGCCAAGGGTCATTATGTTGATCGGCAGGGTGAGGATCAGCAGTACGGGACGAAAGAAGGCGTTGAGGAAGCCCAGAATGGCCGCTGTGACAAGGGCTGTGAAAAACCCGCTTACCCTGATACCCTCGATAAGATAGGAAGCACAGGTAATTGCGGCGGTAAGGGTCAGCCACCTTGTCATGAGTCCTTGCATATCAATTTCCCTTCAGTTATCCGGAAAGTTTTCATGAGGTTTAAGGAGTTTATACCGGCAATTACATGTTTCATTATACACATGGCATGCGCAGTTTAAAGGAAAAATCCGCACCCGTACCCGATCTTTTTTCTTGATGCCTAAAAACATTGAGGCTATTTTTAAAATTTTTGATCACTTTGTTGGTAAAAGGAGGATGACATGCTGCGAATCGCCTTTGTAGGATGGAGGGGAATGGTGGGATCGGTGCTCATGGGCAGAATGAGGGACGAGCGCGATTTCACCGGCTTTGAACCGGTCTTCTTTACCACTTCCAACATAGGGGGCAAGGGCCCTGATGTGGGATTCGAAATCCCTCCTCTCAAGGACGCCTACGACCTGTCTCTGCTTTCCGAATTCGATATCATCGTAACCTGCCAGGGGGGCGGATATACGGAAAAGGTCTATCCTGAACTCCGGAAGAGCGGCTGGAAAGGCTACTGGATCGATTCCGCCTCCACCCTCAGGCTGGATCAGGACAGCATCATTGTTCTTGACCCGGTTAACAGGGCCGTCATAGACGCAGGCCTCGCCTCCGGGGTCAGGAGTTACGTGGGAGGAAACTGCACAGTGAGCCTGATGCTCATGGCCCTTTCAGGACTGTTTACAGCAGGGGTGGTGAAGTGGGTATCCTCCATGACATATCAGGCAGCCTCCGGGGCCGGGGCCAACAACATGCGGGAGCTGATAACCCAGATGGCGGTGCTGGGAGACTCGTCAAAAGCCCTCCTTGATGATCCCGCCGCCACAGCCATTGAGATCGATGCGGTGCTGACCGACAAACTCAGAAGCGCCGATTTCCCCACACAGTATTTCGGCGTGCCCCTGGCCGCAAGCCTTATACCCTGGATCGACCGTGCCATGGACAACGGACAAACCAGGGAAGAATGGAAAGGATATGTGGAATCCAACAAGATCCTCCAGACAACAGAGCCTATCCCTGTTGACGGTGTGTGTGTAAGGGTCGGGGCCATGCGCTGCCACAGCCAGGCCTTCATGGTCAGGCTGACCAGAGACATACCCCTTAAGGAGGTGGAAAGCCTGATTGCGGGAGGCAATGAGTGGGTAAAGCTCATCCCCAATGAGAAGGAGCAGACCATCAGGGAGCTTACCCCGGCGGCGGTTAACGGCACGCTCAGCGTTCCTGTGGGCCGTGTCCGTAAGATGCTTATGGGCCCTGAATATGTGGCGGCCTTCAGTTGCGGCGACCAGCTGCTATGGGGTGCTGCAGAGCCCATCCGAAGGATCTTGAATATCGTCATTGAGCATCTCTCATAAGCTGCAAAGGGGTATTGACAAAATATTCGGCGTGCATAAGATAATACCCGGAAGTGGATAGCTCACTGGTGGGGCTCCCGGACTTCAAATCCGGTGTGCGGGGCTGAAACCCTCGCAGGTGGGTTCGATTCCCATGCACTTCCGCCAACATTGAAAACCACGGAGAGGCTACCTTCTAAGGTGGCCTTTTTTTTAAAAAAATTTTGACTATCGACCGCCTGAACATTATGATGGTATGGAAAGGTTACGAAACGATGAACCGACAGCAGGGAACCATACTCTTTCTGGCGTTTTTCGTATTATCTCTGATCCTTCTCCTCAGACTGTTCTGGACCTATGTATCTGCCATGGTCCTGGCGCTTCTGATTGCAAGCGTGTTTTCTCCACTTTACGCCTGGGTCAAAAAGATCTTTATGAACAGAGAGGGCTTGGCCTCGCTCTTTATGATCCTCCTGGTTTTTCTGGTCCTGGTGGTACCTATGGGATGGTTCGTGGGCGCACTGTCCAACGAGGCCTTTGACTTTTACAGCCGAACCAGAAATGCTGTCTCCATAAGCAAAATCCAGGCGGCCCTGGAGAGCGATTCCGTATGGATGCAGCGTATCAGGAAAGCGGGAAAAACCCTGGGAGTGGAATTCACACCTGAAAATGTTCAAAAGCTGGCCGCCTCTGTGGGGAAAAATGTTGGCCTCTTCCTTTACAAGCAACTTACCGCAGCCGCCTCGAACCTGGCCAGTTTCCTGATCCACTTTTTCCTGATGATGCTGATGATATATTACCTTTTTCGGGACGGGAGCAGGCTCAAGGAATACCTGTCTGAACTGGCACCCCTGCCAAAAGATCAGCTCGAAAAGGTGGCGAGCAAATTTCAGGAAATGGGCCGGGCCATTATTCTCGGTAACGGACTTTCCGGTATCATTCAGGGGTTCCTGGGGGGAATCGGGTTTGCGCTTTTCGGCATCAGTTCCCCTATATTATGGGGTTCCGTGCTTGCCTTCATGGCGTTTCTACCGATTGTAGGAGCTTCCGTGGTGTTCATACCTGCTGCGGCAATCCTGATCATTGAAGGCAAAGTGGTCCTGGGCCTCGGGTATCTCGCCTATAATGTCTGCTACAGCTCCATTGTGGAGTATCTCGTAAAACCCCGGATGATCGGAAAAGGCATGGAGATGAACGCGCTTCTGGTGTTCATCGGGATTGTTGGAGGGCTGAAGCTTTTCGGGATCCTGGGGATCGTGTACGGCCCCCTGATTATCACCATATTCCTGACGCTTGCCGAGATATACAAACTTGAATACAAGGAAAGGCCGGCCTGATCCGTCTATCGGAAAAGAAATGATTTTAGAGGAGACCATGTATGGATACGGAAGAAATTCTTAAAGGAAAGAGGGTTCTGCTTGTTGACGATGAGCCAGACATTCTTGATCTCCTTGCCGACATTCTGGACATGTGCGAGATTGACAGGGCGGAGAGCTATGATAAAGCCAGAGAACTGCTTACCGCCAATTTTTACCATGTCGTGGTCCTGGATATCATGGGCGTACGGGGTTATGATCTCCTTCAATTGGCAAAAAGCAAGGGCATCCCTGCTCTAATGCTCACCGCACACGCACTGTCCAAGGACAGCCTCAAGAAATCGTTTCAACTGGGAGCTGATTACTATGTCCCCAAGGATGAAATTGGCAATATCGACATCTACCTGGCCGATATCCTCGAGGCCCAAGAAAAAAAGAAAAATGTGGTGGTGAAATGGTATGAGAGATTGAGCAGCTTTTTTGACAGGCGATTTGGTCCCGACTGGAAAGATGAAGACAGGGAGTTTTGGGAGACCCTGATCAAGTACTAATGAGACTTCGTGACCTATCTTTTTGCGGGAGGCAATATTCCGAGGTACAAGGGAAGAGGCACGGCACCGCCTGCCGGAAGATAGGGACTGTTTTGTTGTCATCAAGATTATTTTGAGGACACAAAGGAGGTAAGTCATGGATCGCCAGGGCGTCGGCACAACCATCACACAACACATTCTAAAACAGCAACGGGAGAAACCGGAGGCCACGGGAGCCTTCACCACCCTGCTCAACGAGCTGATTGTTGCCGCCAAGGTAATATCCAGGGAGGTCAACAAAGCGGGGCTTGTGGATATCTTGGGTTCTACAGGCAAAATCAATGTCCAGGAAGAGCAGGTGCAAAAGCTGGACGTGTTCGCCAACCAGATAATCATTGAGCGGATGCAACATATCGGGCAGCTATGGTGCATGGGCTCGGAGGAGGATCCGGACCTCATCGAAATCCCGGCCCAGTATCCCAAGGGAGATTACATCCTCTTTTTCGATCCCCTTGACGGTTCCTCCAATATCGATGTGAACGTGAGTATCGGAACCATTTTCGGCATTTACAAAAGAAAAGAGGGAGGGTCCGGGGACCTGTTGCTATCCGAGGCACTACAGCCCGGTATCGAACAGGTGGCAGCCGGCTATTTTATCTATGGATCGAGCACTATTATGGTTTACACTACCGGCAACGGGACAGGCGTCCATGGTTTTACCCTTTTCCCCAGCGTGGGCGAGTTTCTTCTGTCTCACGAAAATATCCGGATCCCCGGAAAAGGAAAGATTTACAGCGTGAATGAAGGGAATTACCCTTACTGGGATGAGAAGACGCGTGCACTCGTGGACTACTTCAAGACGCCGGATAGAGAGACCGGGAGGCCCTATACTTCTCGATACGTGGGGAGCCTGGTAGCCGACTTCCACCGCAACCTCCTCAAAGGGGGAATTTTCATGTACCCGGCGGATATGAAGGACCCCAAGAAGCCCACAGGCAAACTGAGGCTGATGGTAGAAGCCAATCCACTTGCCATGGTGGTTCGGGAGGCTGGCGGCTATGCAAGTGACGGGCATGGCCCCATCCTCGAAATCGAGCCCACTGAGCTCCATCAGAGGGTCCCTCTGTATATCGGGAGCAAGGAGGATGTGGAAATGGCCGAGGCATTCATAAGCGGCAGAGTTGAGGCGTAGCCCGGACAGAGAAGATATAAAGGGTGCAATTATTTATTGTCCCGCAACATTTCCACAAAAGTCTCGATGCGAAAGGCGGTACGGCTATCCACCTTCCCCGGGCGGTCCCCTTCGAGAGTGAGGATGGGGATTTCTAATGCCTCCCTCAGGACAATATCGTAGATCTGCCTGTGACAGAAAGTCTGTGTGTAGTGGATAAGGCCGTCCAGGTGTCTCTCCTGGATGGCCTTTTCAATATCCCGCACTCTGCCCTTGATGTCATAGGGATACGTGTAAGAAAGGTACCGATCTACAAGATCTCTATCGAGAAAGGGTAGACTGAACTGACGCTGGATCTCATTGTAGACCACCCGGGCGTCAAAAGACTCGATCACCTCATAGAAACCGTTCAGGATAGGCGGGACTCCCAGGTAACCGAGGCGGATACCAGCCCTGCTTTCCTCCCTCTTCTCAGCTTCGGCAAGGAAAAGCTCCAGGCCATGCTCGAATGCATCCGGCTCGCCATTAAAATCGGAACTGCTCACAAGATACAGGTGATTTTCAAACCCGCTCACCCTGTTCTCGCGGTAAGTCAGTTCATCCAGCCGGACGAGTTTTTGCCTGATTCGATCCAGCCTCTTTCTGACAGCTTCTATGTCCGACCATTCTACCGAGAAGACCTTGCGAAATTTTTCCATTTCAGTCACAAGGGCATCCCGGTCACGGTCAAGAGGGTAATTGAAGGGTATAACCCTGACCCCTCTCCTTTCGAGGACCTCGGCAAGGGCGACGGTATTGCTGCAATCCCCGCCGGTGACAGCAACCACATTCTCGATGCGGTGGAGCAGAACCGTTGCATAGATCCCTTTGATCCAAGCGCAGATATTGTGGGAAAACCCGTCCGCCTCTGCCGTTCTCAGGAGCTCGCCTGGATTTTCGGAGTTGATAAATAGATTGTTCAGATCCACAGGTTTCAGGCCGGCAGCATAAATGATCTCTACAGGGACAGTAGTGGTGAGGCCTATCAAAGCTCACGCCTCCACACAGTGAAACTCAAATGCCGGAAGCTCAAGACAGCTCAACATGTTATTATACACTGCCCCGGTATCCAGGCCGATCTTGTTTTCCAGCACCAAGGGTTCCTGAAAGGGGGTATGGCCGAAAATTACCCTTTTCCCAAAATCATAGTCGGAATAGATAAAGTCCTCGCGGATCCAAATCATGTCTTCAACGGATTGGCTGACAATATCCACACCCGGTCTGAATCCGGCATGTACCACGTAGTATTCTTCCAGCTCGATGTAAGGCTTCAGATTCCTGTAAAAGGCTATATGCTGAGGCGGGACTAAGTCATCGCTCCATTCCCTCCTGTCCTTCTGGTAGCTTACCAGGGTATTCCACCCTCCATTCATGAAATAAAGTGCCCGATCCCTCCCCTCCAGGAAATTAAGAAAGAGCGCCTCATGATTTCCCAAAAGGCAATCCACCCGGGGCGAGCACTCCATGAGGCTCAGCACGAGGTCCACCACCCCCTTCGGATCCTCACCCCTGTCGATATAGTCTCCCAGGAAAATCAGGCGGTCAGTTCGGGGATCCCAGGGGAGCTTGTCCATCAACTGCTTCAGCATGTCAACGCAGCCGTGGACATCTCCAATGATGAATGTATTTCCCTTTCCCATTTAGAGACCGAAAATAAGCCGGACCCTGTCCCTTGAATCGAGGCGGTTCAGACCGGCTTTCCTTGCCGCATCCACTGCATCGCGGTACTCTCTGGCGGTGAGTCGGCGATCGATATACTGATCCTGGCTGGCTGTGCCGCAGGGTCGGTACTGGTCCATCACATTGACATAGGTATTCGGAGAGATATCCCCTGCAATAAACTCCATGATCTCCTTGGTCCCTGCAACCCCTTCAGGCATAACAAGATGGCGGATCAGCAAACCGCGTTGGGCAATCCCCTGGGAGTCGAGCACAAGGTCGCCTACCTGGCGATGCATCTCTTTTATCGCCTCGGTGGCCACATTCCTGTAATCGGGGGCGTTGCAGAACCGCTTAGACCATTTCTTGTCCCAGAACTTGAAGTCGGGCATGTAAATATCAAAAATCCCATCCAAAAGCTCAATGGTCTCTTTGCGGTCATATCCGCTCGAGTTATACACCAGCGGCACGTTCAGGCCCTGCTCAATGGCTGCAACGAGGCCTTCTAATATCTGGGGGACTACATGTGTCGGAGTCACGAAATTGATGTTGTGGCATCCCTGGCGGGCAAGGCGGATCATCATGCCCGCCATCTGGTCGGACGTCACTTCCCCCCCCTCCATGAGATGGCTTATTTCATAGTTTTGGCAAAAACTGCAAAGAAGATTGCAGGAAGAGATAAATATGGTCCCGGAGCCATGGCTTCCCACCAGAGGGCTCTCTTCACCGAAATGCGGACTGAAACTGGCAACAATAGCCCGCCTTCCTGTCCGGCAATAACCCGTTTCTCCTTCCAGACGATTCACCCGGCATCGCCGGGGGCAAAGCTCGCAAGACTCCAGCAGGGCAAGCAGCGCTTCAAGTCTTCCATGTAGTTCGCCGCTGCGGTAAAGTTCCAGATAGGAAGGTTCCATGATCCCGGGCTCCTTTTAAAAACATTATCCCCCTGCCAAGCGATCACCGCCGTCAGGGGGATAAGTGGGGCTTTTCGGCTAATCCCTGCTCTGGCCGAATATCCTCAGAAGCATGAGGAAGAGGTTGATAAAGTCGAGATACAAGGACAGTGCCCCCAGGATCGCTCCTTTCCTTACCACCGCCCCGTCCAGACCAGCCGGCTGTGTAAGGGCCATCTCCTTTAATTTCTGGGTATCGTAGGCCGTCAACCCTACAAAGACAAAGACACCGACATAACTTATCATCATGCTCAGGGCGTTGCTGCGAAAGAACATGTTGGCCAAAGAAGCTATTATGATCCCGATGAGTCCCATTGCGAAAAATCCGCCCCAGGAGGTAAGATCTTTCTTGGTGAGCCACCCGTAAACGCTGCACGCAATGAACGTTCCCGCACAGATAAAAAAGGTGCTCACGATTGATGTCCGGGTATAGGCAAGAAAGATAAATGACAGGGTGACCCCGTTGAGAGCGGAGTAGATTACAAAAAGGGAGGTTGCAGTGCCGGCGCTCATCCTGTGAACCATTCCGCTTAGGGCAAAGACCATGCCCAGTTCAGCAAGAATAAGGATAAAAAAGACCATGGGGTTCCCGAAGACGAGTCGGATCATGGCGGGACTGGCGGACACATAGAGCGCCACAAAGCCGGTCAGTGCCAGGCCGATGGCCATCCAGTTGTAAACACTCCTCACAAAATCATTGACCAGGACTTCCGTCCTTGTTCGGGTGAGCGGAAATTCAGCCATGTCTTACATCCTCCATACAGATTTTCCCTCGGATCCGCCTCAGCAGGTTCGGGGGAGTTAACATGATCCCTCCCCATTCGAGGAGAGAAAAGGAATCTTTTTAATTATAAGCGCCTGGAGGAAAACTTCAAGATTATTGCACGAGAGGAAGGAACATCAGGCGGGGATTATAAATAGGTCGCCTTGACAGTGCCCAAGATGATTCAGATGATGTGGAGTCCTCTTTTTGTATTGAAGTTTCAAAGCAAGGGAGTAAAATTTTCATATGGACCAGGAAAAACTATATATAGTGATGGTGGGGCTCCCTGCAAGGGGAAAAACAACGGTCGCAAGCAAACTGAAGGACAATTTGCGTCACGATTCCATCAACACCCGGATTTTCAACAATGGCGAGTTAAGAAGAAAAATGATCCGGGATGATACATCCTATGCGGGATTCTTCGATCCAAGGAACCGCAAGGGCATGGCCATCAGGGAAAAGATCGCCTGCATTAACATGGAAAAAGCACGTGGCTTCTTGCGAGACGGCGGCCAGGTGGCCATCCTTGACGCTACCAACGTAAGCCTGGAGCGGAGGAAAAAGATCCAGGCTTTTTTGAACGACCATCCGATTCTCTTCCTCGAGTGCATCAACGAAGACGAAGAGATTCTCAATGCCAGCATACTGCGGAAAATAGACCTGGCCGAGTTCGGTCACCTTACACAAGCAGAGGCCATTGAAAGCTTTAAGCAGCGTATCGCATTTTACGAGTCCATTTACCATCCCCTGGAACGGGAAAAGAATTTTATCAGGCTGGACTCACTCAACAATAAAATCCTCCACGAGGAAATTCCGGGCAGGATTCCCTATCAAGACCAGATCAGGGACTTCTTGGTGACCGACACAGTGAAGAACCTGTATCTTATCCGCCATGGCGAGACCTACTTCAACCTGGAAGACAGAATAGGCGGGGACTCCGAACTTACCGAAAACGGGCGGCAACAGGCCCTGGCACTGGCAGAATACTTCAAAAAGAAAAAAATCCCCTTAATTTTCACCAGCCAAAAGAGAAGAACCATCCAGACCGCAGAACCTATCAGACAGATGCAGGAAAAGTGCACTATCATTCCCCTATCCGAATTTAATGAAATCGACAGCGGTGTCTGCGAGTGCATGAGCTATGAAGAGATCAGGACTCAGATGCCTCATGTGCATGAGGCCAGAAAGGCGGACAAATATAATTATGTGTATCCTGGGGGGGAGGGTTATGCCACAATGAAGGAAAGGATAGACAGAGGAATCAAGAAAGCCCTTTACTTGAGCAGGCCATCGGATAACATCATGATTGTGGGCCACAGGGCTGTTAACCGGATGATTCTTTCACATTTCCTTTACCGTCGAACCGAGGACGTCCCCTATATCTACATTCCGCAGGACAAGTTCTATCACATCGTCGCAACCCAGGATAAAAAGCTGTTCCAGCTCAGGAGGTACGCCTCGTAACCTCCTTGAGAGCCCTCCGTCAGTGCTACAGCTCATCACCCTTACCGAATTCAACACTGTTCACGATGGCCTTCAGGTCCTCTACATCCTGTCTGATATCACGGATGTTGCTATAGAAGTCGATGACAATGTATCCGGTCTTGTAATAATTGAAAGATTGCATAAGGAAATAGCCTTCCGGGTCTCCTTCAAAGAGCTTCGACTCATGGGATAGAAGCATTGAGTGCTTTTCCTGGTCAATCAAGGGTGTTTCCGAAAGGATGTAATCTATCATTTTCACGGGATCTCGGTCATCACTACCGTCGGTTTTGCGCCCCGCCAACTCCTCTGCAAGGGCTATCTGTCTCTCAAAGTCGCTTTCCGTAACGGTCCTGCCGATATCATGGACCTGGATAGTGAAAAAGGGCCTGGAGGGAAGCCTTAGTTGGTTCAACTGCCGGTAGAAAACGGCCTCCAGCCGGGCCTTCTTTCTCTTTTCTTCAAGGGGCATCTTGTCGGGTAAAAAGGACAGCCTGAAGGATTCGATCCTTCCCTGAATATCCCTGTCCGCCTTCCTGTAACCCTCGGGGATTTCCAGTTTGCAATGGATCCTCGATATACGGAATACCATACAGGCCTTTTTCCTTTTATCTCTCAGGCGCTTCAGTTCCTCCAGCCTTAATTTTTGTCCGTCGACAATTTTTTCCCGGACTTCCGCGTAAGCAGAGGGCAAGTGTGGGGAAAGGGGCTTCCGTGATCGAGAAAGGGCCTCTTCATACTCCCTAATTACATTAAAATCCCTCTCTGACACAAAACTTTCGAGCTCCAGATAGGCAGCCTCCAGGGAGTTTATTTTGGTCCTGTCCCTGGTCACGGATATCTCTTCCAAAATCGCCGCACTTATGATCTCTCTGGGATAAGGGAGATCGGATTCCCTGGCTGCCGAATACTTCCGCTTTTCCAACACCTCAGTGTACAGGCTGATGATTTTATCGCGCTTCCCGGGAGGCATGTGAGCCCACACGGGAAAGACAAGCATGAAAAATATCAGGACCGCACCCCACCCTGCGCCCCTTTGCATTTTCCGGCTTCCTCTCAAGAGTGTTGATAATGTCACAACTTTCCGTACAAGACAGGGATCTTACTTGTCCCCGTGCAAGTGATCACCTCGTCCCTACTGCCCCAAACGCTTCAAAGCTTTGGCCGCTTCGGAAGAACCGCTCTCGAAAGCCTTCTGGTACCACTTCAGAGCCTCTTCCCTGTCCGGCCCGGGACCCACCAGCCCCCTCTCATACACAGTGCCTAAATAGTACCGGGCCTTTGGGTGCCCCTGCTTCGCGGCCTTGCGGAACCATTTCACCGCCTCTCCATAGTCCCTTTCCACCTGACGTCCCTCGTAATACTGCAGCCCCAGGTTATATTGCGCATACTTGTGTCCCTGCTTCGCGGCCTTGCGGAACCATTTCACCGCCTCTCGCTCGTCCCTCTCCACCCCTTTGCCGGAGTCATACATCAGGCCGATGAAGTTCTGGGCGCCAACGTGCCCGTGGTCTGCGGCCTTGCGGAACCACTTCATGGCTTCCCTGTAGTCCCTTTTCACCTGGCGCCCCTCGTAATACTGCACGGCAAGGTTGTATTGCGCATACTTGTGTCCCTGCTCCGCGGCCTTGCGGAACCATTTCACCGCCTCTCGCTCGTCCCTCTTAGTGCCGCGTCCGGCATCGTACATTAGCCCTAAATAGTTCTGGGCGCCGGCATGCCCCTGATTCGCCGCTTCATGGAACCATTTCATGGCCTCTCCGTAGTCCCTTTCCACCTGGCGCCCCTCGTAATACTGCAGCCCCAGGTTGTATTGCGCATACTTGTGTCCCTGCTCCGCGGCCTTGCGGAACCATTTCACCGCCTCTCGCTCGTCCCTCTTAGTGCCGCGTCCGGCATCGTACATTAGCCCTAAATAGTTCTGGGCGCCGGCATGCCCCTGATTCGCCGCCTTTTTAAACCATTCAAAGGCCTCTTTATATTTTCCCTGCTCATAACTGGCCAGGGCCTTGTTGAACTGGGATTCGGCACTCTCCCTCTGTGCAGGTTTACTACGGACCGCCTCCATCTCCTCCCTGACAAGAGCAACGCACTTTCTCGCCCCTTTGTGCCCCTTTCTGGCCGCCTTCTCCAACCACTCCAGGGCCCTCGGATAGTTCTTGGCGTCGTAGTACCTTATGCCCTTCTCAAAGAGGCTCTCCATCTCCAGATGCTCTCTGGTTTTGGCCAGATACCGCCCTGCATCGGGATGGCCTTTGTCCACCGCCTTCTCGAACCATCTCAGCGCCTCTCGATAGTTCTCGCTCTCGAAATATCTTTTTCCCTTCTCAAAGGCCAGGTTTCCCTCATGCAGTTTCCTCTCTTTATCCTGTTCAGCCTTCCGGATAAGGGCCATATATTGTCTTGCATCGGGATGTCCTTTTTCCTCCGCCATCCTGAACCACTTCAGGGCCTCAGCGTAATCTTTGCTCTCGTAATACTTCATCCCCTCTGAAAAGAACGAGGCGCACTCCTCGGCCTCTTTTTTTCTTTTCTCCTCCTCTTCCCTTATCATGGACATATAACGGGCTGCATCAGGATGACCTTTTTCACTGGATTTTTCAAACCACGCCAAAGCTTCTTTAAGGTCACCTTTCTTATAAAACTCAAGGCCTTTTCTGAAAAGGGATCTCCTTTCCTGTTCATTCTCAATCCTGGCCATATAAGCCGCGGCATCGGTGTGGCCTCTTTGCGCAGCTTTCTTGAACCAATTGAGGGCTTCCCCGAGATCCTTTTGAACCCCCTCACCGTGATAATAGAAGAGACCCATCCGATACTCCGCCGGGGCATATCCTTTGGCCGCCGCCTCTCGGAACCATGCCATAGCGGCCCGCTGGTCCGCCCTCACTCCTTTGCCGGCTCCATACATCAACCCCATGTAATACTGTGCCCCTGCATGACCCCGGGATACAGCTTCACGAAACAGATTCAGGGCCTTACTGTAATCTCCGCTCCGGTAGAAGCTTTTTCCTTTCTCGAAAAACTCTTTTCCTTCAAGCTCCCTGATCTTGTGTCGTGCCCGCATTGCAAACCGGCCATCAGGAAAAGTGGCAAGGAAGTCCTTGATGTCCCTGGTATCCGACGAATCCCTGACCAGTTTCCACATGTCCGCTTCTGGGTCGGAAGTCTGGGAAGCCAGTTGAGACTCCTCACTGCCGACCGGAGAGGGAACCAGGAATACCAACTCCCCTGCCTCCTGGCCAGAGACTCCGGCCTTAGCATACCAGGGCGTTTGCCCGCTCCCGTATTTCCTGATCTTCTCATAAAGGTAATTCGCCAGTTCAGAGCCGGTCACGTAGCCGTCCCCGTTTAGATCCGCTTTCCCACCGAGGCCCTTGACCACAAAAGATGCCATAAGGCCCTGGGCCGGGGTGCGATCTCTTCCACTGCAGGTCGCAAAAAAATGACGAACAGGGTTCGAAGTTCTGGAGGATATCTCAGGTGGACGTTTTGAGAAACCGCTGGGTGCATTTCCCACCGGTTCAAGACAGGTATCAAAAAGCAACAGGACATGCTTGGATTTCAGCCCCTGAGTCCACTTCATTACCTGCATTAAAGGAAGGCACTTTCTCACGAGTTCCTCCCGGGGCACATCAGGCCCCGGTGCATCAGAAGGAACCAGATAGCCGGCACCATGGGCAGCAGTAAACCCATGCCCGGAAAAGTAGAAAACCAGCCGGTTTTGCTTTTCTCGACCATAAAGTCCCATGAAGAGCTCAAAGGCCTTTTTCAGCTGCTCTCCTGTGGGATTCAGCACCTTCTCCACCTGGAACCCATGCAGTTCGAGAGCAGACTGGAGCCTGTCCAGGTCACGGGGGATCCTTTCAAGGCTGGGCCACCCTTCAGCGTAGCGCGTAACCCCGATGAGGAGCGCATAACTTCCCGTATAGAAACCAACCCTGAAGCCCTGCCTGTCTTTGTAAAACAGTTTTATTTCTGCGGAATTGGTACCCAACGCTACAGACGGGATGAGCAGAATCAGAACGGCCAGCCAAATCGGAACTTTATGCATTTTTCATCCTCAGAACAAAAATGAAAGATAAGAGGAAAAGAGCCGTGATCAATCCGGGGCTTTGATGGAGCTACAAATATAGGAAATTTACTCTTTGTTCGCTTTTTTCAGAAAGGCTTCATATCTGGATACCGAGAATTGGTAAGCCTCATTTTCCGGCTTGAGGCGAAGGGCGTTTCTGGCATCTGACAGGGCCTTCTGGAAGTTGCCTTTCAGCGCCCAGGCCACTGCCCGGTTGTGATAGGTTTCTGCCCTAAAGGGGTGCATCTCAAGGTCCTTTGTGTAGTCCGTAATGGCACGATCATAGTCCCCTTTGTCCCGCCAGGCGCATCCCCTGTTATTGTAAGCCCACGCATGGGCAGGATTCAATGTAAGTGCTCGATTATAGTCGGCAATAGCCCTGTCTGGATCTCCTTTCATGGCCCAGGCTACCCCCCGACCCCAGTAAGCATCATCGTATTTCGGATCTATTTCAAGGGCCTTTGTAAAGGCTCTGATAGCTCGGTCATATTCCTTTTCGGATGCCAGGGAAAGCCCACGATCAAAATACTGCTTTGCATCACTTCTCCTGTTGGATTTGCCAGGAATAACCCGGCTAAAGGATTGAAGGCAACCACAGAGAGCCAAGAGTGTTAAGGCACAAAAAAAGAGCCGAAACTCATGTTTGACCATCATTGGCGTCTCCTCCCGGACATGGTCCCAAGGCAACCGGAAAATCAGGCCCTTGAACAAATGGCGCGCCTGCAGGGATTCGAACCCCGGACCTGCGGATTAGAAGTCCGCTGCTCTATCCGGCTGAGCTACAGGCGCACTTTTTACAGGGTTATACCATTTTTCGGACGAATCTGCCAGGAAAGCCACAGCATCTATAAGAGACATACACTTAGGGGCGCTTTCCGCAGATGGGACGCCCCTGGGTCAGGACGAACGCGATCCATTGTTCACAAGGTCTGACAGCGTACCTTCGTCAAAGCCGTTGAGTATCTGGCGCAGCACAACGTTGGTATCGTCCTCAAGGCGATCCATGATCTGGGCAAGGGTTTTGAGATAGATTAACCTCTTTCTGGACTTTTCCTGGTAAGGAAGTTCGAGGGAACGCTCGGTGAGCACCTGGATTAACCGCTCCAGGAACTGAAAATCAAGGGGGTCTGCGTCGTGGTAAAGAAGTGCAACCCACTGTTCCTTTTCCCCTTTATCAAGACGGTCATAACGGGCGAGGTTTTTCGGGTCCTGCCCAAGATAAAGACATTTTTTCAGATTTTCAATGGCAAGACGAATCTCCGCACTCTGCGACTCTCCCAGGGGGTTCCTTCGAAGGATTTCCTCCCAGCGCTTTTCGATCTTCATCTCTATCCATTTCTCGCCCCTCCTGGGTGGAAGAAAAAGATCAAGAAATCGGTTCTGCGCATCCATCAGTTCCTTGCCCACATCCCCTGCCGTGCCATCCATCTTGGTCAATGCGCTGTTGAGCAGCTCAACAGCCTCATGCCTCAAGTTTCCTTCATTGCTGTTTTTCAAAAGCACACATTCCCACTGCTCTCTCAGGGCCATCAGTTCCAGTTTGATAAGGGAAAAAATCAGACCGGACTTTGTTATTGCATTTCTCAATGAGTCGGCAAGGATATTGCAAGACTTAAGCGTGTCCTGGGCCACCTGTTGCATTGCCTCAACGGATTGCTGTCTGATCTGGTACGAGAGGAGCTCAGTACCCAGGGCTCGAGACAACTTCTTGATGATTCTGGTTTCAGGACTTCCTACCCTGATAGTATTGGGTCGGAAGTGGATCTTGATGACGGCCACCACGGCATAATCACTGTCTTGCCACAGAATTTCCCCTCGGGAATTTCTCGGGTAATCCAGCGCGGGCTCTTCCCCTATATACAGGTCCTCCTTGCGGACCAGCACGGGCTCCATATGAAAGACATCCTGCCGGGCCCCTTCGGCCTGGCGTCTGGCACTCCTGGCATCCCTGCCAGGGTTTTCGGCGGTCCAGCTTTTCTGCTTTTCAACGCACCATGCCATGGCCTCGAGGGGGCGGGTCTCCTCATCCCTGTAATCCACCCACCTCTTTCCTGGAGGATTGTAATCAGACCTCTGGGGCAGCCCCCATGAAATGTTCTTTCTATCAGGGGCGATGAAGCCGGAAGTAATTCTCTCGGCTGTCATCTCGGGAGGATGACCGATCCGGTAGACAGTTCCCTTGTATGCATTGGGAAGACAAATAAGGATAGTCTCAATGATTTCTTTACAGGCCTGTTCAAGGAGGGCCTTATCACACTGAATGGCCAAACTGGTTCTGACCTCTCTTGTCTCTCTTT
>JAOZOW010000120.1 GCA_029933075.1 Deltaproteobacteria bacterium | reverse complement strand
GCCAGTGGAGATTGAAACACGATCCCTCGCCATCATAGACAGCGAGGTCCCTGAACCACGTCCTTTTGAGGGCAGGGAGTGGCTTGTGGTGAGGCGAATGATCCATACCTCGGCGGACTTCGATCTCCTATCCCTGGTGCATTTTCACCCCGAGGCCATAGATAGCGGTATCAGGGCCATGAAAAGGGGCTGCCTTGTGGTAACCGATACGGAAATGGCCAGGGTGGGAATTACCCCAAGCCGTATGGATCAACTCGGCTGCAGGGTGGTTTGTTACATAAATACTCAGGAAGTAAGGGATAGGGCCATCAGGGAAAAGATCACCAGGGCGCAGGCGGCCGTGGACTTCGCACGGTTCCGGCTCGATGGCGGCATATATGTGGTGGGTAATGCGCCGACCGCCCTGATAAGGCTTCTCAAATGGACCGGGGAGAAAAGATGCAAGCCCGCACTTATTGTCGGGATGCCCGTAGGGTTCGTAAACGCAACTGAATCAAAGGAGCGGTTGATGATACAGGAGGAGGTGCCGTACATTAGCGTCAGGGGCCGTAAAGGCGGGTCCGCTCTGGCAGCGTCGGTGATAAATCAACTGGCCTTGCTGGCCCTGGACGAAGGCGGCCTGCGGGGGAAGTGAGGCGGTTCAATGGCCGGGAAAAGGCTTCGCACCGGCTTCACAACCGGGTCGGCGGCCGCGGCCGCAGCAAAGGCGGCTGTTTTTTGCCTTGCAGGCCGCAGGGACCTCAGCGAGGTGGAAATCCCCCTTCCAGAGAAGGGCCGCATGACCATCCCCATCGAGGGGGTTGAGTTGTTCGACGGCATTGCAAGGGCCATGGTGATCAAGGACGGCGGCGACGATCCGGATGCCACTCACCGGGCCAGGATAATTTGCATGGTGAGGATAGAGCCTGAGAGGCTGGAGGAGGGCGTTACTATCAAAGGTGGAAGGGGAGTGGGAAGGGTGACACGACAGGGATTGCCTGTAGCCGTGGGTGAGGCCGCCATCAATCCCGCTCCCAGGAGACAGATCAGGAAAGCCGTTGCGGAAGCGCTCCTTGAGAGCGGCCTGAAAGGGGCGGTAACGGTTACTGTGGAGGTCCCTGATGGTGAGAAGATCGCGAAAAAGACCCTCAATCCCCGCCTCGGTATCGTGGGAGGGATATCCATACTGGGTACCCGGGGTACGGTGATCCCGTTTTCCAACGAGGCCTACCGGGAAACGATTACTCTTGCCATGGATGTGGCCAGGGCGGGTGGTGCCAGTACAGTTGTCCTGAGTACGGGGGGCAGGAGTGAGAAGTTTTTGAGATGGAGGCGTCCCGATCTTTCTGAGAGCTGCTTAATTCAGGTGGCGGATTTTTTTTCTTTTTCCCTGAGGGAAGCCGCGAAGAGGGGATTTAAGGAGATCATCTACGCCTGCTTTTTCGGGAAGCTGGTGAAGATGGCGCAGGGCTATCCACATACTCACGCCAGAAAATCACGGATCGATTTTGACACCCTTGCCAGGTGGTGCGCCTTGGCTGGAATGGAAAGGAGGAAGGCCCGGGCTATCAAGAACGCAAACACGGCCAGGGAGGTCCTCAGGGTGGTAACCGAGGACATGCATGGAAAAGAAATAATCGGACAAATCGTTAAAAGGGCCCTTTTCTGGGCGCGTAAATTCTCGGGCCCCTCGCCGGATTTGACCTATTACCTCTTTGATACAGAAGGGAAACTCCTTGTTGAGATGAGAGAGAAAGGCATGAGGGTGTCAAGGGAACGATCCGGATCAGGAAAGGACAAACCACTGCCATGAGTCCAGTACACATTGTGGGGCTGGGGATTGATCAGGGTGAGCTGCCTGTGGAGATATCGAGGCGCGTTTACAGGGCAGAGGTGCTGGTGGGAGGAAGCAGGCTTCTTGCGCGGTTTGAGGATCATAGCGGCGTGAAGATTCCCGTAAAAGGGCCTCTGGCGGATGTGTTGGGCACAATCAGACAGGAAATGGACCAGGGAAGAGAAGTGGTTGTCCTTGCCGACGGGGACCCGCTTTTCTTTGGGATCGGGAAGCGCCTGATCGACTCTTTGGGCGGGGATAATGTTATTGTCTATCCCAACGTGACTACCCTTCAAGCAGCGGCGGCCAGAATCAGGATTCCGTGGGAGAATGTGCGGACCGTCTCCCTTCACGGCCGACGGGATATCTGGCCGCTCCTGAGGGCGCTCGTCTTTTGCGACGCGGTGGCTGTTTATACGGACAGGGAGTTCGGTCCGGCAAGGATTGCTGAAGAATTGCTCCGCAGAGATGTGGACACATTTCGTATGGCAGTGTTCGAGAATCTGGGCCAAGAGGGGGAATGCTTCAGGGAAGTTGAGCTTTCAAGGGCCAGGGAGATGGATGTTTCACCGCTCAATTTTGTGCTGCTCCAGAGGGTGAAGCAGCCTGATATACCCCTTAGACTCGGCATTGAGGACGATCTGTATGTCCACGAAAAGGGCCTCATAACCAAAAAGGAGGTGCGTGTGGTGGGCCTGGCTCAGCTCCAGATCGGGCCCCACCATACCGTATGGGATCTGGGAGCGGGGTGCGGCTCTGTCGCGATCGAAGCGTCCATCCTGGCCCGCGGGGGGATGGTCCTGGCTGTTGAGAAAATGCCCCAGAGGGTTCGGCTGATAAAAGAGAATTTGAAAAGGACTGGTGCTTATGTGGTTGAGGCGATCTGCGGGGAGATGCCGCGGTGTCTGGAATCCCTGCCCGATCCTGATCGCATCTTTATTGGGGGCGGAATAGGGCGCGGTGACGGCATCCTGGAAACTGCGGCCAGACGGCTTAAGCCCGGTGGGAGGATGGTCCTGCATCTGGTCCTTGTGGGCTCCCTGCTGAGGACGAGGGATTATCTGCGCACTCTAAAATGGCCCTTTTCTATTACCCAGATTCAGGTCTCCCGTTCAAAGGATATTACGGGTGATCACCGATTGGAGGCCCTGAACCCGGTTTTCATCATCAGGACTACAAAGCCATCGTTTTGACCCCAAAGGATGTAGATCATGAAAAAGAGCCGATGCCAGGTATACTTCGTAGGGGCCGGCCCGGGAGACCCTGAGCTGATTACCGTAAAAGGACGGAAATGTATTCAGAATGCCGACCTGGTGCTATATACAGGTTCTCTTGTACCAAAAGAGATCGTATCCTGCGCAAGAGAGGATGCAGAGGTGATGGATTCCTCATCCATGACTCTTACCGAGACCCATTCAATGATCGTTGAAGCTGTCAGTTCCGGGGCCATGGTGGCCCGTGTGCACACCGGGGATCCCTCTCTATACGGGGCGGTGAAAGAGCAGATGGTCCTCCTTGACCGTGAAAACATCCCTTATGAGGTTATACCGGGAGTCACAGTGGCATTTGCCGGTGCGGCGAAAGCAAGGATATCTTTCACACTGCCCGAGGTCACCCAGACACTGATTTTCGCCAGGATGGGAGGCAGGACCCCTGTACCAGAGCGAGAGCGGTTGAGATCACTTGCAGCTCACAGGTGCTCTCTTGCCATCTACCTCTCTGCCGGGAATCCGGCAAAGATGGTTGAGGAGCTTCTGGCAGGGGGGTATCCGGAGGACACCCCTGTATTCGTGGGCTATCGAGTCGGATGGCCCGATGAATTGGCCTTTTTCTCCACACTGTCCGGCTTGGTGCAGGATGTCACGAATGCCTCTATTACGAGGCAGGCCGTCTTCCTCGTACTCCCCGGGCAGGAGGATGCCTCGTTTTCCAGGCTCTATGATCCCAGGTTCAGTCACGGCTTCAGGAAGAGGACCGGATGAAAGAAACGGCCGTATATGCGGTGACA
Organism: Deltaproteobacteria bacterium; assembly: GCA_029933075.1. Taxonomy (GTDB): domain Bacteria; phylum Desulfobacterota; class DSM-4660; order Desulfatiglandales; family Desulfatiglandaceae; genus JAOZOW01. The sequence continues at coordinate 1,919 of JAOZOW010000120.1, read as the reverse complement.
AGAAAGGGGGGAGAGCTCGGCCGTTTTCTGGCAAAGCGGCTTGGTGGAGACCTTTTCCTGCCTCAAAGATTCGCTCAGGGTCGTGGCGAAGTTGGATTTGAGAATCTCGTGGACCTGGTAAAGGGCCAGTTTTCTCTTTACGAAAACCACATATTCATAACTGCGGCCGGCATTGCAGTGAGAGCCGTTGCCTCCTGTATCCAGTCGAAGGATGAGGACCCGGCCGTGGTTGTCCTTGATCAGCAGGGGCGCTTTTGCATCAGCTTGCTGAGCGGGCACCTGGGGGGTGCGAATGATCTGGCAAGAAGAGTCGCAACCCTCACAGGGGGCCAGGCAGTAATTACAACGGCGAGTGATACAGAGGGGCTGATTTCAGTGGACCTGGTGGCGCGGGAAAAGGGCATGGCTATTGCCAACATAGAGGCCGTAAAAGAGGTCAATGGGGCCATTTTGGCCGGGCTCCCCATCCAGGTCTTTGATCCGGAAGACCGGCTGGGTTTAAGAGATGAGGCCCCGAGAGGTATCAATTTCAGTCATGTCGAGAAAGAGGGCGCCTGGATTTCAGGGGAGCCAGGCATCTGGGTGAGCTGGCGGAGGAGAAGGGCAGATACGGCCCAGCTCCTGTTTCATCCAAAGTGCCTGGTTGCTGGAATCGGATGCAACAGGGGGGTGGGTAGCGATGAGATAACCCGGCTCATAAGAGATACCTTCGAAGCAAAGGGCCTCTCCATGATGAGCCTCAAATCTATTGCCAGCATTGAAGCGAAAAGGGATGAAGAGGGGCTACTCAGGGCGGCGCGGCGGCTGGGGCTCGACCTCGTGCTCTTTAATGCCGCGGACCTGGCAGGGATCGATGTCCCGAATCCATCCCGTTCCGTCGGAAGATACATGGGAGTAACGAGCGTATGCGAAGCAGCAGCCTTACTGGGGGCGGGGAGAGGGAGACTGATCGTTCCCAAAACCAAAACAGAGAATGCAACCCTGGCCGTGGCCCTGGAACGCTGACGGTGGTCGGCCTTGGTCCCGGGGGCCCTGAATACCTGGCTCCCAGGGCGAGAGAGGTCTTAAGGAGAGCAGAGGTCATAGTGGGCTACAGGGGCTATATAGATCTTGTTGATCCTGCTCTGCTCAAGGCCAAGGAGATCATATCCACGGGCATGAGGGGGGAGGTGGAACGATGCGAGAGGGCGATTGAGAGGGCGACGGAAGGCCGGCAGACAGCGGTTGTGAGCAGTGGAGACCCCGGGATTTACGGCATGGCAGGGCTTGTGCTCGAGCTTCTGGCCGACAGGGACCTCCTCGGGCGGATTGACGTGGAAGTGATCCCCGGCATTCCTGCTCTTGCCGCCGCCGCTGCGCTGCTTGGCGCCCCTCTCATGCATGATTTCGCCGTTATCAGCCTGAGCGACCTCATGACCCCCTGGGAAGTGATACGCACCCGGGTGGAGGCGGCATTAAAGGCAGACCTCGTGCTGGTCATCTACAACCCCAGGTCAAAGAAGAGAGACTGGCAGCTCAAAGAAGTTCGGAATCTGATCCTCAAGCACCGGGGAGAAGGGGTGCCCGTGGGGATCGTGAGAAATGCGGCGAGGGCAAATGAAGAGGTCAGGGTGGTGGAAATCGGGCAGATGGATGAGATGATTATTGATATGCTCTCCATTCTTCTCATTGGCAATTCCCAGACCCGGATGGTGGGAGGAAAGATGGTCACGCCGCGGGGATATCTTGAAAAATACGGTAAAGAGTAAAGGGTGAAGGCTATGGATAGTGGTGTTTCAGAATTCGATGAGGCTACTTGATGGGGTTGCCGTAATGGTTGAAGGATCGCTTCATATGTTATAAGGATTGAGGGGATGGCCCTGATTGATTTCGGATGAGAAGCAGGTCCCTTAAGCGTGGATGCTTTACTGGGGTCTTGG
>JAOZOW010000119.1:3170-5780 GCA_029933075.1 Deltaproteobacteria bacterium | reverse complement strand
AATGTTTTTGAGCCATTGAGTAAATAGGAATCCCCATCCCTTCTGGCCGTGGTCCTGATGCCCGCCACATCAGATCCTGCATCCGGTTCGGTCACGGCTATGCCGCAGCGCGTTTCTCCGTCTATAATCCGCGTAAGGTACTTCTGCTTCTGTTCCGCATTTCCCTCACGGGCGAGATGAGGTGAGGCCATGTCCGTATGCATGGTTACCGACGCCATGACACCGGCCGAGCGGCATCGGGCGATCTCCTCTGCGAGGACAAGGGTCATGAAAATGTCCCCCTCCTGATCCGCCGTACTCTACTGGATGAGGGATGCCCAGGTACCCCATTTTTCCCATTTTTGTAAAAAGGTCTTTTGGGATAGACCCTTCCTCTTTCCACTGGTCCACGTGGGGAACAATCTCGTTTGCTACAAATCTTTTGAGAGATTCCCTCAGGATATTATGTTCATCTTTGAACATATCCCTGTACATATATGACTCCTATGAAAATGCCCTGGTCTGAATCGCCGGCCTTACAGGTTAAGGAGATGAAATCATTAGATCTTCATGCCTACGCCATAGCCTTCCTCTATGGCCTCTAATGCCTTACGAGGCAGGAGGGCATCCCCGATGACATGGCAGGCAAGGCCTGTGTTCTCGATTTCTTTTGAAAGCCGGTTGTTCACAACCTGTTTAACTGAAACTATTGAGAAGTCCCCTTTAATGCTATGTTCTTTACCCTTAATAAGGATTGCTGCTTGTGAATTAGTTGCCCTGACCAACCTGGCCTGCTTAAATACTTCCACCCCCTGTTTTTTGAGGGAATTCAGCAAATCGAATCGTCCTATGGGTCCCATATCAGGTGCAAAATGATCCCCTTCTTCTATTACCGTTACCTCTTTTCCCCGGTTCGAGAGAAACAACGCCGTCTCCAAGCCGATCTGATTGGCATTCAAGACAACTGTATGGTCTGACAGGTCGTTTTTGCCGGCGAAGATATCAGCAGCAGCAAAAATCCGTTCCGGATCGATTCCGGGCATCTTCACCCTCTGAAACGAAGCCCCTGAAGCAAGAATCACTGCATCAGGATTTATCTCCCGGAGAGATTTCAGGTGCACCTCCCGGTTTAGGCTTACTTTAATGCCCAATCTATCAATCTTCCCAATCAGATAATTCAGGAACTCTGAAAACTCTTCTTTTCCCGGGACCATTGCTGCAAGGCGCAGGTTTCCGCCTAGTTCATTGTCTTTTTCGCACAGCACCACGTCATGTCCTCTTTGAGCAGCGACAATAGCGGCCTGCATCCCACCGGGACCCCCTCCGATAACCAGGATGCGTTTATGCTGAGAAGCGGGATGGAGCATCCACTCCTTCTCGCGACCCATGACCGGATTGACGACACAGCTTATGGGGTCATTCTCCACTTTCTTGATCCCACCCAGGAGCCTTTCTATGCATGCTTGGCCGCAACCAACACAGGGCCGGATCTCTTCCAATTTCTGTGACTTTACTTTCTTGGGTAAATCCGGGTCGGCCATCAGGGCCCGGCCCATGGAGATCAAGTCAGCAGCACCCTCCTCAAGGACCTTTTCCGCCAACAAGGGTGATTTAATCCTGCCTGCAGCAATAACCGGGACCCTTGCCACTTCCTTGATGGCCTTGGCAAGGGGTACAAAACAGCCTCGCTCAGAACCGATGAGCGGGATCGTGGGAGGATCGGAACCATATACGCCTGCCGAGACGTGCAGGACATCGGCCCCTGCCTCCACCAACCAGGGGGCTATTTCCACGGCCTCCTTGAGGGTAGCCCCGCCTTTAATGTAATCCTCACCATTCAGGCGGAAAAAGAGCGGAATATCATCACCCACGGCCTTTTTTACCTCAGAAATGATTTCCATGGCCAAGCGGGCCCTGTTTTTAAGGGTCCCTCCATAACCGTCGCTTCTCTGATTGGCATTTTGAGATAAGAACTGATTGATCAGATAGCCATGGGCTCCGTGGATCTCCACCCCATCAAAGCCCGCCTCCTTTGCCCTCAGGGCCGCTTCCCCAAAACTACTAACAGCCTCCTGGATGTCGTCCACGGTCATTTCCTTGGGGGGCTCGGTACACAGGGCCGGGGCAGGGATAGGGGATGGCGCCAGTGGTTGATCGCCAATAAGGGCAGATTTTGTCTGTCTGCCACCATGGGCTAATTGCATGACTATTTTGCCACCGGCATCATGCACTGCCCGGCTCAGCCTTTGAAATCCGGGAATATGGCGATCATCGAACATGCCGCACTCTCCCTTGAATATCCTTCCCTTCGGGTGAACTGCCGTGGCCTCCACAATAAGCAGGGCCGCCCCTCCTGCGGCCCTGGCAACAAAATAGTCTATAAGTCTCTCGGTAGCGTTTCCATCTTCCGCCGCATACCCTGTGCCCATGGCCGGCATGACGATACGGTTTTTTAGATGGAGGGTCCCTATGTCAATAGGACTGAGTAATCTCTTGAAAGCCATCATATTCGTTCAGCCTCTCTGATGTTTTTCCACAATTACTGATGTTCCGAGGCCGCCGCCCACACAGAGCGTTGCAAGACCGTAACGGACATCTCTTCGCATCATCTCGTGGATTAAGGTGGTCATC
>JAOZOW010000119.1:0-3070 GCA_029933075.1 Deltaproteobacteria bacterium | reverse complement strand
TCTTTAATGGCCGTGTTGGCCTTCTCGTGGCTTTTCAGGGCATATGCGTCCTGCTCTTCACGGCCTATCTGATACTTCTCAGCCAGGTTTTCCGCAGTGAGTCCCATGTTGCAGTAGCCGAAAATGTCTTCCGGCCCACCAACCGTCTCCGAGGCATCGGTGAACCAGTCATAGAGCTTTCCGTGACCCAGCCGATAGCCCCACCTGGCGTTGTCGATCAAATAGGGAAGGCTGCTCATGTTTTCAGCCCCGCCGGCAACCACAATACGAGCATGGCCGGTTTGAATCAGCATGACACCCTCGCATATGGCCTGAAGGCCCGAAGCACACTGCCGGTCCACTGTATAGGCAGGGATGCTGACCGGCATCTCTGCGCGGAACAGGGCTTGTCGTGCGCAATTCAGATAGTGGCTGGTCTGATACGCGCAACCGAACACGACCTCATCAACCGCCTCAGCCTCAAGGCCGGTCCTTCTAAGTAATTCCTTAATCACCATGCCGCCCAGTTCATATGAGGGAATGGTCTTCAGGCTACCTCCATATGTTCCTACGGCCGTGCGAACGGCCCCGACAATTACTACCCTTTTCATAAGATTACCTTTGTCCTATTTTCTTTTCTCCTTGAGCCGTACCCCTCGATCCTGATGCCTACCTGATGTGCCTCTCATCAGGACCGGTATAAACCGCGCCATGCTCCGGAGGGATAACGCGAAGAGGAACTCCTTCCTTGATCTCTTCAACAACATGGGCAATGATGCCGCACATAAAGGAGACAGCGGCAATGCCGGCCATTTCCAACGGATCGAAGCCCATCTCATTGAGCACGCAGGCCATCATCCCGTCGATATTCAGGGGTATTTCTTTGCCTGTAACACGTACAAATTCCTTGTGTACGGCCTCATAAATTTGGCTCTTTTCTCCCCAGAAACCGCATTCCTTGGCCACATTCCTGAGGGCTTCTGATCGCGGGTCCACCTTGCGGTAGGTGGGATGACCAAGTCCTGGAATACGTTTCTTGTTCTTCACGCATTCTGAAACCACCTGATTGGCAGCCTCTTCAATGGTTAGGCCTTCGGACTTCATCAGTTCGTGGGACTTGTTGATGAAGTCGGCCGAATCCTGAGGCGATACCGTGTAAGAACCCATGGTGAGGATGCCGGCTGCAATGCCGGGTATAGGAGAGCTAGGAAAGGCCGAGGCCGTAAACCGTGCCGCTGGCGTAGTGGATGCTATGAACTGGTGATCGGTAATGGAGCAGAGCACTGCATTGAGCAGACGGGTTTCCTCTTTTGTGGGAAGCTCTCCTCGCAGGGTAAGGTAGAGGGTTTCGGCGTATGTTAGATTCTCTATGATTTCCTCAAGCGGATACCCACGTATCAGGCAGGTCTTCTCCAGTGTCTGGCTGATGCTGGTTCTCCAGTAGTCATCCCATTTTCCTTCGCTGATATAGCGACCTACATTTCTAACCTTACCCCAGCGTTCTTCGTTGGATATCATTCAGAATCCTCCTTAAATTAGATGGTTGCAAAGTTTTTGATAAATTTCTTTGGCAGATGCAGGACAGCCTTTTACTTCCACTGCGGCTTTCAACCCGGGGTTCTCTTTTACCGGGCATTTCCCTAACAGGAAGATCTTTTCTGAATCCGCATGGGCCCTGTTTCGTCCCAGGCAGATCTCCACTCCTCTGAAGCTCCTGCCCTGATTTTCCCTGAAGAACCGGTTGAGGCCGGCGAATGCAGTAACCGTGCACCCAGAACAGAAATGATTTCCAGGGTCCTCGCACGCAATACCCCGGATACTGTATTTTTCGAGCAGCTCTTCGCACCATGGATATTCCCATATCAGTTTTTTGGCCACATCTTCAATTCGTTCGCCCCTGATATCGAGCCGGGATAGATCCAGAGACTCACCCTGACTTTTGGCAATGTAGCGGAGGTAATTGACCTCATTCGGATCTGTGCCGATTACGGCTGATCCCACCATATCCACAGAGACCATGTCCCTGCCCGCAATGATGAGGTTCATAGGGTGGATATCCTTGCCCATGGGACCCTTTTGGAGTCCATAAAGGCCGTCTATGATGGTCAAATCCACCTTGATCTGTTGCCCAAGAAATGCAATGAATTTTTCCAAGTCTTGTTTGTGAAAGATTTTTTTACTTCCCGGGCTCAGGCAACCTTTTAAGTTCTTTATACCTAAGGTAACCTTTGTCTGGGCGTGGGTCTTGAGGACAGGAAAATTGATGAGGAAGTCCGTCTCTAAAGGCGCTCTTGTTACCCTGATCTTAACACCATCGATCTCAAATTCCTTGAACGGCCCTCGATTAAAATCAATAGTTTTGACGTCATATTTTGCTGCTAACCGGCTCATGCCTGACCAGTCCATGGCCGTGTCAGTACTGGTGCCTAACTCTTTTACCTGGATTGAGCCGTCTCCAATAGTAATATCACTCAGGCCGTTTTCCTTGAGTATGAGGATCAGTTCTTCCATGAGGGTCGTCGATGTGACCATGCCTGTGGGTTTCTGGGATGGCGGTCCGCTGATGACCAGATTGGGTTTGATCAGGACACTCTCACTGCTTTTTAGTCCGGCCAATCCTTCACAAAGGTCCAGTGCCTTTTTCAGCGATCCGGATTCCGGATTATATTTGATTAGAGAAACAACCTTTTTCTCAGTTTTCATGTCTTAACCCCTTGCTGCCCCCCTATGATGGATTTGTTCATTCCGCTGGTCGCTTGTACACACCACATTTTCATCTATCCAGTCTCGTGGCAGAATGTTGCAGCGTCCTAATGAAAATAAACATCGATGGCGCTTACTCCTAATTCCATTTTGCCCCGAAAGATATTCTTGAAATTATACTTTCTGCAACCACTGGACCACCCCGATATTTCCACAACTGGTTTGCCCATTGAAGGCAATTGCAAAGACAATAAGATACATATATCATCATAATTTTTTGGTAATTATTTCAACTAGATCCCCAAATAAAGTTGAAACGATTTTCCTGTAAACCTGCCAAATGACGGGATGGCTCAGACGCCAGGAGTGGAGCAAGAAGCAGTTGACT
>JAOZOW010000118.1 GCA_029933075.1 Deltaproteobacteria bacterium | reverse complement strand
GGTCGTTGACGGCAAACGCTACATCGTCTGTCTCAATCCCAGGCAAGCCCGGAAAGATGCCGGAGATCGCCAGGCGATCATTGATTCCTTACAAGAGAAGATCAAAACCAATCCCAAAAGCCTCATCGGCAACAAAGGATATCGAAAATACCTCAAGATCGAGAACGACAGCATCAGCATCAATCAAGACAAGATCCAATGGGAGTCGAGATTTGACGGCAAATGGGTGCTGATGACCAATACGGACTTTTCAGCCGAGCAGGTAGCACTCAAGTACAAGGAGCTGTGGCAGGTGGAACAGGTTTTTAGGGATATCAAGTCCATCCTGGAAACCAGGCCCGTGTATCATCAAAAGGATGAGAACATCAGAGGGCATGTGTTCTGCAGCTTCCTGGCCCTGGTGTTGAGAAAAGAACTGGATAGGCGTCTGGAAAGATGCGGATACTCCTTTGAATGGGCCGACATCAAACAGGATCTTAAGGCCCTGCAAGAGGTAGAGATAGAGGAAAACGGAAAATCCCTGGCCCTCAGAACAGAATGTTTGGGCACCTGTGGTAGAGTTTTCCGGGCCGTAGGCGTTGCTATCCCACCAGCCATTCGAGAACTATAATCTATGTCAAAGAGCAAATGGTAGTGCCAAGAACTTTTTTAACTATGTTATACACTTGATATCACTGAATTATTTTCTTGCAACTGTCCAAGATCAGCTTGGCTATCTCCTCTATGATAAGACAAAGGGACAAAAGCCCCATCTCAGAGCCACTATATTTTTCTGGGAAGTCGGCACCAAAAAGGCCATTTTCCCGCAAAATTTCCACCATATCCCAGGGAAATTTAGCTTCCTCATCGCGCTCCTCAGCACCCGGCGCAATCTCCTCCTTTGCGATACGTGAAACAGTGTCCTTGATCATCTTCTGGTCTTCAGTAAGATCGTATAGCATCTTTTGCTCATTTACGGAAAACTATCATTGATAGATTCGTAAAAACTCGAATTCAGGTCTCAATCTGGCAAAGGGCATGTTTATCCTGAGAAGTAATATTTTTTGTTGGTATATTAAAATAAATGTTAAAAGATTGTTAAAAAAATGTTAAACAGAATATGTTTTTAGGAGATAAGGCTATGCTTCATAATATACCCGTTCTTCAATCCAAGTTACGCCCGGTCTCCTGTAAAAAAACTTCCTTTCCCCGACCACGGCTGTTTAAGAGACTGTCCGAAAGTCTTGAAGGCCGGGTGACCCTGATTTTATCTCCACCTGGCGGCGGTAAAAGCACCCTGGCCCATCACTTTCTCGTGGAAAATAGCATCGAGTTCTTATGGTATGAGATGGATGCAGTGGACGCTGATCCAGTGGTTTTTCTGAATCACCTTCTCTTCGGCCTTCGCCGTAACTTCCCCGAGTTTCTCCCCCAGATCACCACAATCGAATACTCCCACATTAAAGATAATAGTTTTCGTCACTGCCTCGGCACACTCTTCATAACGCAGCTGGAACTCCACGTTAGGGAAAGAGTGGTCATTGTCCTGGACAACTATGAACGTATTAAGAACGCCGTCGAAGTGAGAGACTATCTTCATTTTTTTTTGGAGCACCTCCCGGAGAATGTGCACCTCTTTCTTTTAAGCACCCGACGTCCTAACCTGTCCCTTTCTCGGCTCAGCCTTCTGGGCCAGGTAGAGATCCTTGATGGACAGGAACTGGCATTTCAGCCCAATGAGACTAAAGAGTTTTTTAGCATGTGTTTGGAAAGGCTCCCCAGCCGTAAGCTACTGGAAAAAATCCAACAAAGGACCGAGGGCTGGGCTACCGGCTTAATGATCTACCTTCGTTCACTCCAGGAACTCGGGCAACAACACTTCACCTCCCGCCAGCTTTCCAGTCTCTTTGAGGCTGCTGTATATGAATACTTTGATGAAAATATCCTCTCTAACCAGGAAGACTCTATCAAAAATTTTCTGCTAAAGACCTCCCTGCTCAACACCCTGACTCCGGCCATATGCAATCGATTTCTAAAGATAGACGAGGCCGACCGCATTCTCCTCCATTTGGTAGAGAATAATCTCTTCACCTCAGCTAATAAGGGGGAAAGGAATGCCTATCAGTATTCTCCCCTATTTCGTTCCTTTCTCAAGGATACCCTCAGAAGGTCCCTGCCTAAGCATGAGGTGGAGATGCTCCATAACCGGCTTGCCGTGATACTGAAAAAGTACGACCAGTCAGAGGCTGCCTTTCACTTTATCCATGCACGTAACTATTCCAAGGCTAAATCCATTCTCCGAAATCTTGGGATGGAACTCATTGAAAACAACCAGGTGGATACCCTGGATAGACTCTTAAAGATGCTTCCCTCCCATATGATCAAAAAGGATCCTTACCTCACTTACTATGAGGCCCGGCTTCTCGAAGACCAGGGGGACTTTGAAAGGTCATTTGAGGCATATAAGCAGGCCATGGAGATGTTCGAACATCAAAACAGGGTGCCCGAAGAGGTAGCCTGTTGTGACCGGCTTGGTCTGGTCAATATACGTCGCGATGATTACAAGCGGGCCCGGGACTTTTTTCAGAATGGGATCAACCTTCTTGAAAACCAGAACATCCAGGAAAACATATCCCACAGGCTTATTTCCGAGTACACCCGCCTGAGCCAGGTTCTGGTCAAACTTGAGGAGGAGAAGAAGTCATTCCATTATGTGCAGAAGGCAGAAGAGCTTTACGCTTATTATCGGGATCCCCGTGACCGGGTTACTCTGGATCAGTGCCATGCTCTCCGTTACGTGGTCATGGGAGATCTGAAAAACAGTATCCTTTATGCCAGTGCAGCGGCTTCCCTGGCCCGGGATTTCGGACTACACCCCAAGATCCCAGTACTCTACCACTACCTCTCCTTCTGTCTTCTTTATCTGGGGAACCTCAAGGAATCTTTCAGGTATGCCCGAGAGGGCCTGGAGTATGCGGAGAATTACGGCATTGAGGACAACATCACAGGTATTACCGGAATGCTCCTCACCGACATGGCCTATGGTCATTCGGTCGTTGGTGATTACGATCAGGCTATCAACACCTTTATCAAGAGTATCACCCAGCTCAACAAAGCCCATAATCTGACATGCATGTTCTGGGACTATCACGGCCTCTACACCACTTATCTCAAGATGAATGACTTGGAGTCCTCTATACGATACCTGGAACTCCTCTCAGATGTAGCGCGGAAGATCAACTTTCCAATAGAGATGGCAATGGCCAAAGTGGACAGAGCCTACCTCTGTTCCATGAAGCGTGAATTCGACCAAGTGGAAAAGCTCATCAAGGAGGCTGAGGTCTTCCTCAACTATTCCTGCAAGAAGATGTCGGTCTCCCTGGCTAATCTGCTCGCGGCCAAATCCCTGCTCAACATTGGCCGCAAAGGGTGGGCGGAAAAACTGGTCATATCCTCCCTCAAGCCGGTCGGAGACAACATCTATCATTATCTTATTTACCAGGAGCGGGATTGGCTGGTCCCCTTTTTGTATGAAATCCTGCCGCGGCATGAGGAACTTGAAACCGTTCTTCAGGAGTACCAGTCCATCGCCGCCTCGTTCTCGGTCTCCAATAAGGAAGAAGTAGAAGTGGTTCCGAAGATCACCAGTGTTTCCCAAAAGCAGCGTCTCATGGACATGCGAATTTACTGCCTGGGCTCGTTTCGAGTGTTTGTTGAAAACGAGGAGGTCTTTCTGGATCGCTCAAGAAGCAAAAAGGCTGTCAGGTTACTGAAATATCTTTTTCACAAACGGAATCAGGGGTACACTCCACGGGATTTTTTTATGGAGACACTATGGCCCGAGGTAGACCCAGAGAAATCCTATCCCAACTTCCGGGTGGTACTCTCCATGCTCAGAAAAATACTTATACCGCGAGGTAAAGGAGTACAGCATTTTCCCAATATCCTGGCCAAGAGTGACGGACTATGCCTCTCCCTCGGTGAAAACGGATGGGCCGATGTGGATGAATTCCTGAGCGAAATCAAGCTGGCAGAACTGAAGGGTAATAACAACCCCAAAGATGCCCTGGAGCATTATCTAAAGGCCGAACGGTTGTATCGCGGGGACTATTTTGTTGAAGACGTGTACGAGGACCTATTTCTAATAGACAGGGAATACTATAAAAATCAGTATATAAAGGTTTTGACAAAGATTCTGGATACCTACGAAAGACAGGGAAACACCTTTGAGGCAATCAATTACGCCTATGAGATCCTTAACCTTGATCGTTATAGTGAGGAAGTGTACCGGAAATTGATGCGTTTTTATGCTGGAATGGGAAAGAAAAAAGAAGTGGATACTGTTTACCAGATTTGTCGTAAATCCATTGAGGAGGAGTTAGGGGTGAACCTCTCCTTTGAAACCAGAGAGCTATACGAAAGAATACGGCAGGTCTAAAAAATAGGGATTTTATCCCTTAGCTATGATGGCTATAGTGGGCCTTGCCAAGTATCCCCCTGGCAATGATGACTCGCTGGATATCCAGGCTCCCCATAATCACCTGGGCCCCGATGGCGGTACGGTAGAGATCGGCCACCTCGTATTCCTGGCTCAGCCCGTAAGCCCCGTGGATCTCCATGGCATCCAAGATGACCGCCTTGACTTCCTCGGCCACCATCAGTTTCAGGAGAGCGGCCTCCGTAAATATCTCTTTGCCCCCATCAACCCTTGCGCACACATGAAAAAGATAGGCATTCATTGCCTCGATCCTCACCATCATACGGGCGATCTTCCATTGGGTCATCTGAAACTTCCCTCCGATCGGTTTACCCCTGTGGGTCCGGGTATTGGCATATTGAACAGCCAGATCAAGAGCCCTTTCCGCCAGGCCGATGAAAAAGGCGCTGAATGCGATTTTCCCCACCGCCTCGGTCTGGAGCAAGATCTCAAAACCCTGGCCTACCTCCCCGATCACGTGGTCATCCGGCGCAAAGTAGTCCTCCAGATAAAGATCGCCATTATCAAAGGCGGCACTGTGAATAAACGTCTCCCTCTTCCCCGGCTTGTAACCTTCCTTGTCTGATTGAACCACAAAGGCGGTGACGTCGTTCCCTGTCCTGGCAAAAAGGATCATATGGTTGCAGATCCCCGAGTTGGTGATGAACCGCTTCGAACCATTGATCAACCATCCCCCCTTCACCCTTTCCGCCACCGTCTTGAGCTGCGTGGGGTCCGATCCGGTATCGGCCTCTGTGAAGGCCAGCGCCCCAATGGTCTCCAGCGAAATAAGCCCAGGCAGATAGGTGTCTTTAAGGAACTCGGACCCGTATCTAAGCAGGGGATAGGCCAGCATGAAATTCTCAAAGAGCATCCATGCCGGGATCATGGAGCCATAGGATAGCTCCTTCAGGGCGATCACCAATCCCGTGAAGGTGCCGTCAACCCCGCCATAAGCCTCCGGAAAGGGGGAACGGAGAAAGCCCATCTCGATGAATCTCTCTTTGATCCCTTCCGGTAGGTCCCCTTGCCGGTCCACCTCTTTCCGAATGGGAAGGATATCCTCCCTTGCAAACCTTCTTACCACCTTCTGGATCTCTTTTTCTTCAAACGTGAACTTGATTTCCACGACCGCGCTTCACCCCCCTTTCGGCTGCCACGTCCTCCCCTCATCAATAATATGGACCATCTCCCATCCCCTTTCCTCAAGGCTCCGGGAGATCTGGAGCCGGTGGCACTTCCAGGGGAGCCTTTCCGCGCAGATCAAAACCGTTGATAGCTCCCTGGCCAACGCCTCCACCCTTCCGATTCCGGCAAGATAAGCGGCCTGCTTCCTGTAGGCCTCATATCCTCCGCTC
>JAOZOW010000049.1 GCA_029933075.1 Deltaproteobacteria bacterium | reverse complement strand
TGGGGTTGAGGGGGTACAGGGGGCGGGTCATATAGGATAAAGGGGGCGCCCGCGAGGTGCGCCCCCTTCACAGCGGATTACCAACCGAGGGTAAGGTACTTGTGAATGGAGTCGGAAGCGAGCCTCCCTGCTCCCATGGCCAGGATGACCGTTGCCTGCCCGGTGACAATATCACCTCCTGCCCAGACTCCCTTTTTGGTGGTCTTGCCCGTCTCCTCATCCGCGATTATGTATCCCCACTTGTTAAGCTTGAGGTCGGGGGTGGATTGCGTCAGGAGGGGATTGGCTGCCGCACCCACCGCTATGACGGCCAGATCGCAGTCCATTTTGAACTCGGAGCCCTCAATGGGTACGGGCCGACGACGGCCTGACTCATCCGGCTCCCCCAGTTCCATTTTGAGGCATTCCATTCCCACCACACGACCCTTCTCATCTCCCAGAAATCTGGTAGGGGCGGTGAGCAGGTAAAATTCTATTCCTTCCTGTTCCGCATGGTGTATCTCCTCGGCACGGGCGGGCATCTCTTCCCTGGATCTGCGGTAGATGATCCGCACCCGGTCCGCCCCCAGACGCATGGCAGTGCGGGCCGCATCCATGGCAACATTGCCGGCGCCGAAAACCGCCACGTCTTTGCCTATGGCAATGGGGGTATCGTAGTCCGGAAAGAGATACGCTTTCATCAGGTTGGCCCTTGTGAGATACTCGTTGGCCGAGTATATGCCGATGAGATTTTCGCCTGGGATATTCAGGAAGCGGGGGAGGCCTGCGCCCACCCCGATATAGATCGCATCGTATCCCTGCTCAAAGAGCTCATCTAACGTGACGGTCCTTCCCACCACCACATTGCACTCCACTTTCACGCCCAGCCTTTCAAGGAAATTTACTTCCGAGAAGACGATCTCCTTTGGGAGCCTGAATTCCGGGATCCCGTAGACCAACACGCCGCCAGGCTTATGGAAGGCCTCGAAGACCGTTACGTCATGGCCTTTGAGTATTAGGTCGCCTGCCACGGTCAGCCCGGAAGGACCTGAGCCCACCACCGCCACTTTCTTCCCGGTCGGTTCGGCCTTTTGGGGAAGGTCTCCCTCGCCATGCTCCCGTTCCCAGTCAGCGGCAAAACGCTCGAGGTTGCCAATGGCCACAGGCTTGTCCTTCTTCCCCAGGATACACTTACCCTCGCACTGGATCTCCTGGGGGCAGACCCTGCCGCACACGGCAGGGAGGCTGTTCTTGGCCCATATCTTGCGGATGGCCTCGGTGAATTTCTCCTCCTTTATCAGTCTGATGAACTCGGGGATATCCACGCTTACCGGGCACCCTTCCATGCATGAGGGTTTCTTGCACTGAAGGCACCTCTCGGCCTCTTTCATGGCAAGCTCGGGGGTATAGCCCAAAGGTACCTCGTTAAAATTGCGTCTCCTGACATCGGGCTCCTGTTCCGGCATGGGCTGCCGTGGGATTTTTTCCTTTTTCTGTGATTTTTCTGCCATCTCTTCCTCCGTAAGATCCTAAAGAAACGCCAGCTTAGGAGAGCTTGCACTCGTGCAGATACTTCTCGTAGGCGCGTTTCTCTTCCTCCTTGTAAGCATCAAGCCGCTGGGCCAGTTCATCGAAGTCCACCTGATGCCCGTCGAATTCCGGGCCGTCCACGCAGGCGAACTTGGTCTTGCCGCCCACACTCACCCGGCAGCACCCGCACATGCCCGTACCGTCCACCATGATGGCATTCAGGCTTACCAAGGTCTTGACCCCATACTCGGCGGTCAGTTTGCTCACGAATTTCATCATGGGGACGGGGCCGATGCCCACCACCAGCTTCACGTCCTCCTTTTCCAGGACCTCTTTGAGGACATCGGTGACAAAGCCGTGGTGTCCGTAAGAGCCGTCGTCCGTGCAGACACGCAGGTCGTGAGATGCCGCCTTCATCTTGTCCTCCAATATGAGGAGGTCCTTGGTCCTGGCCCCTATGATCGCAATCACGTGGTTGCCCAGTTCTTTCAGGCCGCGGGTGATGGGATGGAGCACGGCCACCCCTGTTCCACCCCCCACGCAAGCGACTGTGCCAACCTTTTCCAGATGCGTGGGTGTTCCGAGAGGACCGATCACATCCTGGTATTTGTCCCCCACCTGGAGGGACTTGAAAAGGGCCGTCGATTTACCAACGACCTGATAGATGATGGTGATGGTCCCCTTTTTGGGATCGGTTTCCGCCATGGTGAGCGGAATGCGCTCTCCGGTTTCATTGGCCTTGAGAATGACGAACTGTCCCGGCTTCGCCTTTTTGGCGATCAGCGGGGCGCTGATCTCATTTAAGACGACCGTACCATCGGCCATCTCCTGGCGTTTAAGAATTTCAAACATGAGCTACCTCCAAACACTTAATATCGATTATAGTGAAATTAGCCGGGCTCGGTTTATCACACCAGGTAGGGGCTGTCAAAAAAAAAGCATCCACCCTGTGCCCCACCACTAAGGGAACATGCACGGCGTTGCTTTAGGGGGCCCTGAAACGCCCCTGTTCAGGCGGTTACCTTGCAGGGGGGTCAATGTAATTCCCCACTGCAATGGCATTGAAAATAAATGAAATTTTAAAACAAGGGTAGTCAAAAACCACTTGACAAGCCTCACCAATCTTACTAAGAGTGATTCACCATTCAGTCATTTTCAATCCATCAAGCATTCACCACTTTCAGAGTAGAAAATGAATCAGACACTACTGACATTCCCGAAAGGTGGTGTGCATCCACCCGAGTCTAAAGAGCTGACAGAACATCTCCCCGTAGAACCCCTGCCTCTTCCCGAGGAAGTGGAGATTCTCCTCCATCAGCATTTTGGTGCGCCCTGCAAGTCCCTCGTTAAAAAGAAGGATGAAATCATGGAGGGCGATTTGCTCGGGGAGGTGGAGGCCGGCCTCGGGGCAAGCATCCATGCCAGTGTGAGCGGGAAGGTAAAGAATGTGGGCACGTCGGCCCATCCGATCTCGGTAAGCGCCCCTTCTGTTACTATCCAGACCGACCCGGTGGCAAAGCCGCGGGAGTATTCACCGGGGGACTGGAAGGCTCTTTCAAAGGATGAGATACTTGGCAGGATCAAGAGCGCCGGGATTGTCGGCATAGGGGGCGCTGGATTTCCCACCCATGTGAAGCTTGCCCCGCCCCCCGAAGCCAAAGTGGACACATTGATCCTGAACGGTGCAGAGTGCGAGCCTTATCTTACCTGCGATCACCGCCTGATGCTTGAACACCCCGAGCAGGTGGTGGAAGGGGCCAAGATCATATTGAGTGTCCTTGGCATCGATGAGTGTCACATCGGTATTGAGGCGAACAAGGCCGATGCCATCGAGGCCATGGCAAAGGCGGCCCGGGACGCTTCCTCCAACGGCACGCGTATTCGGGTTGACGCATTGAAAGTCAAGTATCCCCAGGGCTCCGAGAAACAGCTCATCCAGAGCATCACCGGGCGTCGCGTGCCCGGGTTCGGATTGCCTTTCGACGTGGGGGTGATTGTCCAGAATGTGGGCACTGCGAGAGCCATTTATGAGGCCGTGGTGCTGAACAAACCCCTTTATGAAAAGGTTATTACCGTTTCCGGCCGTGGCATCCAGCGCCCGGCCAACCTATTGGTGAGGATAGGGACCAGACTGAGCGATATCGTTTCCTATCTGGGGGGGACAAAACCGGATCTGGCCAAGGTGGTCATGGGAGGGCCTATGATGGGCTTTGCCATCCCCACCCTGGATGTGCCTGTTACCAAGACCACCTCAGGCGTGCTTTTCCTGACAGAAGATGAGATAGACACCAAACCCCATTCCAACTGCATCCGTTGCGGGTGGTGTCTGGAGGCATGCCCGATGGGACTTGCCCCCAACGAAATCGGCATCTACGTGGAGGCGGGCCGTGCCGAGGATACGGCCCAGTTCGGGGTATTCGAGTGCTTTGAATGCGGCTGTTGCGCCTTTGTGTGCCCGGCAAAAAGGCCGCTCGTGCAATTTATCAGGCTGGCCAAGATGAAGGCCAAAAAATAAGGCGGTATCTTCTAAGGAGCAAAGCCGTCGAAACGAAGGAAAAAGAGAGCACCATGGCATTGAATGAATCCGCTCTGTGGACGGTGTCGGTCTCTCCCCATGTAAAAAGCGGGGAGTCGGTTGAAAAGATCATGTGGACGGTGGTGGCCTGCTTGATTCCACCCCTTATCCTGTCCATCTTCATATTCGGGATACAAACGCTCATCATAACCCTGATAAGCGTTGGAAGCTGTGTGGCTACCGAGGCCATCTCACAAAAATTGCTTCACCGCCCTGTGACCGTTAGAGACGGCAGCGCCGTCATCACCGGGCTGCTCCTGGCCTACATTATTCCTCCCGGTGTGCCATACTGGCTGCCAGTTTTGGGCTCCATCATGGCCATTTATGTGGCCAAGCACCTCTTGGGAGGCATTGGGTTCAACATATTCAATCCGGCCCTGATCGGGCGCGCTTTTCTCCTGGCCACCTTCCCGGTGGCAATGACGTCCGCCTGGCTGCCCCCCATCCGGGATGCTTCCATATTCAAATATATGGGCCCCGGCGTGGATGCGGTTTCCACAGCGACCCCCCTATACATATTGAAGCATTACGGAATCGGCGCTGTGATGGAGAAGTTCGGGTCCATGAGCACCATCTACGCCGATTTTTTCGTTGGGTGGCGGCCCGGATGCATCGGTGAGACTTCTACCTTGTTGCTTCTCGTGGGAGGCATATTCCTCCTGTACAAAGGTTACATAAGCTGGCATATCCCCATCTCCACCATTGTGACGATTGCATTTTTGACCTGGATTTTTGGAGGAGAGAAGCTGTTTACAGGCAACCCCTTGCTGGCCGTGCTCTCCGGGGGGGTGATATTAGGGGCCTTCTTCATGGCCACAGACTATGTGACCTCACCGAGCCAGAAGACCGGCCAGCTCATCTTCGGGGCCGGCGTGGGGGCCCTCACGGTCCTTATTCGCTTGAAGGGTGGGTATCCTGAAGGGGTGTGCTATGCAATTTTGCTTATGAACGGAGTGTCTCCTGCCCTGGATGCATGGTTTAAACCCAAGCGTTTCGCTCCGGAAAAAGGTGCAATAAAATGAAGCAGATCTTGAGGATAACCGTTGGCCTGACCGTGTCGTGCCTTATCGCGGCGTTCATTATGGGCGCGGTGTTCACCGTAACAGACAAGAGAAAGAAGCACAATGAGCATCTCAATGTACAGGAGACCATGCTCGGGCTCCTGGGCTACAGTAAAAAGAATCCCCCGCCTGGGGATCTGAAGTTCCACAGGATCTACAGGTATATCGTAGAGGATGGCAAGTCAAAATACCTCGGGTACATGGTGCCTGTGGAGGAGGGGGGCAAGGAAGACTATCAGCTCGTGCTGATCGGCCTGAAAGGAGATTTTGTCTCCAGCTACAAGCTTTCTATCGCACCTGAGAAGGCCGAGGAGGCCGTGGAAAGGGAGGCGGCAATCAACCAGGTTCTCAAGCCTCCCAAGACCTTCACCTACGCCGATGCAGTCATTGTGGCCGAGCGCGGCGGCAAGCGGGTGGCATATCTGCTGCCGGGGGAATTTCCCGGGTTCAAGACGTTCATCACCGTGATGTTGGCCCTGGATCCCGGTTTTAAAATCCTTGGGCTGGAGATAATGGAGCAGGAGGAAGACCCGGGGCTTGGGGCCGAAATCAGCCAGGAATATTTCAAGAATCAGTTCAAGGATAAGAGTTTCAAGAAGATGAAGGAGATCAAAGTAGTGAAGGAGCCGCTTCCGGATGAATACCGCAGATTTTTGGAAAGGAAGAAGTGGAAAGAGGGGATGTTTACCAGAGAAGAGATCGAGCGGATCCGCAGCAAATACCAGGACCATGATATTTACGCCCTGACCGGAGCGACCATCTCAAGCAAGTCTGTGACCAGGGGGGTAAAGAATATGGTCAAGAAGTTTGCATACCGCATAAAGATCCTCGATGGGGTCATTGCGAGCCGGAAACTGGCGGTAGCATTTTAGAGATAGAGGAGAGAGAAATTGCCGGTCACAAAAAAGACAAATGCCCAGCTTTTCTTCAATGGCATCCTCAATGAGAATCCCATTTTCCGCCTGGCCCTGTCCATGTGCCCTGCCGTGGGGATCAGCACCTCCCTGATGAACGGATTGCTGTTGGGGATCGCCGTGCTGTTCGTTCAGGTGGCTTCCAGTTGCACCATAGCCGCCATCAAGGACTATATCCATCCCAGGATTCGGATTCCTACCTATACGCTGACTATCGCCACGTGGGTGACCGTGATCGACCTGAGCCTGGCCGCTTTTGTGCCCGAGGCCTACAAGGCTATGGGTATATTCGTGAAGTTGATCGTGGCCTTTGCCATCATTACCATGCGTTTAGAGATGTTTGCAGCCAAGAACCCTGTGGTCCCTTCATTCTGGGACGGCCTTGGAATGGGGCTGGGCTTCACGTTCGGTATGATGACCCTCGGGTTCGTAAGGGAATTGTTAGGCGCAGGGACCCTGTTCGGTCATGACGTCCTGGGAACCCGACCGCTTCTTTTCTTTATCCTCCCTGCGGCCGGATTTTTCTGTGTGGGCTTCATCATGGCCATTTTCAACTATGTGGAGCTGGTCTTTAACAGAATTAAGAAAAAGAGTTAAGCACTATGAAAAAGGCGAACTTTTATTCAGGCCTGCTGGCATTGCTCCTGGGGGTGCTCCTCCTGTCGGGGTGCGAAACGGAACATCGTTTCATAAAGAAGGTCTCCTTTAAGGGGGGGAACCAGATCGTGGTGGTCTTTGCCGGGCCGGTGGATCAACGCTGGGCCGAGAATAGGGACAACTACGCCGTGTATGAAAAGCCGGACCCGGACATACTTTTGAGCATAACCGAGGTCCAACTCAGTCAGGACCGTCGGACAGTTACCCTTACCTTTGAAGACGAGCTCAACCAGGACCAGCCTCATATCGTGTCCATGAGACAGATCATGTCCGAAGGAAGGTCCCTGGGCACGGCAATTGTCACAGCGAAAAAGCTTTATTTCGGGCATCTTTTCTCCATCCTGATCGGGGCGATGATTATTCATAATTTCGTGTTCACCAAATATTTAGGGCTGTGCGTATTTTTCGGCACTTCGCAGAAAAAGAGCACGGCCGTGGGTATGGGCATTACGTTTACCATTGTCATGGTGGCAAGCGCCATGATGTCCTGGTTTCTGTATCAGTTTGTACTCAAACCTTTCAGGCTGGATTTTCTCCAGATCATTGTCTTTATCGGGTTGGTCTCACTTTCGGTCCAGGCGGTGGATACGATCCTGAGAAAGATCAATCCCGTGCTGTTCAAGGCGTTCGGCGTCTACCTCGTGCTGGTGATTGCAAACTGTATTATCCTTGCGGTCCCCCTGATTCTTGCCGACAATGAATATAATGCGATGGAGAGTCTCATGCTTGCGGTCGGGGCCGGCACGGGGTTCCTGATCGCCTTGTTTCTTATGTCCTCGGTGCGTGAAAAACTGGAGATTGCCAATGTGCCCCCCACATACCGGGGGCTGCCCATAGCGTTTGTGGTAGCGGGCTTGTTTGCACTGGCTTTTATGGGTTTTTCGGGGATGTCGATATTCTAAAAGGGAGTAGAAGCGGATGGATCCCATGCTGATCAAACTGGCCTTCGGCGGGCTGGCCGTACTTGGCTGCATCGGCCTTATATTCGGGATCGGCCTTGGGCTGGCGGCCCACAAGTTTGCAGTTGAAATTAATCCAAAGATAGAAGAAGTTAAAGAAGTGCTGGCAGGGGCCCAGTGAGGGGGCTGTGGCTACGCCGGGTGCGAAGCATATGCCGAAGCCGTGGTAAATGACGAGGAAGTGCCGCCCAATCTATGCTTTCCGGGAAAAGCGGAAGTGGCTGAAGCGGTGGCCGAGATAACCGGCAAGAAGATGGCGAAGGTGGAGGATCAGGTGGCCGCGGTGCGCTGCTCCAGGGTTGAGGGCCGCGTCAAAGAGAAACAGAGCTATCTGGGCCTGCTCACCTGCACGGCCGCAAACCTGGCTTTTGGCGGTCCCATGGCCTGTCAGTATGCCTGCATAGGGCTGGGCGAGTGCGCACAGGCCTGCCCCTTCGACGCCATAACCATGGTTGACGGGTTTCCGGTAGTTGATCCTGCAGCCTGTGTGGGTTGCGGCACCTGCGTGCGGACCTGTCCCAAAAAGATCATCCAACTTATCCCGCTCAAGGCGAGGGTATGGGTTCCTTGCAGTACCAAGGATCCGGGCAAGGCCGTGAAACAGATCTGTGAAGTGGGCTGCATTTCCTGTAAGATGTGTGTCAAGGTGTGTCCCGCAAAGGCCGTCAGCATGGAGGATGGGGTGATCCAGATCGACCACAACAAGTGCACCGAATATGGACCGGAATGTGAAGAGATCTGTGTGGAAAAATGCCCCCGCGATATCTTTCGGCCTTATGAGACTTCCGGGAGGGTCGAGCAGGAGACAGAAGCCGCAGCGTGAAAAGGCGCCGGCGTATCATGAAATTGATCAATTTGGATTAATATTTTATATAGGACCTGGAAGATTTTTTAACGGAGGATTTAAATGGAAAAAGAAGGGACATTTCAGAGCGCCGAGGGTATGGACAGGAGATCCTTCCTGAAGATTTCGGGCCTGTTGGGCGTGGGCCTGGCTGCCACGAGCATTTTTCCTCCGGGAGCCGAAGCTGTCCGATTCAACAGGAAGATGTACAAGGTTTCAAAGACCCGGCTCGCAATGGGTACCTTTGTCTCCATGACCCTCATCCATCCATCCAGGGATCAGGCCGAGGAGGCTATGGGTCGTGCCTTTGAAGAGGTCGAGCGGCTGACGCGCTTGATGAATCGCTTTGACGATGGTACGGCCGTGGGTCATTTGAACAGAGAAGGGGTGCTGAAAGATGTGCCCACGGAAGTCGTCCAGGTGCTCTCAATGGCCCTTCGTCATCATCGGCTTACGGATGGGGCCTTTGATATTACGGTGAAGCCGGTGGTGGATCTTTTCAAAAATAAATTTTCCTCAGGCAACCCCGCGCCCCCCTCTGAAAGCGAACTGGCTCGTGCCCTGTCCTTAGTGGGAGCCAAGTATGTGGAGCTCCGGGGGAGAACCGTCCGGTTCGGGAAACCGGGGATGGGTATTACGCTGGATGGCATAGCCAAAGGCTATATTGTGGACAGGGCCTCGGATGTCCTTGCAGCCCATGGAGTTGGGAACCATCTGATCAATGCGGGTGGCGATATCCGGACCATGGGGACAAAGCGGGGGGGGAGGCCCTGGTCGGTGGCCATTCAGGATCCGAGGAAGAAGGGACATTACCCTGATGTGATCCGGATGACCGATGGGGCGATCGCTACTTCAGGCAACTACGAGGTATACTATGACCGGGAAAAGATGTTTCATCATATTGTGAATCCCCGGACAGGGTTATCTCCCGAGTTGAGCAGCAGCGTATCGGTACTCGCCAGGAGGGCCGTGGATGCGGACGCCCTTTCTACTACCGTATTTGTCATGAACCCTGTGCGTGGCACCCGGTTCATTGATTCCCTTCCCAACTGCGAATGTTTTGTAATTGACCGGCGGGGAAACAGGGTCAAGTCCAGGGGCTGGAAAAGCACCGCCGTGTAAGGCTTTGTGCGCCTCGCATCGGCCAAGAATTTTCCCGATTGCCGAAAAAGACCCGTTACAATATGGCCTGAGCAGTGCAAGGGCCGAGGTGCGGAGGTGCATCCCGGGAGGGGGAGGTCGATTCATCCTGTGACGGGGGTGGTTTTCCGCAAGCATGCCGATATTTCCGGACCGATTTTTCTTTGGTCATGAATTCTTGGAAGAGGTCGAATGATGAAAAACAGGATTGGGTTCTATATTTGTCACTGCGGAGTTAACATCGCCGGCAAAGTGGATGTGGCCGAAGTAGCCGATTTTGTCCGGGGCATGGAGAACGTGGTGGTGGCGCGGGACTACAAGTTCATGTGCTCGGACCCCGGTCAGGAGATGATAGAAAAGGATATCAGAGAGCATGCCCTGAACCGGGTGGTGGTGGCCTCCTGCAGCCCGAGGCTCCACGAAAAGACGTTTCAGGGGGCCTGCCAGCGGGCCGGTCTGAATCCCTACTATTTTCAGATGGCCTCTGTCAGGGAACAGGTCTCTTGGGTCACGGAGGATCCCGACCAGGCCACCCGGAAGGCCAAGACATTAGCGGCTGCGGCCATCAACCGGGTCAACTTTCACCAGAGCCTTGATTCCCGAACAGTCTCGGTTCATCCCGACGTGCTGATTGTGGGGGGGGGAATTGCAGGCATGCAGGCGGCACTCGATGTTGCCGAGGCAGGCCATAAGGTCTATCTGGTGGAAAGACAGACCACCATCGGCGGCCATATGCTCCAGTTCGACAAAACTTTTCCCACACTGGACTGCGCGGCATGTATCGGGACCCCGAAGATGGTCTCTGTGGGCCAGAGCCCCAATATCGAGCTGCTTACCTACAGCGAGGTAAAAGAGGTTTCCGGCTTTATAGGGAATTATAAAGTCAAGATTCACCGCAAGGCCCGGTATGTAAAGGAAGGGGTTTGCACGGGTTGCGGCGAATGCGAAAAGGTATGCCCGGTCACGAGGCCAAGCGAATGGGATGAGGGCCTTGGAACAAGAAAGGCCATATACCGGGCCTTTCCTCAGGCGGTGCCCATTACTTTCGCCATTGAGAAGAAGGACCGGGCCCCATGTGTCATTACATGCCCGGCGGGAATCAATGTCCAGGGATACGTGCAGCTCATCGGCCAGGGAAAATATCGTGAAGCCGTTCAACTGATCATGGAGAGGCTCCCCCTGCCAGGGGTCCTGGGCCGTGTCTGCCCCCATCCCTGCGAGGCCCAATGCCGCAGGTTGCGCGTGGATGAAGCCGTGGCCATCCGGGATTTGAAGCGCTTTGCAGCGGATCAGGTGAACCTGGATGAGCTGCCTGTTCCAGAGATCCAGGATCGCCCGGAAAAGGTGGCCGTGGTGGGCTCGGGGCCTGCCGGTCTGACCGTGGCTTACTATCTGCGGTTGAAAGGTTATCAGGTCACGATTTTTGAGGCGCTTCCTGTTTTGGGAGGGATGTTGCGGGTTGGCATCCCTGATTATCGATTGCCTCCAGAGGTATTGGACAAAGAGATTGGATATATCCTGAAATTGGGCATTGAAACGAGGACCGAACAGAGGCTGGGCGCGGATTTTACCCTGAGCGACCTTGAAAAGGAAGGTTTTAAGGCGGTCTTTGTTGCAGTGGGGGCCCACCGCGGCATCAAAACCAATATTGCGGGAGAAGACGAGTTTGAAGGTGTCGTGGATGCCGTGGATTTCCTGCGGGATGTAAATCTGGGAAAGCGCGAGAAGTTAGGGGACCGGGTGATTGTCATCGGAGGCGGCAACGTAGCCATTGATGCGGCTCGGACCGCCAAAAGGCTCGGCTGCCAAGAGGTCAGCGTGGTCTACAGGCGGAGTCGCGAAGAGATGCCGGCCTACCCTGATGAGATAGAAGGGGCCCTGGAGGAAGGGATAAACATCCATTATCTTACAGCACCGGTCCGCGTGCATGGGTCGAACGGGAGGGTGACCGGCTTTGAAGTAATCAGGACCGAACTTGGCGAGCCGGATGCCAGCGGCCGGAGGCGGCCGGTGCCGGTGGAGGGATCCGAGTTTGTGATCGAATGCGATACGATCATCCCTGCCGTTGGGCAGCGGCCGGATGTGGGCTGGACCGCAGGTGAGGAAGGACTGGCGGTTTCCCGTTGGGATACCCTGGAAGTGGATCCATACACCATGCAGACCGGCATTCCTCATGTGTTTGCAGCCGGCGACGCAGTGACCGGACCGGCCACCGTGATAGAAGCCGTGGCAGCGGGCCATAGGGCCTCGGAAGGCATCCACCGTTATCTGAATGGCGAGGACCTGAGCCTGTATGCCGAACAGCTCAGGGCGCAGGAGTCCCCGGGGGATGACTGGTGTGAAATCCCGGAGGATCTCGGCCTTGAGAGGCGGATGATGCCGAAACATAGAGGAACGAGTGAAAGGGTGTCCTCCTTTGAGGAAGTGGATCTCCCTTTTCCGGAAGAGGAAGCCCGGCGGGAGGCAGAGCGTTGCCTTAACTGCGGCATTTGCTGTGAATGCATGGAATGCGTTCGGGCCTGTGAGGCCAAGGCAATTGACCACCGGATGGAACCGGAAGAACGGGAAGTGGAAGTGGGTGCCATCATTGTGGCCACGGGCTACGATCTATGGGACCCAACGCCGATGAAACAGTTTGGTTATGGGAAATACGCCAATGTCTTGACCAGCCTGGAATTCGAGCGCCTCAACAACGCCACCGGTCCTACCGGAGGCCAAATCCTCATGCGCGACGGCAACGGAGGGTTCACCAGACCCCCGGAAAGTGTGGCAGTCATTCATTGTGTGGGAAGTCGGGATGAGAATTACTATGAGTATTGCTCCAGGGTCTGCTGTATGTACGCGCTTAAATATGGACATTTGATCAAGGACAAGGTGGGGCATCACACCAGGATCTACGATTATTATATCGACATGCGCTGCTTTGGGAAGGGCTATGAGGAATTCTACCGTCGATGCCAGGAAGAGGGGATTACCTTCATTCGGGGGAAGCCTGCCGAGGTTACGGACCAGGCCGTTACGCCCGAGGAGGAAGGGAAGCTCATTGTCATCGGCGAAGACACCCTGATCGGGAAACGTTACAGGACCCCGGTGGATATGGTCATTTTATGCGCCGCTATCGAAGCCCGGGAGGATGCACTTGAAGTGGGCAGGGTTTTCGGGGTCAATCAGGGGGCGGACGGATTTTTCTTGGAAGAGCATCCTAAACTAGCTCCGCTCAACACGGCCACGGACGGCGTATTTTTAGCAGGCGTGTGCCAGGGACCCAAGGATATCCCGGATACGGTGGCCCAGGCATCCGGGGCTGCGGCAAAGGCCCTGGAGCTGACCGTGCGCGGCGAGGTGGAGGTGTCCCCCACCGTGTCGTGGATAGATCCCGATATATGCGCCGGGTGCCAGACCTGCGTCGGACTGTGCGCATATAACGCCATAGAGTTTGATGAGCGCAGGGGCGTCTCCGTCGTCAATGAAGCCCTTTGCAAAGGATGCGGGAGCTGCGCCGGGTTCTGCCCCAGCGGTGCGGCCCAGGTAAAACATTTCAATGAAAAGCAGGTCTTCGCCGAACTGGAAGGCATCGTGGATGCCCTCAGCGAGGTAGGCATTTGAGTTTGGAAGGGAACAGGTATCAGTCAAAAATGGAGGATGGACATGGCGGATTTTGAACCGACGATTATCGCCTTTGTATGTAACTGGTGTACATATACCGCTGCGGATCTGGCGGGGACATCCAGGTTGGCATATCCCCCCAACGTCCGCATGATCCGGATGATGTGCACCGGCATGGTGGACCCCAAGTATGTGATCAAGGCCTTCCTTGAAGGGGCGGACGCCGTCTTGATCAGTGGTTGCCACCCCGGGGACTGTCATTATATCAACGGGAACTACAAGGCGCGCCGGAGGGTAAAGCTGCTCAAGGAGATCCTGCCGAGGTTCGGCATTGATGAAAAACGGTTGAAACTCACATGGATCGGGGCCAGTGAAGGAGTGGACTTTGCGGAGACCGTCAAGGAGATGGTCGCGGAGATAAAGGCCCTCGGACCGAGCAATATCAAGGAACAGATGGTGCTCTGATTGAATATTGTCGGTTCATAGCCGGAAGGTGAAAGGAAAGGTCAAATCGACGATATACAATAGCCAATCGACAATCTGGTGGAGGAAATAATGGCTAAGACAGCAAAAATTGAGGTGAAGGATCAGGACCTCCTTGGCTCTCTGAGAGGATTTTTCAGGAGCCTCCTTGAGAAGGGAGAACTACAGGCCGTGATGGTGCCCCAGCACCTCCCCATGAAAAACACGGTCATGCCCACCCTGGTGACCGATCCTGAAAAGATCAATGGGGCCGATCCTCTTGCGCCGGTTTTTCCCATAAATGCGGCGAAGGTGGTCTCAAAACTCACCCGGCGGCCGCTTGGCGGGCAGGTGGCCGCTGTTTTGCGCCCCTGTGAGATCCGTGCCTTTATCGAACTGGTCAAACTGAAACAGGGGAGCATGGAGGATGTGGTCCTGGTGGGTGTGGACTGCTACGGGGCCTACAGTAATGACAATTATCCGAGGTTTGTCGGGGATGAAGGGGCGGCCTCCACCATACGGTTCTACCAGAATGTCACATCGGGGAAAGGGACCGCTTACGAGGATTTTGATATATCCCCGGCCTGTAAGGCCTGTGAATACCCGGTGCCGGACAACGCGGATCTCCTGATCGGCCTCGTGGGGGTGGAGACCAGCGATCATCTGCTGGTCAAGGCCAACACGCCGAAAGGGGAAGAACTCCTCGGCAGATTGGGCTTGCCCTCTGGGCAGGAGGCGGCGGAGCGCGCCAAGGCCATTGAAGCCCTCGTGGCGGAACGTATTGCTTACCGGGACCAGATGTTCGACGAGACAAGCCATGCCACGGCGGATATCCAGAAATTGACTTCTTATCTGGCAAATTGCGTCAATTGCTATAATTGCCGGGTGGCCTGCCCTGTCTGTTATTGCAAGGAATGCGTATTCGTAACGGATGTGTTTGATCACGAGCCCATGCAGTATCTGCGCTGGGCCAGGCGTAAGGGCATCATCAAGATGCCCACGGACACCGTCTTCTATCATATCACCCGTTTGGCCCATATGAGTACCGCCTGCATCGGCTGCGGACAATGCTCCAATGCCTGTCCCAATAATATTCCCGTGATGGAGATTTTCAGAACCGTTGCAAACTATACCCAGAAGGCCTTCGATTACCAGGCCGGACGCAGCGTTGAGGACGAGCCGCCCCTTTCAGTGTTCAGGGAGGCAGAATTCCGTGAATTGACCGGCGGCAAAGATTGAGATAATTCCGGATCCCTATTAATAATGGGGAATAATACGAGGTTACATCGATGAAAAAGAAGATTGGCTCAGCTTTGGTCGTCGGGGCCGGGATCAGCGGAATCCGCTCCGGTCTTGATCTGGCGGAACAGGGCTACCAGGTTACCCTCATTGACAAGTCGCCAAACCTGGGCGGTGTCTTGATGCAACTGGATTACCAGTTCCCGACAGATCACTGCGGGATGTGCAGGATGCTGCCTTTGGTGGAGCGGGACGCCTCGTCCCAGTTCTGTCTGCGCAAAGGTCTGTTTCATGAAAACATCAACATCATGTTTTCAACGGAACTGGTAGGTCTTGAAGGGGAACCGGGGAAATTCCAGGTCACGCTGCGTCAGAGGGCTTCAATGGTGGACCCGACACGCTGTATTGGCTGCGGTGAATGCTCCCGGGTCTGCCCCGTGGATGTGCCCGATGAATTCAACGCAGGGCTGACCAATAGGAAGGCCATCTATCTGCCCATCCCTCACAACATCCCAAATACCTATGTGGTGGATACGGCCTCGTGCACTCTTTGCGGGGAGTGCGAAAAAGTTTGCCCCACCGGAGCCATAGATTTCGGGAAGGATGCCCGTGGCAGGTTCCGGATCCTGGTGGTGGATGATGAACTTGTGGTTCGAGATTCCCTGAAAGAATGGCTGGAGGATGAAGGCTTCCGGGTGGATATGGCGGAATCGGGTGAGGAGGCCCTGAAACGTGTGGCCTCGGAAGACTATAACCTCATGCTGCTGGATATCAAGATGCCCGGGATGGATGGGGTGGAGGTCCTGAAGCGATCCAAAGACATCCGGCCTGAGATGCCCGTGGTTATGATGACCGCCTATGCGACTGTGGAAACCGCCGTTGAGGCCATGAAAATCGGCGCCCTGGATTACCTAATGAAACCCTTTGATCCCGATACACTCGTCCCACTCATTGTGCAGCTTTATCAGGATATAGAGCGTGCGGGAGAGCACCAGATGGAGGTGGGTTCGGTAATCCTTGCGGCAGGTTTTGACTCGTACGATCCGGCGAACGGCAAGAACACTTACGGCTACGGTACCCTCCCCAACGTGGTGACGAGTGTTGAGTTCGAGAGAATTTTAAGCGGGAGCGGATTGTTTCGGGGTAAGCTCACCCGGCCCAGCGACGGAAAAGAGGTTAAGAAAATTGCCTGGTTTCAGTGTGTGGGCTCCCGCGACCAACAGGCCGATGCGGATTTCTGTTCCTCTGCCTGCTGCATGTTCGCTATCAAGGAAGCGCTACTTGCCAAAGAGAAAACTAATGGCCAAGTGGATACCACGATCTTTTACATGGATATGCGAACTTTCGGGAAGGATTTTCAGAGGTACAGGGACCGGGCCGAAAAGGATCATGGCGTGCGTTTCCTGAGAAACAGGGTACACAGTGTAGAGCTTGCGGGGGAAGGCGGGGAGCTTAAGGTCGTTTACGCAGACACCCAAGGGGAAAGGCACGAAGATGTTTTCGACCTGGTGGTGCTTGCCGCCGGTCAAAGGCCGCCTTCCACCACGGGGGCCCTTGCTGATACCACCGGGATCGAGCTCAATCAATGGGGATTTTGTCAGACGGACCCGTTTCTGCGCTCCCGGTCCTCCCGGGAGGGGATTTATGTGAGCGGGTCATTTTCGGGTCTGAGGGATATATCCGAATCCGTGATACAGGCAAACTCCGCATCCCTGGAGGCGTCCAGGTTGATTCATTCCAAAGGGGGTGGTTTGTCGGAAGAATCGGTTTCAGAGACAACCTTCAGGGATGTAAGCCGTGAGACCCCCGAGATTTTAGTGGCCATATGTGCTTGCGGGGAGGCCCTGCCTTCGGCCGCTGATCTCGATCTCCTCAGAGAAGGAATCCAGCGGCAGGGATCTGTGAAGTCGGTTCAGGTGATTGACCGAATCTGTACGCAGGAGGGGTGGAACGAGCTTGAGCAGATGGTGAAAGAGCACGAGGTCAACCGGGTCCTTATCGCCTCCTGTATGCCTTATGTATATGGGCCTAAACTGAAAGACCTGGGTCAGGCCGTGGGTCTTCATCCGAGGCTCATGGACGTGGTGGACATCAGGACCCGCATATTTCCCGGGCACAACGGGGATAAGAAAGAAGTGGCGCGGGACATGGGTGCGGTGATCGCCATGGGATTGGGTAGGCTGAGGGGTATGGACCCCATGCCTGTACCCCAGATAAGGGTGATTCAAAAGGCCTTAGTGGTGGGGGGCGGTATCGCCGGAATGACTGCGGCCCTTGCCATTGCAGACCATGGGTTTGAGGTGAGCCTGGTGGAAAAATCGGAACACTTGGGCGGGAACCTGAGGAAGCTCCATCGAACCATTGAAGGGGTTTCTCCGCAGGAACTCCTGGAGGAGACGATTGCCAGAGTGGAAAAGCATCCGAAGATCCAGGTTTTCAAAAAGGCCCGGGTCATTCATTCGCAGGGCAGGGTAGGACGGTTCCTGACCACGATTGAAAAAGAGGATGGTGGGAGCGAGATATTGAGGCATGGGGTGAGCGTCCTGGCTACGGGCGCAAGGGAGGCCAAGGCGCAAAGCTACGAGTACGGAAAGAGTGAAGCCATCGTGACCCAGCATGAGCTCGAGCAAAAAATGGCCGATGGCGCTGTGGATCCCAAGAATCTCAGGGCTGTGGCCATGATTCAGTGCGTGGGGTCCAGGGAGGAGCCTCGAAATTATTGCAGCAGGGTCTGTTGCGCCACATCCCTGAAAAACGCCCTGTATTTTAAGGAGCAGAACCCGGCACTTGAAGTGTATATTTATTATCGGGATATGATGACCTATGGTTTCCTGGAGTCTTACTATACCCAGGCCCGTAAGGCGGGAGTGATTTTTATCCAGTACGATTCGGACAGGAAGCCGGCGGTTGCGGTGGATGACGGCAAGCCCAAAATAAGTGCCATGGATCCTATCCTTGGCAGGGAGTTGACATTGGAGGCCGACCTGCTTGTGTTAGCCACGGGGATGGAGCCCGCGGAGAACAATGAACTGGCAGAGCTGTTCGGGATAGAGATCAATCAGGACGGGTTTTTCCAGGAGGCCGAATATAAGTGGCGGCCGGTTGATTCCATAAAGGAGGGCGTCTTTCTGGCAGGCATTGCCCACTCTCCCAGGTCGGTGGCCGAATCCATTGCCATGGGGCATGCCGCTGCACAACGTTCACTCAGGATCCTGAGTAGTGAATACATTGCCGCGGGGCAGATAGTGGCTGAGGTTCGGCACAGCATATGTTCCCTGTGTGAGAAGTGCGTAAGCGCCTGCCCGTATGGCGCACGCATGCTGGACGAGGAGGAGGGCAAGATTATTGTCGATGAACTTATGTGCCAGGGATGTGGATCATGCGCCGCCGTATGTCCCAACAGCGCCTCTGTGTTGCGGGGGTATAGGGATCAGCAGGTCTTTGAGGTTATTGACGCTGCACTTGAAGTCATGCTTTAGGGGGGACGGATACAGATGATGGAGCAGAATATGGAAGTCGCGCAGTCCGGGGAGCCGCAAACGGAGAGCCTTGCGGCCGAGAT
Organism: Deltaproteobacteria bacterium; assembly: GCA_029933075.1. GTDB lineage: Bacteria > Desulfobacterota > DSM-4660 > Desulfatiglandales > Desulfatiglandaceae > JAOZOW01. Next base: position 1,460 of record JAOZOW010000049.1, on the reverse strand, counting down.
TCAGGAAAATATACAGGCCTGCATGCAGTGCGGGACATGCTCGGGGTCTTGCGCCAATTCATTCGCCATGGATCTCACCCCGCGCCAGGTGTGGCGATTGGTGCAGTTGGGGGAAATGGATGAAATTTTCAAGAGCAAGACCTTTTATCTGTGCTCTGCGTGCTATTACTGCACCCTTCGGTGCCCTCGCGGCCTTCCGCTCACAGAGATGATGAGCGCCCTCAAGAGGCTGGCTGCCGCCCGGGGGATCCAGAGATATAAGCAGAGTTCCAACTTTTACCGGACCTTCATGGACACCGTTAAACGCTACGGCAGGGTGAGGGAGATGGAATTCATCAATCGTTATTTTCTCTCCATGAAGAATCCTTTTTTCCCTCTGGGATTCATGTCGGTGGGCATGAAACTGATGAAAAAGGGAAAGATACCCCTCGAGGTCCCGAAGTTCTTCGGTGAGGGGAGATTTGACAGGCTCTTTGCCAAAGTAGCGGAATTGGAGGCCGAACAATGAAATACATCTATTATCCGGGCTGCTCCCTGCAGGGCACCGCCCTGGAATACAATATCTCCACCCAGGCGGCCATGAAGGCCTTGGGCGCCGAGCTGGTGGAGCTGGAAGACTGGACTTGCTGCGGGGCCAGTGCGGCGGAGGCAACCGGTTATCTCCTTTCCATGGTTTTGGGGGCCCGGAATCTGGCCTTAGGGGAAAAGATGGAGGTGGGGGGTGATTTTTTGATCCCGTGCAGCGCCTGCTATCTGAATCTGAGGAGAGTGGAAGATCATGTGCACCGGGACGAAGGTCTTCTGGGGAAGATTAATGAGGCCCTGAAGGAGGAGGGACTGGAGTATAAAGGGGGGATCAGGGTCCGCCACTTGCTGGATGTCATCGTAACCGATTTTGATCCTGCGCGGATCAAGCCCTTGGTGAAGAAAGAGCTGTCCGGGTTGAAGGTGGCCCCATACTATGGTTGCCAGGCCTTGCGGCCTTACGGCGATTACGATGATCCCCAGGAGCCCCGCTCCATGGAGCCATGGATTGAGGCCTTGGGAGCAGAGGTCCACCCGTGGTCGGTGGCGGCGAAATGCTGTGGCGCAGCGCTCATGTCCACCAAGAAGGAGGTGGCCGTGGAACTCACCGGGGGCATTTTGAAGGCGGCAAGAGGGGCAGATTGCATTGTCACCATCTGTCCCATGTGCCAGATGAACCTGGAGGCCTATCAGGAGCCGATTTCCCAGGCCCAAGGAGAGGATTTGAGCATTTCCATTCTGTATCTGCCACAGCTAATGGGAGTGGCGTTCGGGCTGCCTGAAGAAGACTTGAAGCTGGGCCACAATCTTGCCGTTACCGATGAGTTTCGCAAAAAAGCGGGGATATGAAGAAAGCCGTTACGGAAAGCCAAAATGTTACGGAGGTTATTGAATGGAGTCTATAGTGATAGACAGGGCTGAGAGCAAGCTCAGGG
>JAOZOW010000117.1 GCA_029933075.1 Deltaproteobacteria bacterium | reverse complement strand
TAAAATTGTTGAGGTGATTGAGGCCCAATTCAGGATTAATTCTATTTTGGACACCAGTGGGCTCAGTAATAATACCATATGGACCGATAGTGGGAGGGATTCTCGCCAGCGGCTTTTAGCCTTTTGAGATACTTATAGATGGAGGTGTCGGTATACACATATGTGTCCACCAGCGACAGTTTCTTTTCCCATGGGTGGAACTCGTACACCCTGCGACCGTCAGGGAGGATGCTGATGACATCCCTATGCTGGCGGGCTCTGAGGTAGTTTTTCCCTAAGCGGGGGACATTGAAGACAATCTCATCGGTTCGGACGCTGCCGGGCATCAGCCTGGCTTCCTCCTGCTGTTCCTGAAGCAGGCGTGGGATCGGCACGCGGTAGTCGTCGGTCTCCTCTTTACCCTTGGTGTTGAAAGTATAATATGGTTTCACTCCGATCAGGCGCAGCTTGTGACGGAGGGCTGCAGCTTCGAATTTCCTGGAATTATAAAAGGTATATACCATCTGGTTATATACATCCATGCCATAGCGGCGAAATTTCTGGACCGCTTCCATGGATTGAGGAGTGATCTCATATGGGTGTTCAAAATGCGTTACGATTAGAACCTCCCTCCTGCCCGGGCTGTGAAAGCGATTGATACGCCTTACAAGGGAGTCGGTGATTCTCTGGGGCAGGGTGACGGGGGTACGGGTGCCTATACGGATTCTTTCCACATGCTCAATCCGGGAGAGCCTGAGGAAGAGGTCTTCTATTTTCAGGTCCGACAACAGCAGAGGGTCGCCCCCTGTAATCAGGACTTCATTGATTTCCGGGCGATCCGCGATCCATTGAATAGCGGCTTCAAGCTTCCTTTGTGAAGCAACCGCATGCGGGGAATATACATCCTCGATTTCCCAATTTCTCTGACAGTAGACACAGATCTGCGGACAGGTCAAGATGGGCTTCAGGATTACGATCATTGGATAGCGCCTCGTGATCCCCTCAATGGGAGATGTATCCCTTTCCAGCATGAAGTCCATGGAGGGTTCTTCACTGTTCCGGTATCCCTTCATCTTTTCCACATAGTGAAGGCTTGGGATCACCTGGGCACGCACTGCAATGTCTTTGCCGCGATTCGGCTGGTAATCCATCAGCGAAAGATAATAGGGAGTGATCCCAAAGGGGATGCCGTGCTCTCTGGCGCGCTTCACCGCAAGGTATTCCGCATCCGTGAGCCTGATGAGAGCGCTTAGGGTTTTCACATCCCTGACAATATGTCTCGTATGCCATTTCCAATCTTCCCATTCCAGCTCTGTGGCCCCGAAGTATTTCAATATCCTCCGTTTGTTAATGCTCCGTTTGCGGATAGTGCTCCGGTCCAGGCCCGAAGCGTAACGGAGTAGGAAATTGCGGGCAAAGCGGCTCATCCTTGACAGATCAGCTGACCTGAGTCGGGCGGCTTTCTGCCCTTCATATTTCATGAAGGCAGGGATTTTTTCGGGATAGATACCAGCCTTGCCCGTGACTCCTTTCAGGAGGTGCTCCAGTTCGGCAAAGAAACCCGCTGAAGGGCGTTCCAGTCCTTTGAGATTATCATTATTGAGCAGGTTGTTGAGATAGTGTAGGAAGCTGAATCCCGCGAGAGATTCACTCCTTGCCGAGAGGATACTTCTGAACACATTGATGGCATCGCGGGTCAAAATCCATTCCAGGGGCGGAATACTGGGGTCGTTGTCGAATGTGGCCAGAAGCATATCGGCAAGGAAGTCCCTGATTCGCTTTCGCTTGACTTCCACTGTATGCGTTGAAAGCAATATGCCTTTGATCTCCGGCGCAATATCCAAAATGCTGTGCAATCTTTTCCTGATTTTTTCCTTGTCCATGGGTATAAGCGCTTCTTTCTTATCCTATTTTTGGGTCTCAATGAGCAGTATTCATTTCTCTTTAAAATTGAATTTCACTTGAGATGGGCTGATATCCACCACATTGAGCCAGTCGTTTGGCAAGAGGATTTGATCCCGCGTGATGCGAAAGATCCTTTCCCCTTTGGTGGCGCTTGAGAGATCAAGCGCTGCCCGGATATTTTTTTTCTCCAGTGTGCTTACATCTTTCCTGAGGCCCCTCACGGTAATCGCCACAATCGGCGTTTGGTCCGATAGGATCTCAAGGGTTTGGGGTATGTTAGTGATCTCTAATGGCACCTTCAGCGTCCTTTCAAAGTCCTGTTGTCCTGCAAGGAGGAGCCAAACCGCACCTACCAGGGCGAGGGTCCCCAGTTTTATACGCCACCTGTAAAAGAAAATCGATTGAATTCTGCCCTGCCATGATCTCTTGGGAGGGGTAATCGGGGTGACCGCTTCCAGGACGATCCGGGAAAGGGTTTCCGCATTATCCACGTGCGTCAGCTCATGTCCCCGTGCCACAGAGACCTCCCCTCGTTCCTCAGAGGTAACTATTACCCAGGCATCAGATCGCTCGGATAATCCGAGGGCCGCCCGGTGTCTGGTGCCCCATTCCTTTGGGAGCCCCTCGTCAGGACTCAGGGGAAGGTAGCAGGCCACCCTCACGATACGCCCCTCCCTTATCAATATGGCCCCATCGTGCAGCGGGGATTCTTTTTGAAATATGCTCAGGAGGAGTTCCTGTGTAGGCTCGCCCTCCAGGGGCTGGCCTTCTGTCGTCAGGGACCCTACCCGGTCGGTGCGTTCGATAATCACCAGGGCACCGATTTTCCGCTCCGCCATTGCAAAGACCGCTTCTGAAAATCCGGGGATCCACTCCTCGGGTCTCGCGATTTTCCTGAGCCCAAGTGCCTGCAATGGATTCACCCTTTCGAGCACTTGCCGGATTTCTGACTGGAAAAGGATTATCAGGAGTATTACCAGTACCTGCCATAGCACCTGAAAGACCCAGGTAGTCAGGAACAAACCCCAGGTCCGGGCTGCCGTATAAACTATGCCGAGGCCGAGCAACCCCACTAATGCTTTGAAGGCCTTGGTTCCTCGGAACCAGAGATAGAGATGATAGCTCACCACTGTGAGAAAAAGGATGTCGAGGAGATCCTGAAAGCGAAGGTTGCCAATAATGGCCAGAAGGTGCATGGATAAATCCTCCCTATAGCTCCATATGGGTTTCTGTCAATGGTGTCTGCAGGGTGCCCTTACCCCTCTTGTCCATGGCTCAATACAGACAATACTAAAAGAGATATGGATACGCAACCGTCGGGACGGCCAAGAGGGATCATATGAGATCACAGGGGCAAAGGAGTTGAGGGGAATAAATAGGATACGGAGGGGGATGAAGAGGATTTGACTTGAAATTTGGGATTAGGTGATCTATCTGAAAAGCCAGTCGGTTTACAGATAAATGGATTGACTTGTACAGAGGGTTTCTCAACCTTTTATCAAAGGAGGAAGCGGAAATGCCTGATCAGAAAAGAATCAGGGATGTCATGTCGTCCATCGAGGAGTACAGCACCCTCAATGTGGATGCGAAACTGAGTGATGCGCTTGCGATACTCAAGAGAAATCATGAGGAAGGCAGGGTTTCTCCATCCAAGGTTTCCCATAAAACGATCTTTATCACCGATGCAGCCGGGAGGATTATCGGGAAACTCTCCCTGTACGATCTGCTGCGTGGACTTGTACCTGAAGGCGCAAAGGCCCCCGAGCATTTCAAGGCCTTCTATTCCATGCTTTCCTCCCGTGCCCTGGATGTTTCCAGAGAGGTCAGTGAAACGCAGGAGCGTTTCAGGTGGCTTCATAGCACCTTTTCCGAACTGGTCAAGCAGGAGGCCCAAAAAGGCGTAAAAGAGATCATGTCGCCCGTGCATCCCCTGTTAGAAGAGGACGATACTTTGAACAAGGCTATTTATGTTATGTTCAAAGAGAATATTCGGCAGCCTCTTGTTGTCCGGGATGGAAAAATCGTCGGGGTTGTGGATTTTATGGGAATTTTCGATGAGCTTCTTGAAGTGGTGGCTGATGAAGGGTAACTTTTCATCCAGGGCTTCATCCCTTGAGGTCCATTTCCCCTGGGATGAAGCCCTGTTATGATCGGCGTCGATACGGCGGGCCTTTAGGGTATCACGCTCCTGTGATCTCTATTTTTTTGGCTGTGCGCTTTTCGGTTTTCGGGAGAATAAGGGTGAGAACGCCCCTTTTGTAAGTGGCCTGGACTTTCTCAGAGTCCACGTCCGCCGGAAGATCCAAGGTCCTTGAAAAGGCGCCGTACCGACACTCCACCCGGTGTAAATTTTCGGTTTTTTCCTCATACTTCTGTTTCTTTTCACCCTGAATCGTTAGGAGCCTGCCTTCCAGGTGGATATCGATCTCTTCTTTTTTCATGCCGGGGATTTCCGCCCGCACGATCAGCTCGTTTTCCGTCTCGGACAGATCCAGCGAGGGCGTCCACTCGCTTTTCTCCATGAACCGAAAGGATGGCCTCCAGTCAAAAAAGCGTTCGAAAAGGTCATCCATTTCACTCCTGAAGCGGTCAAGCTCCCTCAAACCGCGCCATGGTATCAAGTTTGCCATAGGAAGTTCACCTCCTTTCCTGTTCATCTGTCTGCGTACGATTGAAAAATAATTCACTCGCTGCTGGTTTCAAGGTCGAATCCTCCCCAAGCCGACTAAAATCGTTCCTTGGGGGCTGAGGATTCTTGACATGAAAGCAAGTGTGATTATCTTTTTTACCGAACAGGATATAACCATCCGTAATTGTTAGATTAAATTGTTAACAGGATTGATTTGGAATTTGCAAGGGAACTTATTTTGGATAGCAGTGCGGTCAGTTTTTGAACGATTCATTTTCAGGGAAAGGAGGGATTGGTGATGTTGTTGAAAAAACTGAGTGGTTGGCCTGGGCTGGACTGGGAAAGCCCTTTCGAGGAGCTTGAAAGAATGCGGAGGCAGATGGACATGCTCGCCGACAGGCTGACAAGGGGCATCTTCCGGGAGCCTTTTGCGGGCGTGTTTCCACTGATGAACGTTACTGAGGACAGAGACAACTATTATGTTCGAGCGGAGCTTCCCGGCATAAAAGCCGATGAGCTGGATATCTCAGTTACAGGGGACAGCCTTTCCATCTCCGGTGAGAGGAGGATAGTTGCTGAGAACGAGAATGCCAAATACCACAGAAAAGAGAGGGAGGCTGGGAAGTTCAGCCGGATCGTAAACTTGCCTGCCCAGGTGAATACGGAAAAGGTGGAAGCCAGTTGTGTGAATGGGGTGTTGACAGTAGTTCTTCCCAAGGCAGAGGCAGCAAGGCCGAAGCAGATAACGATCAAGGCATCGTGATTGCCTGAAGCATATCTGAAGGGAGGGATGAATAATGGTGGAAACTGAAAGCAAAGCGTTACAGGCAAAAGAAAAGGCCGAGGTGACAACGCCTGCAGAGCAGACCAAACCGGGGCTGGTCTTTTCGCCGGCCGTGGATATCTTTGAAACAGATCAAAATATCACGCTCCTGGCTGATATGCCGGGCGTTAAGGCCGAAGATCTCACTATTGATCTTCGCGAGGACGTGCTCACTCTTTCGGGAGAAGTGGATGCTCCCGAAGGTCCTGATGAGGTGGATGTCTTCCGGGAATACCGGACTGGCAAATATTACAGGCAGTTTAGCCTCTCAGAGGTGATTGATCAGGAAAGGATTGAAGCGGAGCTAAAGGATGGTGTGCTCAAATTAAAACTTCCGAAGGTGGAGAAGGCGAAACCCCGGAAGATAACCGTCAGGAGTTCGTAACATACCCGTAATCAGGGATGCCGCGGGGGGTGGGAAGGGCGGGAGCTATTGATTAAGTACCACCAAGGCATCGACTGCCACGGGCTCACTGCCCTTGAGGATCACGGGGT
>JAOZOW010000116.1 GCA_029933075.1 Deltaproteobacteria bacterium | reverse complement strand
TTATATCGGCAGACCAAACTTGGTCAGGCTCCTTGATCTCAACACCTCTGAGCAAATATGGGTAGATCTTATGCTCTTTGGAGGCCACAGTAAGCCTGCGCTTAGGGTAAACCGCCTGAAGTCCCATCAGTTTCATCAGACGCTCCACCCGCTTGTGGTTAATCTCGTATCCTTGCCTTCTCAGCCACGCCGTCATTCGAGGCACACCGTAAAATGGAGTCTTAGTGTATTGTTCGTCTATTAGTCTCATGAGCTCCAGGTTCAGCTCACTTATTGGCCCGGGCCGATAATAGTATGTACTCCTTGATATCCCCAACAGCTCACATTGCCTCATTACCGAGATCTCCCTATTGTGGACCTCTACCAATTCGCGCTTTTGATCAACGGAGCATTGCAGCTTTTTTTTTCACCCAGTCCAGTTCCACTTTCAACTGCCCTATCTGTCTGTATAGCTCAGCAGTAAGCTCCTCTGAGTCTTTCTCAGAGCGTCTCCTGCCATTGGTAAAAATGCTAGGGAGCTCATTGAGGAGATGCCTTCTCCATTGTCTGATCTGGTTGCCATGGACCCCAAACTCGCTGGACAGCTGGGCAATGGTCTTCTCACCACGCACAGCCTCAAGGGCTACCTTTGCCTTAAATGCAGCATCAAATCTTCTCCTTTTTCCTCCCATCGTGTCCGTGTCCTCCTTCTCTTTTTGCCCACGATGGACTATAAATGCACCTTATTACACTGTCCAGTTTTTGGGGGGAATTATACACCGATCCAATTGGACAAATTAGCGCCGATTTTGTATAAAAAAAGCCACACTATTTTGGGACCCTAGAAAATCAGCTGTAAAAAATCGAAATTCTTTTCGAAATCGCAGAGGTGTAACACCCGTCTGAGGAAAAGGCCACCGGATTTCATCGGTTTGTACCGCTCTTCAGGAGGAGGAAGTCTGCCAATAGGCTATTTTCTAACAAAATCTCAGGATACAGGGGAGGGCTATGAAACCGCTGAAGCAGCTTTGTAAACCCCGCGATATCATCTTTGACCCACAGCGGCGGGATACTGTTTTGGATCTGGGTGATTTAATTGAAGGCCATATCGATCCACAGTCGTTCTTTGAGGAAAATTATATCACCGAAGGCATGAAGGTGCTCTTGGAGCACGCCTTTCGGCGTCTAGAAGGGAAGAGCGACCAAGGGGTATTCAAGCTAAAGCAGGCCATGGGTGGTGGTAAAACCCATAATCTTCTGGCCTTAGGCTTATTAGCCCAGTACCCCGAGCTTCGGAACCAGGTCATGGGGAGCTTCCACGAAGCAGATCCGACGCTGGGGCCTGTAAAAGTAGTTGCTTTCTCTGGGCGGGAATCGGATGCCCCCTTAGGGATCTGGGGAGCTTTGGCGGAGCAACTGGGCAAAAAGGATCATTTCAAGGATTGCTATAGTCCTCTGCAGGCTCCTGGCCAGAAGGCATGGGAAAATCTATTCGCCGGTGAGACGGTCCTCATCCTGCTCGACGAATTGCCCCCTTATTTTGAAAACGCCAAATCCAAAGCTATAGGGAACTCTGACCTCGCTCAGGTGACCGCCACAGCTTTATCGAATCTATTGATTGCTCTGGGTAAGGGAAGTTGCACACGGGTCTGTCTGGTGTTGACAGATCTTGCAACGGCCTACGTGAAGGGGAGTGCGCAGATCTCATCAGTCCTTTCTGACTTCGAGAAAGAGACTCACCGAACAGCCATGACACTTGAACCTGTGCGGCTTAACTCTGACGAGTTGTACCATATCCTCCGAAAAAGGATTTTTGAAAAACTGCCCACGGATTCCCAAATCAGTGAAGTGGCTCAAGGCTACGCCAAGGCCCTTCGGACTGCCAAACAGATGGCCATTACGAGCGAATCCCCAGAGGACTTTGCCGGCAGGATCATGTCTTCGTACCCCTTTCACCCGGGGATTCGGGATCTTTACGCAAGATTTCGTGAAAACGCGGGCTTTCAGCAGACTCGCGGGCTTATCCGCCTCATGCGAATAATCACAGCGCGCCTGTGGAACAACAAGATGGCAGAAAAACGGTATTTGATATCAGCGCACGACTTAGACCTTAATGACCAAGAGACACGGGCGGAGATCAATCAAATCAACAACTCCCTTGGCAATGCCATTGCTCACGACATCGCATCGGAGGGCACGGCGGTAGCCGAGATTATGGACGCAAACCTGGGCAATACCGACACCACCGACGCCTGCAAACTCCTTCTGATATCTTCCTTGGCCAATGTCCCAAATGCCGTGCTTGGCCTATCCATTCCTGAATTAATCGCATACCTCTGCGAACCTGGCCGCGATCTATCCCGCCTTAAGACGGATGTGCTTGAGAAGCTGGCAACAGCGGCTTGGTACCTTCACAGCACCCGAGATGGAAAACTTTATTTTAGAAACGTGCAGAATCTAAACGCCAAGCTTGAATCCCTGGTTAAGGCCTACGCGCCGGAGCAGGCCATAAAGGAGTTGAGGGAACGTCTTAATGAACTTTTCAAGCCTGTCACTGGCTGGTGTTATCAGAAGCTTCAAATCCTTCCTGCCATAGATGAGATAGAGCTTGAGCAGGATAAGGTGACGCTGGTCATTACCGAGCCACGACCTGGCGGCGGGCTCAGGCCTGAACTCCAAGACTTTTACAAACAAGCCACATGGAAAAACCGGATAGCCTTTCTGACAGGTACAAAGGACACCTGGGATATCTTGATTGACGTCGGAAAGCGCCTGAAGGCAATCCAGCATATCCTCCAGGAACTCGAAGAGGAAAAAGTGGCTGAGAACGATCCTCAAATGGTCCAGGCCAAAGACCTCGAAGAAAGGATCCTGCAAAACTTTCATTCTGCTGTTCGCGAGACCTTCACGGTATTGTGGTATCCTGTTGAATCGGGCCTAACCAGTGCTGATTTTCTGATGAAGTTTAAGGAGAATAAGTACTCCGGAGAGCAGCAGATTCTTGATATTCTAAAAGAAAAGATGAAATTCACCGAAGAGGTATCGGGTGAAACCTTCAGGAAAAAGTGTGAGCAGCGGCTGTTCACTCAGCAATCCATGCCGTGGAGGGAGGTAAAACGAAGAGCCGCCACCAATCCCAAATGGCAATGGCACAGGCCCGATGCCCTGGATATGTTGAAAGAAGAATGCCTCCATAAAGACGTGTGGCGGGAAGATGGCGGCTTTGTGGACAAAGGGCCCTTCCCTCAGCCTAAGACAAGTGTGGTGGTCAAGGAGGCCAACCGCAATGATGACACTGGGCAAGTAACCCTCCACATAACGCCCATTCATGGTGACGCCATCTATTGGGAAATCGGGGCGTCGGCCACCACCGCTTCTGCCAAACTGGATGGCAGCACCCTTCAGACCAAGGAGCTTGAAGTGTCCTTCCTTGCTGTGGATTCAACCGGGGTCCATGAGCCCGGAGATCCCTATACCTGGAGGAACAGGATTACCCTCAAGCACAGGGTATACCAGAGCGGCGATGACAAAAAGGTGGAGTTAAGAGCCGCCCCGGAGGCCTTTATTCATTATACGACGGACGGCAGCGATCCGAAGGTGGCAGGGGCCACCTATGAAGGTCCTTTCAGCGTTCCAAAGGGTGCCCCTTTTGTTCTTGCCTATGCTGAAAGAGACGGGATCGAGTCTGAAGTCGAACGCATCCCCATCAATTGGGAGGGCACGGAAGAGGTCAAAGTTGAGCCCGATCGCCCGGCCTTGTGGAAACGTTTGCAAAGAACAGAAAGCACCAAAGAATCCTATGAATTCCTCGATCGCTCAAGGCGCCTCAATGCAAGCCCTGTGGGCCTAACCATCACTGTTGGTGGTGCGGGTGGCGTGCGAGAATGGGTGGAGCTCACGACATATGAAGAAAAGAAGATTTCCCCGGATCTCATAGAAGAATGCCTCAATTCCCTCAGAAAGATACAGACAGAAGGCCAGGTGACGATGGAGGCCAAATCCCTCTACTTTGAGAGCGGACAGGATCTCCTTGATTGGGTCGAGGAGGTCAAGACCGAACTTGGACCCAGTGAGATAAAACAGTAGGTTAACCATGGCCAAGAAACCCCCGAGCCCTCAGATGCTCCTTTCCCGCTCCTTTGGTTTTGACCCGGAAGAGAGCAGACACCATTTCGTGGTGGAGATCCCCCGCGGTGCCACGCAGGAAATCAAAGTGAGCGAGCACTTCTCGTGGGATAGGAACACCGGCTCAAGCCCCATGACCTTGGGAAGGCGCTTGGATGGCCAGATCAGGGTGATACTGGCACGGCCCAAATGGGATGCCGTGGCAGATGAGGTCCGCGCTGAGTTCAACCGCCGCCTCAAGCAAATGGGCAGAAGGAGTGGGTCCTGGCAGGCGGGCCAAAATCTTGTGCGCCGTGAGCTTGGAAAGGAGCTTGTACTCCTTCTCTGGGCGATCGAGGAGGCAGACCCCTCCCTTATCCCCAACGCAATTGCCAACTGGAAGGGGCTTTATCCGGAGGAACGCTGGTGGCTTTATACTCAGACTGCGGCAGCAACAGGGCATGGTGTGAGTGATCGGTCCAAAGGTTGGCGCAAGGCAGTCAGATTTGCACTCACGGAGAACCCAGTAACCCTCGAGTCAGATAAACCCATCATTCCCGAGTTTTTCCGCATGGCCGAGGGACGCTCCCTCTTCAGCCAGCATGGAGGTGCTCCTAAAAACAGAGCGAGGAAGAAAAACCATGGTGAGTAAGATTGAATCCACAACACTACCATCTAATGATCCACCCCTTGCATGGGCGCCCTCATTTATGGAGCATCAGTTCCCGGTCTCCAAGGTATCCATGGAAAGCTATAAAGAGCGCAAGGCAGGCTCAGGCCAGACACTTACGGGACTTGGCAAGTGGTGGGGCAGAAAGCCCCTTGTCATGGTGCGGGCAGCCCTCCTGGGGCTGTTGCTGCCTGCCTCCGATAATTCAAGGAAGGATAAAGAAATCTTTTTAAAACTCTTGACCATGGATTCAGAGGGCCTTTGGCGCAGGAAAAACAAGACAATTCCAAAATCCCGCCTTGTCCAGGAACTCCTCACCATGCCCCCAAGCATCCGAAAACGGTTTCTGGATGATTCATCAGATGAAGATGCTCCTGACCTGAGATCAGGGTTGTCCCGTGAAGACAAGGCTGAGCTTCAGCGCCTTGTGTTTGAGCGAATGCCGTATTCCGAAAAGTTGAGCTATTGCTGCCGACCGGAGCAGATAGAGGGCCCTTCGCCAGAGTCATGGGAAGAAATAAACAAACACCTTGGAACCAACGCAAGGAGCCTCCCAGAGCTGGTGGAGGAACTGGGGAGGCGACGGTTCGGCCACAGGCCCAGGGTTGGAGATTCCTTTTGTGGGGCCGGGTCTGTGCCCTTTGAAGCGGCCCGCCTTGGCTGCGATGCCTATGGGTCGGACTTGAGCCCTGTGGCGGCACTGCTCACATGGGCTGCCCTCAACATCGTGGGTGGCGGTGAAGAGGTGGCAGATGAGGTCCGCAAGGCGCAGCAGCAAGTCTTTGAGGCGGTTGACAGGCAGATTACAGAATGGGGCATTGAGCACAATGAACTGGGCTGGCGGGCCGATGCCTACCTTTATTGCGTGGAGGTGCGGGATCCTGAATCCGGCTGGATGGTCCCCCTGGCACCCTCGTGGGTGATCTCCGAGAGGTTCAACGTGGTGGCCGTGCTGGTTCCCGACTCCCAGAACAAACGGTACGATATCGAGATACGCGAAGGGGTCTCCGACGAAGAGATGAAGGCTGCCAGGGAGGGCGGCACCGTGAAAGATTCCCGCCTTGTTCCGCCAGATGGCGGACCCTCCG
>JAOZOW010000048.1 GCA_029933075.1 Deltaproteobacteria bacterium | reverse complement strand
GAGAAAAATATCCCCTGCATCCTGCAGGCAGCGCCCAGTTGATGTCACGGGGCCAAATAAATTGACATTGAATCTGCTACTCTCTATGATCTGCCTGTCCGAATTGACTGCAGCGACTGAGATGAAAGGGAGCCTGTCATCCCACGCCGCAACATTATCAGGCGTATTTGGAAACGACCTCCATGGCCCGTTACACTCATATAACGACCTCCTGGAGTAAAGACCTCCTTTTTCGTTTCTCCAGATCCATACTGCAGTCGCCCGCCCGCGTCTCCATCCTCGGGTTCGCCTCATTAATAACCGTCGGAACAGCTCTGCTCATGCTCCCGGAAGCTTCGGCAGGCAAGCACCTGGGATTTGTCAATGCCTTGTTTACGGCCACTTCCGCCTCCTGCGTGACCGGCCTCGTGGTGGTGGACACCGGAAAGGCGTTCAGCATCTTCGGCCAGGGAGTCGTCCTTCTGCTTATCCAGGTTGGGGGACTTGGCATAATGACCATGTCCACCCTGTTTCTCCTGATGGCAGGGAAAAGACCTTCAATGGCAGGGAGAATTGTGATCAAGGACACCCTGACCAGAGGGGAAGAGCGCAGTATGCTTTCCCTTTTAAGGGACGTTTTGCTATTTACCCTGTTTATGGAAGGAATGGGCGCGGTCCTGATATTCCTGCGCCTTCTGCCCGGATTGCCGTTCCCCAAGGCCCTCTACGCGGCGATTTTCCATTCGGTCAGCGCGTTTTGCAATGCGGGTTTCTCCCTGTTCACCGATAGTTTCATAACCTACAGGGGCGACTGGTTCATGAACCTGATCCTCATGTGCCTGATTATCTGCGGCGGGATCGGCTTCCTGGTTCTGTCCGAATTGAAACGCCAAGGACACTTCAAGCGTCGCATGTGGTCCAGGTTGAGCCTCCACTCGAAGATTGTGATCTCCACCACCGGCGCATTAATCATCTCAGGGGCTTTTCTGATCCTATTCATGGAATGGCACAATACCCTGAGTGCGCTGTCCCTCCAGGACCGATTCCTGGCATCATTCTTCCAGTCCGTGACGGCAAGGACAGCCGGGTTCAACACCTTAGCCGTAGGAGGAATGGCCAATGAAACCCTCTTTGTCCTCATTTTACTGATGTTTGTGGGGGCTTCTCCCGGGTCATGCGGGGGAGGGATCAAGACAACCACCTTTGCAAGCCTGGTCATCCTTGGCATCTCACGGCTTCGAGGTCGCGAACATCCGGAGCTATTCCACCGCACCATATCCGAGGGTAGCGTATCCAGGGCTATCGGGATCGTCATGATCAGTACGCTGGTGGTCATCATGGGGACCATGGCGCTCCTAATGACGGAACTTGGGCAGATACCTCATGCGGCGAGCAGGGGTAAGTTCTTGGAATTGTTGTTTGAGGTGGTTAGCGCATTCGGCACCGTGGGGCTTTCCACAGGAATCACCCAGGGCCTCACCACCGCCGGAAAACTGATCATTACCTGCATAATGTTCGTGGGCCGTCTCGGACCTCTGGTGATCGCCATTGCGGTAACGCGCCGCGTGACAGTTAGATACCATTATGCCGAAGAGAGCATCATGATCGGATGAGGTTTGAAAATGAAACAATTTGCCATTATCGGTCTCGGGAATTTTGGGTTTTATCTTGCCACCCATCTCTATGAGAAAGGCCACGAGGTCTTAGCCATTGACAGGAGACAGGGTCGGGTGCAGGAAATCAAGGACCGCGTAAGCCAAGCCGTGGTCGCTGATGCCACCGACAGGAAGGCCATCGAACCGCTCGGTGTGAAAGATATGGATGCAGCCGTAGTCTGTATAGGCTCGGTCCTGAGCGACTCCATACTTGCTACGCTTAACCTGATTGACATTGGGGTGCAACGGGTGCTGGCCAAGGCCATGACAGACGCCCACGGCCGTATTCTCCATAAGATCGGCGCCTCAGAGGTCTTCTTTCCCGAAAAGGACCAGGCCATATCCCTGGCCGAGCAATTGCACAACCCGAATATGCTCGATTATCTGCCCTTTTTGGAGGGGTACAGTATTATCCAGCTGTCTGCTTCTAAGGAATTTGTGGGCAAGTCTTTGTCCGAACTTGACCTGATCAACCGCTACGGCGTGCAGGTGGTGGCAATCAAGGAAATCGTCCCGGACCGGTTGAACCTAATTCCCACGGCCCGCTTTGTCCTGAAAGACAGCGATATCCTGATCCTTCTGGGCCCCAATGAAGCCCTTGACAAGCTCAGAGAGAAAGAGCTCTGAAAGGCCGCTGCCAAGGTTTTATGGCTGATCTGCCTTGAGAGAGGCTGCCGGGTGCCTTTTGCGGCCTATGAAACAGGGACCCCATGGTCCGGCCCAAAGGAGTAAACTGACAGCATCGATTTGGTGGGGAGGGCTTTCTCGGCAAACTTCTTGAAACGATTGAGGCCAAATTCAGGCTCAGATCCATTCTGGACGGCAATGACATTGCGCAAAAGAAAGGTCGCCAAGAAAAAACCCACAAGGGCTCCTCATGTCAGTCCTGTGGAACTGATCCATGGGGGCACCCCCAAGCGGAAGCGCTTGAATCAGTGGCTCGCAACAGGCATTTGCGGAAATGACATCACTTCATCCTGCCTTTATGTGGCGGCCATTGCCGCGGTCTACGTGGGGGTGCTCGCCCCCGTGGTCCTGCTCATGGTCGGCCTAGTTCTCTACCTTTACAAGAAGATCTATACCGAGGTGGTGGAAGCCTTGCCCCTAAACGGGGGGGCCTATAACTGCCTGCTCAATTGCACCTCAAAGCTCACCGCCTCTTTTGCCGCCTGCATGACCATTCTCTCCTACATCGCCACAGCCGTCATCTCCGCCAAGACCGCTGTCGAATACCTCCATCATCTCGTCCCAACATTCCCGGTGATTCATGTAACAATGGCCATCCTGGCCCTGTTTGCCACTCTGACCATCATCGGCATTACGGAATCCGCCATCGTGGCCCTGGTTATCTTCATCTTTCACATGTCCGTCCTCGTGGCATTCTGCATCTTGGGCTTCCTTAACTTTCCGGCCGATTTTCATATACTAAAAGAAAATCTTCAGACCATGCCCGCACTGTCTCAAATCCCCGTAGCGGTGTTTCTCGGCTTCTCTGCGGCCCTGCTCGGTGTAAGCGGGTTTGAGAGCTCCGCCAATTTCGTTGAAGAACAGGGGCAGGGCGTGTTCCGAAAAACCCTCCGCAACATGTTAGTGGCCGTTATTATTTTCAATCCCCTGACTTCTATAATCTCCCTCAATCTTCTCCCTTTGAATGATATCGTGGCACACAAAGACCATCTCCTTTCCCATGTGGCGATAGGGACCGGAGGAGACTTATTTAAAACCATTGTGGTGGTGGATGCGGTCACGGTTCTGTCCGGCGCTGTGCTGACAAGCTTTGTGGGAGTTACCGGTCTGGTACGCCGCATGGCCCTGGATCAATGCTTTCCCCAGTTCCTTCTGAAAACCAACCGCAGGGGGACTTATCACCGAATCATTATCGCCTTTTTCCTCCTTTGCTCCTCAATTCTGCTGGTCACCGGGGGGAGGCTCCTCACCCTTGCAGGGGTATACACCATCTCTTTTCTCGGGGTGATGACCCTGTTCGGGTTAGGCAACATCTTGCTGAAGGTACGAAGAGCGGAACTCAAACGAACTTACCGGGCGGGATGGATAACGGTCCTTGTGGCGGTATCGGCCACCAGTGTCGGAATTATCGGAAATATTTTGATCGATCACCGTAACTTTCTCTTCTTCCTCCATTACTTTATCCCTACAGTCCTCCTGGTGGGTCTGATGTATCTCCGTATTCCCATCCTCAAATCCATCCTGATGCTTGCCAATTATATCATGACCAAGATCCTCGTCTGGAGAAGCAAAATTATCGACCAGATCACGGCCATCACCGAACAGAAGGTGATGCTTTTCACCAGGGGGGGGCGTCTCGATCGACTCCATGAGGCTTTTGATTACATAGTAAAGAATGAGAGCAGCCGTCATGTGATCCTGGTACATCTCTATTCTTCCCAAGAGGAGAATGAAGAGAAAGTTATCAGGGAAGCCCTCAAGCCCCTCAATCAAATCTTCCCTTCCCTCAAGGTCGATGTTATAGCCAGAAAGGGCAGATTTGGGCCCGAGATCATCGACACCCTCTCCCGGGAGTTCGGGGTCCTCAAAAACAACATGTTCATCGGAGCCCCGGAGCAAAAACACCACTTTTCGGTCCAGGACCTGGGCGGCGTCCGGATCATCTTTTGATGACATCCCCTTCCAGTCCCTTGGACATGAATGATAGTAGGCTCAGAGGTCTTTAGGAGGAGAAGCTCAAAATATATCCTTGATAAGCGGAGGAAATTTTTTATAATCGCTGTCCTGTGCTATTTCATCACATTATCCGTTCATCACCGACTCAGATATGATCCTAAATCTTGAAGAGGCAGCAAAACTGTTAGCTGTACCCGAGGTCACGATCAGGCGGTGGATACGCCAGGGCAAGATCCCTGTTCGTGAAGGGCGCGGACAATATTTCTTCGTCAAGAAGGAACTGGAGAAATGGGCAAGGACCCATAATATTTTCCTGCACAGAGATCTTGAGAACACCCCATCTCAATATGAACCTGATGAAAACGCACTCCATGAGGCCATGAGACGCGGGGGGGTGTTTTTCAATGTAGAGGGAAAGGAAGTCGACGAGGTCCTGAGAAATGCTGTCTCCCTATGTCCGCTTCCTCCCCAAGTGGACAGAGAATTCCTCATGGAGATGCTTTTGCAGAGGGAAAAACTTGCCTCCACTGGAATCGGAAAGGGCGTGGCCATTCCGCATCCGAGATACCCCTTAGCCGAATTTTCCAATGAACCCCTTATCACAACCTGCTTTCTCCACAGCCCGGTGGACTTCCACGCTGTCGATGGAATCCCCGTCTTCGTGATCTTTCTGATGCTGAGCCCCACAACCAAGGCTCACCTTTTCTTTCTCTCCCGGCTCAGCTTCTGCCTCCGGGACCAGACTTTCATGAGCTTCCTCAAACAGTGTTCCGCCCAGGAGGAACTCCTCCAAAAGATTGCGGAGATGGAGGATGAAATATCCGGGGAGAAGGGTTTTTTGCCCGCCTCGCCGGGAGCATTCGGGGGACCTTAGGTCCGGCGCTCCGTGACGCCATGCGGCTCTCCTGGCAGTTCAATCATGAATCTCAAATTTCGGTATTTTTCGGTTTTTAATGCGACGTCTTTTTCTCAGCCTTCATGAGCGTCTTCAGCTTATCATTATTGCTTCCTTTGTGGGCGTTTGTGGAGGACTGGCCTCCGTGGCCCTCAACCGTTCTCTGTCGGCAGTCTCAACCGCCTTGCAGCCACATACCGGCCACTGGTATGGTTTTCTCTTTCCCGCCTGCGGAGCGGCCCTTTCGGCAATCTTCCTGAACCACGTGGTAAAGGACATAGGAGGCCACGGCGTTCCCGAGGTCATTTACGCCATATCCAGACGAGGGGGACTCCTGCGACTGCGTTCCAGTGTGTCCCGCCTTGTCTCCTGCCTCCTCACCATCGCAAGCGGAGGGTCTGCCGGGCCTGAAGCCCCCGTGGTCATCAGCGGTGGGAGCATCGGTTCTAATATCGCCAGCTTTTTCAGGCTCAAGGACCGCCATAGAATCGTCATCGTGGGATGTGGTGCTGCGGCAGCCATAGCCTCCATCTTCAATGCGCCCGTTGCCGGAACAATCTTTGCTCTGGAGGCCATACTGGGCGAGTGGACTCCCATAAATCTCATCCCCATTGCCATCTCCTCGGTTGTAGGCACGGAGGTAAGCCGCATTCTTCAGGGCAACCAAATCCCTTTTCAAAACAGGGTATTCCCCATATCCATGATTGATCTCGTGGCCTGTCTCGGTCTCGCGGGATTGACCGCACTCGGATCGGTGACCCTTACGCGCATGCTCAAGGTAGTCAGAGACAAATCCAACACCCTTCTGCCCTATGCCTGGGTCAGGGCGGGGCTCGGGGGCCTCCTGGTCGGCCTTATCGGGCTGACATTTTCAGGGGTGTTAGGCGAAGGGTACGAGGTGATCCGGGTCATCATCGAACAGCAATACTCTCCAGGGCTGCTTATCATAGGATTGATGATCGTGGCGAAAATCACAGCAACCTCGCTGACTATCGGAAGCGGGGGCTCGGGGGGTATCTTCGCCCCCTGCCTGGTGATCGGCAGCTTCACCGGACTGTTCTACCAAAGGATCCTGCTCGACCTTTTCCCCTCCGTCTCTTGGGCGGGGGAGGGATACTTTGCGCTCCTGGGTATGGCCGGGGTTATCAGCAGTGTACTCCAGGCCCCGTTGACCGGCATATTCTTGATCGTGGAAATCACCGGGAGCTATCAGGTCCTCATCTCGGTAGTCCTGGTTTCCATGGTAAGCGCAACCATCAGCCATCTGTTCGAGCCATTTTCCATCTATCACCAGGAACTCATTGCCCAAGGGGAACTGCTGAGGCCTCGTACTGACCGCCGAATATTATCGGAGCTTAATATGGTGGAACTCCTGGAGGAGGACTGCCATGTGGTTCATCCTGAGATGCGCCTGAAAGATCTTGTTGCCACTGTTCAACGCACGCATCGAAACTACTTTCCAGTGGAAGATTCAAAGACAGGGGAATTCCTTGGAATGATCCACCTGGATGACATACGCTCATATCTATTTAATCCTTATCTTTACAACACGGTACTGGTAGAAGAACTGATGGATCGAGAGGTGCCCCGGGTTTCCCTGGAAGACGATCTGATGAAAGTCTTTGAGCTGTTCGACAAGACACATTCCTGGAGTCTGCCCGTGGTGCAAAACAGGAGATTCCTCGGCTTGATTTCAAAGGCCACAATCCTGGACCATTACCGAAAGGAGTTGATGGTCCAGGAAGAAATATGAGATGGGAGGGACATGACCATGAAAAATCAACTTCTTCATATTTTCAGAAACACGCCATTCGGCCGTGAAACATTGCTGCAGTCGGTCTATTTCTGCAGAGAAACGGGAACATCCCTGGTGGTTTATATTCCGAGACATCCCCAGTTTCTTATGTATTTTCAGAATGAGGTGGTCACGGTTGATCTTGACAGGGCCTTCTTGAGATCGCCCAAAACGGCTCGAAAACATGCCGAGGATATTATCAGGGGAGGAGGACTGGAGCCCAATTTTTTCGAACCCAAAGGGTTCACCGCCTCCACCTTGCCGGATATCCCGGTGGACTTCTCCTATATGTGCTGCCCGCGAACCATAAGCGACCTTTCCACCAAAATAGGGCTCGGATATATCGGCCCAAGGGTCAGGAAAATCATAAAGAATTGTACGTTCCCTGTCCTGATCCCCACTCCCGTTTATAAGGAATGGAAAAGCCTTACCGTGTTTTTCGGCGGATCGCACAATGCCATCCAGGCCCTAACGGTGGGGATGAAAGTGAGCAAGCTTTCAGGGTTTCCCCTCAAAATCTTCACCCAGGCAGAGAAAAAACACTATTCTTACTACCAGGACATATTGAAAAAAAATGCCCTTTACGACGGTATAGAAAAGGGGGAGATAGAATGGCTCTTTTTCGAGAAAGGGAAGTTCCGTGAAAACCTTTACAATGTGCCCCACGACACTATGGTCGTGGTAGGGGCTTATGGCCACGGTCTTATAAAGGAATTGCTTTTCGGGAGCATGATGGAGGAGATACAGACCATATTGCCAAACAATATGCTCATCGTAGGGCCCAATTGCACCCCGTAGCACCAGGCTAATGCCCTACGGCAAGGATTCCGCTGGCTGCAAGGCTCAGGACAAGGACCTCCAGGAATGCCAGCGTTGCATAGACCCAGTCCTTGTTCCTGAGGAGAATCGGAATAACCGCCAAGTAGCAGATTATAGTGACTCCCGCCAGGATGGCGATGCCTATGAAATTGAGGAAATCCCCGTAGTGGAGCATCCCGACCCAGTGCCAGCCCGTCTTGATATTGGCATGATGGAGGTAGTCATGGACGTTTACGGACCAGTAGCTTGAGATCCGGTCAAGGGGGATATAGGGCCTCATAATCCCCAAGGCGTAGATTGCAAAGGTGATAAAAAGGAGCAGCAGCCCCACATACATCCCCTTTTCAAGAATAGAAGCATAACGGACCTGCTCTGGACCTGGTTCTAATCTCGCTTCTGCTTTATCCGGCATGGCTTTACCTCCTGATTATCCGGGAGATCTCTGATTGGCAAGAAAGGCCGCTTTCAAGCCCAGTCCTATCCGATGCCCAGCCCCTTAAGAAAAGCCTTGATTCCGGCAAAGGCCAGCATGCCGATGACGATCCAGCGCACCACCACCGGCTTGGCCACAGCAAGGATCCTTACTCCCACGAAAGACCCCAGCATGATTCCTACCAGAGAGGGAACCACCAGCATGGGAATAACGCAGCCCTGATTCATATAGATCCACGCTGCGGAGGTATCGGTGATGGAGAGAAGAAATTTGCTCGTTGCTACGCTGATCTTCAGCGGCGCTCCCATCACCAGGTTGAGCACAGGCACATTTGCCCATCCCGCACCGAGTCCAAACATACCTGCCATGACCCCGATAATAATGAACAGCCCGAGTCCGAAAGGTGTGCGGTGAATCTTCCAGTCAATGACCTGGCCGGTGCTCCCTTCCTGATACACCCCATATATCCGCAAGCTCGAAGAGAGCCTGTCCGCCTGCTGCACGTCTGGAAACTCCGACTTTTTGGCGGTCAGCATGAGGATACAAATCCCGATAATGGTAGCTCCAAGGGCGATCTGGACAATATTTGTCGGAAGGGCCAGGCCGATCATGGCACCTATTATGGCGCAGGTGGAGGCAATGAGCGCAACTGGAATGGCAAGCCTCAGACTGGCAAGATTCATCTTGAGGAGCCCGGGGCCTGCAGCCAGAGCGCCTGACAGGGCCACGAGGAGGCCGGTTCCTCTCACGAAATCCAGGTGAAATGGAAAAAACCCGCTGATGATAGGCACAAAGAGCACACCTCCCCCCACACCGCCAAGTACTGCAAAAATACCCATTACAAAAGTGACGAGGAGCAGCACCAGAGGCCAGAACCACCACACGTGACCGGAGGATGCTGCTTCAACCCCTTGAGACATCTCCTCAGCCCCTGCCGGAGGCGCCAGGATAAACAGGAAAAGGAATCCAATGAGGCCGCTCCATAAGAGTGCTTTATCGATCTTCATGCATCACCCTCCCCGCAATCTCTCCGCACCTGTCAAGAAAATCTGTTCGCTTTTGCAACGTTTTTTCTTGTGATTTTTTGCACAATAGGTAATGGTATGGATGGTGTCAAGGTATTTTTTGGCAATGGAATGCCAAGATCAATCTACGGGAAGCGCCTCCAATAATCTTGACTAAAAGAGGGGAAAAATATATTGTGAAATTTTTAACATTGTCCCTTTTTCACACTCCCTCGTACAGTAGCCTGAATCGGCTCAGATCGCGGCGCTTCAATAAAAGAGAGGTCAAAATGAATGAAGACAGAAAAACTTGAAGGGTGAGTACCACACCAGAAAACGGGTTGCCAATGGAAAACCCTGTTATCAGGGTGTCTATAAAGATACGGTGGCAAGCTGGGGACACCATTAAACAGAGGGAGGAAGACCATGAAGGTATTACTCGTAGATGATGAAATAGAATTTGTGAATACGCTTTCCAATCGACTTGGAATGCGCGGTATCAGCACGGATGTGGTCTATGACGGCCAGCAAGCCCTAGATTACGTGGCGGAGCACGAGCCCGACGTCATCGTTCTCGACCTTGAGATGCCAAAAGTGCACGGAATGGACGTATTGCGCCAGTTGAGCAAGACTCACCCCGACATCCAGGTCGTAATCCTGACGGCCTATGGGACAGAGGAACGCGAGAAAGAGGCCGAAAAGCTGAATGCATTTGATTTCTTAAACAAACCAGTTGACGTGGAAACTCTGGTCGAACGGATTCGGGGGGCATACCGCTTCAAGGCGGAGAAGACCATGGCTGCTGCGGCCTTTGCGGAGGCAGGCGAGTTCGATACCGCGAAGGAAATTGCCAAGGATGCGAAAAGATTTAAGACCGCAGGTGAAATGTTTAAAGACGAAGACAAAAAATAGGAATTTTAGAAACCCGTGGGACATTTTGTGCCTCCTTAGGTTAGTTGGCGTTTGCACATCATTTCCAAGCAGGATAGCATGTCGATACTGAAGAGGATCAAACCGGCATTTTGGGATCACCAAGATCTCATATCAGGGCCCCATAAGGCCCTGTTCAACTTTCGCCGGATCTGGTATGCCACTGTCCTTCTGACCTCAGCCGTCGTCCTCCTGCCCTTGATCACCATGGCCGTAATCGATTACAAGGTCACGCAGCATAATATTGAGTCGGCAATTCTGCTCCGCACAGCACGCCTGGTGTCAAATACCCAACGGACCATTTCTTTTTTCTTGGACGAACGCAGGGCCGCACTTCGTTTTATCGAGCAGGACAACACCTGCGAGGAGTTGAAAGATCCAGAACGCCTAACTTCACTTCTTGAACATCTAAAGAAAGGGGTCGGAGGATTTGTTGACTTGGGGATTATCGAGTTTTCAGGTCTCCATGTCAATTACGCCGGGCCATACAACCTCCAAGGTGTAAACTACAGCCGTCAGCAGTGGTTCAAGGAAGTCATGGAGCGCGGCGTGTACACCAGCGACGTGTTTCTCGGCTTCAGACGCACCCCTCACCTGGTGGTGGCGATACGGCATGACCTGCCTGAAGGCCCCTGCTACGTGCTCCGAGCCAGCCTGGATATGGAAAAGTTTAACGACTTGCTCTCCAACCTTGAAATGGCTGGCCGGGGTGACGCCTTCCTCATCAATCGTGAAGGCTTACTTCAGACGCCGTCTCTTTATCACGGTAAGGTCTTTGAGAAGGTTTCCTTGCCCGTACCGGAGTATGCCCCCAGAACTCGGGTGCTGGAGTGGAAAAATGCCAGCGGCCTCCCGCTTATTATCGGATACAGGTATATCGCTGATACCCCTTTCATACTCATGGTGGTCAAACAGAAAGAGGTCCTTATGAAGCCCTGGTATGAGACCCGCATCGAACTCATCGGGTTCCTGCTGGCCAGTATCACCATTGTCCTGATAGTGATCTTGGGAGGGGGCACCTATCTGGTGAACAGGATATACCTGGCCGACCAGAGGCGAGTGATGATCCTGCACGAAGTGGAATATTCCAACAAGATGGCCTCTATCGGGCGACTGGCTGCCGGCGTTGCCCATGAGATCAACAACCCCCTTGCGATTATAAATGAGAAGGCAGGGCTTATTAAAGACCTGCTCAGCCTCAAGGAAGGCTTTGCCGATAAAGAGCAATTGTTGGACCCGATCAACTCCATCCTGGCGTCAGTTGAGCGCTGCGGGAGAATTACCAGGCGCCTCCTTGGTTTTGCCCGCCATATGGATGTGAGTATCCAGACCGTAAATTTGGGAGATATTGTCCAAGGCGTTCTCGATTTCCTGGATAAAGAAGCCGAATACAGGTCTATTGCCGTATCTGTGGACATACCCGGTGACCTTCCCGCAATTGAGAGCGATAGAGGCAAGCTGCAACAGATTTTTCTCAATTTGATCAACAACGCCTTTGCGGCAATGGAAGACAATGGCCATCTGGCGATCACGGCCAAGACAGAGGGCAGGGATTTTGTATCCATCACCGTTGCTGACGACGGATGCGGCATCCCCGAAAACGACCTGAAACGCATTTTTGAGCCTTTTTTCTCCACCAAAATAGGAAGCGGGGGTACAGGCCTCGGCCTATCCATCACCTACGGTCTTGTACAGGAACTCGGGGGGAAGATCAGCGTCCAGAGTGAGGTGGGGAAGGGCACAAGCTTCACCATTACTTTACCTCTAAAACAGGAACAGAAAGAGAGGTGATGGACATGAGAGTCTTGCTGGTGGATGACGAAAAGGAACTGGTCACCACTATGGCGCAACGGCTGGCCCTCAGAGGAATCGATGCGGATTGGGTGACGAGCTGTGAGGATGCCTTAAAGTCGGTTGAGGCCGAATCTTACGACATCGCAATACTTGACGTGAAGATCCCCGGGCTCAGTGGGATCGAGTTGAAAAAGAAACTGGAGGAGAAATGCCCTGGAATGAAATTTATCTTCATGACAGGGCATGGCTCGGAAAAGGACTACAAAGAGGGCGCGGCCGAAGCTGGAGTAGAGTACTATCTGGTCAAGCCGATTAACATAGAGTTCCTCATCGAGAAGATGCACAAGGTGCTGGAAAAGTGAGGGTGATGCCATGAGCCGTCAATGGGAGACAATTGGCGAACTGGGGCTCCAGTTTTTCGGAAAAATATCCGCTTCCATATCCCACGAAATCAAAAATACCCTGGCCATCATGAATGAAAATGCCGGACTTCTTGAGGATTATTGCCAGCTGGCGGACAAAAGTAAACCCGTTGATCCAGGACGGCTCAAAGAGGTTGCCTCATCTATCAGGAACCAGATCAGGCGCACAGATGGGATCGTCACGAACCTCAACAGGTTCGCCCATAGCACAGACCAATGGATGATGGGTGTGGATGTGGGCGACTTTCTCAGGTTCATGTGTCAACTTACAGGGAGGCTGGCCTTTATCCGGGGCGTGAGGTTGAAGCCTGAACCCCTTTCAGCGTCGGTGAAAATCCAAACCAATCTCTTTTTCCTGGAGCACCTTTTTTGGTTGTGCCTGGATTTTGCGATAAGTATGGCCGGGGAAGGGAGAACAATCCGTCTTACGGCCGATGCACTACAAACAGGCGTCAGAATAATACTCAGGGGACTTGAAGGCCTGGCCGGATCGCCAAAAACAAATTTCCCGGGGAGGCATGGAAAGACGCTTCTCCGTGTGCTCGAAGGTGAACTTGAAATCAACGAAGCGGCGGGAGAACTTGTGCTTATCCTGCCGAAAGAAGTCAGCCAATAATTGCCGAGTTTCCTGGGAGGAGTGACCATGAAGACACGGGTATTGATAGTGGACGATGAAGAAGAATTCGTGAACGCATTGTCCAAGCGCTTGAGGATTAGAGACTACGATGTAACGACCTCTCTGAGCGGTGAGGAAGCCCTCGAAAAAATGAAACACTACCTCTTCGACGTTGTCATCCTGGATGTGGCCATGCCAGGTATGAGCGGTATCGAGACGCTACGGGAGATCAAAAAAATTAAGCCCTTGACCGAAGTGATCATGCTGACCGGTCATGCAACCGTAGAGTCAGCGATCGAAGGAATGAAACTGGGCGCCTTTGACTACTTGCTAAAACCGTGTGAAACGGATGACCTAATTGCCAAGATCAACCTGGCATACAACAGAAAAGCCGAACACGAAGAGCGCATTCGCGAGGCCAAAGTGAGACAAATTTTGGCCTCACCCAGAACTGTGTTGGAAGATGAATAGCAAGGCCATTGGCAGCCTCGTACTTACTTCTGAACATCCTTAAAATAAAGTTTGCAATCACCATTCAATGGTTGTGAATTTATCCCCTTATTGCGCATCAAGAGGAAAGACGGAGGGAAAGGAGAACTTCAATTATGACCCACGAGTTGAAGCATGATGAGGGCGGAGGCGGCATTCTCGCGAACAAGATGTTGTGGATCTGCATCGGTGCAGGGCTCTTCATCCTGATCGGGTTTACCCTTCCCACCCCCCAGAGTGTAGTGCATATAGTTGAACAATATGGGTTTGCCAAAAAGCTGATCGAGTGGGAAGTAGCTCACAACGTGGCGGAGGCGGCTCGAAAGACCATGCTGGTACTGGGCATCATTCCTATGGCGGTCATTTTTTTTGCCACAGAGGCGATCCCCATCGGACTCACTGGCATACTTATGCCGCTCCTCGCATACTTTTTTCATCTGCTCCCGCGAAACATGATCGGTAAGACATTTGCAGGGGACGCCCCCATGTTCCTGTTAGGGGTCCTGGCCATGGGCGTGGCAGTTGTGGACGTGGGTTTTCACAAGCGACTGGCAAGCTGGCTTCTCGGCTGGACCAGGGGGTTCCTGGTACCCATCTTCGTGCTTTGCATGAGCATGTCGATCATTGGCTCTTTCATCTCGGCCCATGCCATGTGCGCTTTCATGACGCCGGTGATGGCAGCCGTGTATTTTGGGTCCGTCTCCGCCAACAGCAGAGGGGGCAAGATGGAACACGACCCTGCCCTTGCAAAGTTCCTGCTCTTCACCCTCTGTTACGCCTTGAATGTGGGAGGGGTCGGTTCACCCGCGGCCGGCGGCCGGAACGTGATCATGATGGGCTTCTGGAGTGAATACAAAGTCCCCATGGACTTTTTCACGTGGATGAAATATGGACTTCCCATGGTGCCGATCCTGGGCGTCCTGGTGGCCATCTATATGCTCGTCCTGTTCGGCCGCAAGATCAAAACCCGGGACCTCACTCCCGGACTCTCCGCCATTAAAGAAGAGACTCGAAAAATGGGGAGCATGTCTTACCCGGAGTATGTCACTTTTGGGATGCTCCTCCTCATCCTATTCCTATGGATCATCGGAGGAGAGGAGCTTGGTCTAGGTGGCCCATCGCTGCTGGCGCTCCTGATTCCGGTAATATTCAGGACCACCAGCTGGCAGAAGATCCTGGGTGGCATATCATGGGATGCCTGGTTCATGTACTGCGGGGCCTTAACCTTGGGCGCACTGCTCAAGGAGACGGGCGCTGCCATGTGGCTGGCCCAGAGCTTCCTAAAGATTCTCGGCGTGGTGGGAATGAACTCCGGCTTTGGCCTGTGGGTCGGGCTTTCAGGGCTTTCCGGCCTTATGACCAACTTCATGTCTGATGCGGGAACCACCGCTCTGCTGGGCCCCATCGTAATCCCTATGGGCATCATGACGGGAGTGCCCGGAGAACCGTGGGCAGTAGGCTTGGCCGTCGCCTTTGCCACCTCGTTCGCCCACTTCCTGATCGTAGGCACCCCCAACAACGCTATTGTGTATGGTCTCGGTGTGTATCCGGATACCGGAGAAAAAATGATCCACCCCATGGACTTTGTGAAATATGGCTTTGGCCTGTGGATCCTCTCAATGGGCGTTGTCTGGATTGTAGGATTCCTGGGAATTTACAATATCATTGGATTTCCCGAAGGCATACTGGAGACCGCGAAAGGCGTTATGCAGGCGGGCGTTCAATGAGGGCTCGCTTACAGAGGGGGCGGCCTCAGGCGGCCTCCTGAGGCAAAGAACCGGGGGAAGAACCTCTCTGTGGCCTCCGATCTAAGAAAGGCAACAGCGTTCTCACCTGTCATTTTATCGAAAAGCTCGGAAAATAGCCCCTCGAATCCCTGCCAGTAGTCCTGAAGGGGGCCATGCATCCGCGACATGTACCAATCGCTTCCCAGGAGGACTTTGTGTTCCAGCCCTCTGATCTTTTCAAGGAGAACCTCGCGGTAGGCCTCGGCCAGAGAACTGGTGGGCAGGGAATGGAAGGAGAGGTCCGTGTACACGTTCTCATAATCTCTCATGAGGGCGACGATGGGGTCTGCCCAGTTTTCCCGCGGCGGGTTTCCGTTGGCCCTGGCCGTCCATTCTCCCAGCCCTCCGAAGTGGGCCAGATTCACCTTAAGGACCGGAAAGATTTCCAGCACCTTGGCCCAGTGCTTTGGGTGGGCCATGCTCCGGTAATAAGCCCCTAAATCCCTTATATCAGCGACCCGCTGATTGGAATAGACCCCCCCGCTCCAACTGCAATGAGCTATGATAGGGACTGGATTCCCCTCTTCCTTGCAGCAGTACCCGTAGAGTTCCAGGAGGGCCTTGTCCAATTCTTTGTCTTCATTTCCAATGGGCCTGAACCCAAGAGGCGGATAGAGTTTGACGCCAACGAAACCCTGGGTTTCGATCGCTCTTTTCGTCCTCATGACCGCCTCAAGGCCGCCCCTGGGATCAAAGGCATAAAAGGGCATCACCCGCCCTCCGGCCTCAAGGGTCAACCGCATCATGGCTTTCCGTTGATCTCCCAAGCTGAGGAGAGGCTGGCACCCCGGATAGGCATAACTCATATCCATCATCAAAGGCACCCAGATATCGATTTCCCTTGAGGTTTCATTCAGTCTCTCCCATATCTCGGGGATCTTGCGGGTGCCAATCTCCAAAAAGGCGATAAAATCGCCCGCATGATGGAGGCGGGAAAGGACGCCAGCTCCATCGGGCCAAACGGCCTGGGCTGGCATAGACCGGAAAAGACTCTGAAATAAGGCCTTAAATCCATCCCGCCATCTCGGAGTCAGCCCTTCCCTTGGGATCCCCTGAATAAACTCAAGGGCCTTTTGCCCAATCTCCGGTCCAAATCGGCTCGCCAGCACCCCCGACACAGGCACGCAGTCATGATTAAAGATGTGGCAATGGCAGTCGATGCGCATTATTACAGCTCAGGCAGAGAGGCGGGCAGGCATTACGCCATAAGTAAATCACTCTTTTCGTAGTGCTGTGCAGCTCAATCGGATCGCCTACATATCGTATCATTGTGGCAATCACTATCGCCGCTTCTTGCTTGCTTATTCATCAATCTGGTTTCCTTCCAGTTTCCTCAGAAGGGTATTGCGGTGGATACCTAAGATCTCAGCCGCCTCCGACCTGTTGCCGTCCACGCTTTCAAGGGTTTCCATGATGTATTGCTTCTCGAAGAATGCCACCGCATCTTTCAATTTCATGCCCTTCATCCGTCCAAGGCCTATTTCAGAAGGCGTGATGTCCTGCATCTGGATTACCCGATTTTTGGTAATGGTAGCAAGCCTTTCCACCAGATTTTCCAGCTCTCGGACATTCCCCGGCCAGTCATAATTGGTCAACGCATCCAGTGCATTTTCCGAAAACCGCTTGAGAGGCTTTCCCGTCTTCCTGGCATACAACTCTAAGAAATGATTCAACAGCAGGGGGATATCGCTTCGCCGCTCCCTGAGAGGCGGCAATGTTACGGGAAAGACATTGAGCCTGTAATAGAGATCCTCTCGGAACTTCCCTTTGACAATCAGTTTCCCCACATCCTTATTGGACGCCGCTACAAAGCGGGCATCCATCTTGATCACCTTGTTGCTTCCCAGCCTTTCGAACTCCTTTTCCTGTATAACTCTGAGGAGTTTTGCCTGCATGTTGATATCCAGCGAATCGATATCATCAAGGAAAACGGTTCCACCATCGGCAATCTCCAGTTTTCCCACCGAGGTGGCAATAGCGCCCGTAAAGGCCCCCTTAACATGTCCAAAGAGCTCACTTTCCATCAACGCCTCGGGGATGGCGGCACAATTGATCACCACAAAAGGGCGATCTTTCCTGGGGCTCCGATTGTGTATGGCCCTCGCCACCAGCTCCTTGCCGGTACCGCTCTCCCCTTGGATAAAGACCGCCCCGTCACTCTGGGCGATGGTGGAAATCAGCTCAAAGATGGCGGTGATCTTCTCATCCCTTCCCACCATTTTCTCAAAGGGATGGTATCTCTCCAGCTCCTTTTTGAGATAGGTCACCTCCTGGACCAAACTCCGTTTTTCCAAGGCGCGGTTGATCAAGACCAGCACATCATCCACAGAAAACGGCTTGACAACATATTCATAGGCCCCGAGCTTGATGGCCTTCACCGCCGGCTGGATCTCCTTTACTGCAGTAACCATGATGACTTCAGCCCCGGGATCCATCTCCTTGAGCTTTTTCAAGAGATCAATGCCATCCATGTCGGGCAGCCGGATATCCAAAAGGGTGAGATCAACGCTGTTTTTTGTAAATATATCAACGGCCTCTTCTCCGGTGGAAGCCAGAAGCACATGGTAATGGTCCTTCAACAACATCTTGAAGGTCTCCCTTACCCCCCACTCATCATCAACCACAAGGATCGTCACTCTCTGATTCTCAGCTATCATGAATCTCTCCACCAGTGCGGTCTTTTGTAGGGCAAGAGCCCGAAAATCAAGCCACCATGGGTCTTGACCAATGCAATATGAGCACAAAAATTGGGCTCCGTCAATGATCGGTACACTGAGCGGACATTCCCTTTGACGAGCAGCGCTTTTTGGGTCACAATGGCGAAAAAGGCATGCCTCCTCAAAAAGCAAACAGCCTCAAAATTGAGTGACAGATGCTGAAATGGAAAAAGAGGTCAGTTGCATAGACTCCATTGCGATTCTGGATTATGTAAAAGCGCACAACAAAGGGGAGTGCTCCGCCCTTTTCGAGGACCTTGATCCTGAGATAGACGATCTTCCCGATATTGAAGCCTATTTGAGGGATCCAAATAACTGGGTGTCCTCCAGGGTG
This sequence comes from Deltaproteobacteria bacterium, assembly GCA_029933075.1. Lineage (GTDB taxonomy): Bacteria > Desulfobacterota > DSM-4660 > Desulfatiglandales > Desulfatiglandaceae > JAOZOW01. The sequence goes on along the minus strand of JAOZOW010000048.1, from coordinate 1,813 downwards.
ATCTCCAAACTACATGAAAGGGCACGGTTGCTCTTCGATGATGAGCGGACCTCTTACAATATCGCAAGGCACGCTGTGGAAAATATGAACTTAGGATACGCTCGCGCCCTACTTGTGAGGGCCTTCTGGTCTTATCGCAAAGCGCTTAAGCATGCCCAGAGGATCAATGACAAGTGGAACAGGAGCAAAAGGATCGAGCTGGTCAATGTGGGGAGAAAGGGGGCTACTGTGCGCCTCCATTGGGACCCGGACATGTATGTGACAAAAGACCTCTGCTACATGAACCAGGGCATCTTCGCCTTCTTGCCTCTTGTCTGGGGGGGGACCCCCATCACCCTCAGTGAAGAGTGTTGTTTTTTCGAAGGCGCACCTTATTGCGAATACCGCCTTACCTGGCCTGCCCGTAACAGGCTCCATGAGATATGGTCCAGGTTTTTCATCTCAAAATCCTTTCTCAAGCATACCATCATGGAAATGGAAACGGACAAGAGGGTCATAGAGGAGAAATACAAAAAGGCAATCCGGCTGAATGAAGAATTAAACAGAAAGATCAAGCAGTTTGAGGCTATCCAAGAAACCGGAAAGGCAATTCTTTCGGTGCTGGATCTGGGGCCGCTCATCACCGCCATCATGAACATCTTGTCCAGTGTTTGTAGCGTCAGTCGCGCCCTAATTATGCTTGTCAACGAGGAGGGCGGATATCTTGAATACCTTCACGCCGTAGGGTTCGATGGCGAAGTACCGGAGGCAGTGAAACAGTACAGGGTGCCGCTTGACCATGTGACCAATCTCCTTGTCAGGGTGACCAATAGTGGGAGGCCTGAGTATGTACCCGAGGTAAAAAAATCCCCACTGAAAAGGGACAACATCATCATCGCCCATGGCAAGCCGAGTTCCATTTACGTAGTGCCCCTTATCACTCGATCCAAAGTCATCGGTGTGATCGCCACAGATGCAGTTAATGAAAAAGGGATCCCGAAAGAAACCCGCGAAACCCTTGAAATATTTGCCCCCCAGATCGCCATTGCCATAGAAAATGCAAGGCTCTACAAAAGGCTTCAGCATCAGATGGAAGAAATCAAGAGATCTCATGCGCTCTTAAGCCGGGCGGACAAATTCTCATTTCTGGGCAACCTCGCAGCCCGCCTGGCTCACGAGATCAAGAATCCTCTGACCGCTATTCGTGCCTTTATCCAAATGCTGCCTCATAAATACGAGGATGAAGAATTCAGAAAGCAATTTCATGACATCGCCCTTGAAGAGATCAACCGGGTAAACCACCTGATCACAGAACTCCTGGACCTGGTAAAGAAAAAGGAGTCGCATTTTGAATTGAGCGATCTGCACAGCCTCATTGACAGGATGGTCCTGCTGGTTTCTCCACGGACCAAGGCAAAAGAGATTCAGATAATTCGCCGTTTTGATACCCAGGTCGGTCCGGTCTGGCTGGACCCTGAAAAAATCAAACAGGTGATCCTGAATCTCCTCTCCAATGCCGTGGAGTTCACACCCCAAGGAGGAAAGGTGGAGATTATCACGGAAAACAGCATGGAACAGAGGGGGTCAAGGCACATCCAGATCAAGGTCAGAGACAATGGTCCCGGCATCCCGAAAGAGACTTTGGACAGGGTTTTTGAACCATATTTTACCACCAAACGCCGGAGCGGCATGCACAACGGCGCTGGATTGGGACTCTTTATTGCCTTGCAAAATGTCAGAGATCACGGGGGGGACATAAAGGTAATGAGCGAGGTGAATCGTGGGGCAACATTTACGGTCACCTTGCCACTGGACCAGCCCCCACACCGCTCCC
>JAOZOW010000047.1:4040-20359 GCA_029933075.1 Deltaproteobacteria bacterium | reverse complement strand
CGTGGGGCAACATTTACGGTCACCTTGCCACTGGACCAGCCCCCACACCGCTCCCTGCCAGGAGAACCCCACCCCGATGTAAAAGAGTAATGCCACGGCCCGAGGTAATGGGATTACGCTGTTACGAAGGCCGGCCCCTACACCAAAAAAATAATCAAAGCTTACAGGAGAAAACCAGGAAGACTTTGAAGGCATTGCAGCAGGAAGAAAGAAGGGAAATGTCTTTCCGGATTAAAATCAGGTGGGCTTTACAAAGAACTGTCCGGTTTCATCAGAGAGAGGATTCGCCTCTTTCTCCGTCTTCAGCCATTCTTTTACCTCCCCCCTGTGCCGCTCCCAGTCGTATGCCTTGAGAGCCTTCATTATGCACTCCGGGAGAAAAAACACTCCATGGTCCTTGCGGCCAGTGTCGAATTTGTACAAAGACCCCCTTTTTAAACTGCGGTAGTCCTTTGTAATTTTCTTGATATGCTCGAAGGCGTTTGCATGTACCTTAAAAATTACCCTGTCCGTTACATTGGCCCGGATGAAGTGATCTGTCCCGGACGGGTCCAGCGCACACATCACCATTACCCTGGGGAGTTCAAACATATTGTGATCGGGCGGAATAGGCAGGCCATAGTGCGTCAGCGTCTTTTTGATTTGCTCCCTGTCCGTACCTATAAGAATAATATTGGTGCCTTCTGAATGATAGGTAAAATAACGCATCTTCCCCACCCGACTTTCGGCTAGGACAGTGAGTGATGTGAGACAGGCACTTCGAATTTCTTTTCACACCCGGGACAGGTGCGAACCACTTTTTCGGTCCCTTTGCCAAGCGGGGCTTTCTGCTTCGAGTGGGCTCCTTGGGTGGTCTCATGGACTTTCTTATCTGGTGTCTTTATCGAGTTCAACAGAAACTCCTTACTTCCCGAAAAGTTTTTTGACCTTATCTGCAGCCGATTTAACGCCTTCTTTTGCACCTCCGGTTATGGTCTGAAGCTGTTTCTTGGCCCCTTCAGTCACAGCCTTTGTTCCTGCGCCCAATTGCTTCAACCCTTTGGCGAAAATATCGTTCACGGCAGGGGAGGTGATTTTGGCATAAAGCGCCCCAAATGCCTCCTTAAACGCCTCTGCAGGAGATGCCCCGCCCTTCTTCTTGCCAATGTCCTTGAGATGGATATCCGGCAGCCTGGCGCTCAGAGTTTTGCCTCCGAGCATGGGTATGGCAAGGTTTACCTTGCCGTCTCTAACAATAAAATTCCTGATCAGAAGCTTCTTCCCCTCCCCTTTCTTTTCGTCCTGCTTCCGCGTTGAGGTTTTTTGTGCGCCCGCAGCCTTTTTTACGTTGTTCAAAATAGTCCTGAAGTTGTCCGTACCCCCAATCCTCTCATAAGTGATCTCGGGGGCTACCACTTCGATCCTGTCAATGATGATCGTATCCCCGGTCAAGGACTTTTCGTCCACATCAACATAGATCGAACCCACCTTCATGGCTTGGGGTGACTTGAACCCCCTGGGATTGCCAAGGAGAAAATCCTTCAATTCCGCCTCAGCGGAAAAGATCGAGATCCCTACATCCCCGAGCTTGACTTCCGTCTTTGTGATTCCCGGTCCGTAAGTGTTGACCGCCTTCTTGATCATGGGACCAAGGCTGGAGAGCCCCACAATCACCACAGCTACAATAATCACTACAACGGCACCGGTACCAATCAGGATCCATTTTTTCACTGTTATATCCTCCCTCAAATGTCCCACGAATTCTCCATGGCCATCTCCGGTGCAACTCGGGTCCCTGGCACAACCGTAAGTAAAGGTATTTAATTGAGGGCAGGGGTGTCAACTTAATTCCATTTCCCCTCTTCTGAAAAGCGCCTGATTTATGATATAGATTTCTTAGCGCCACAACCGGAACAGGGCAAGCGAAAGGCGGAGCAACCAATAAATGGAACATTTGCCGAGAGGTCTCAAGCTCTATACGAGCAACCGTCTGGAAATCCTCGCGGACAGACTTGCCGAGGTCCTGGACACACCTCTGGCATCGCCTTTCGACCCGGAGATCATCGTTGTTCAAAGCAAAGGGATGGAAAGATGGGTCTCCATGCAGCTCTCCTTGCGCCACGGCATCTGCGCCAATTGCTGGTTTCCTTTTCCTAACCGCTTTCTTGAGGAGATGTTCCGGCGCGTCCTCTCCAAACCCCCAGGCCACTCCCCTTTTGAGCCGAGAATACTGACATGGGAAATCATGAAATGTCTCCGGGAATGCATTCATCTCCCGGGATTTGAGAAACTCCGGACCTATTTGGAAGGTCAGCCCACGGGTCTCAAAGCCTTTCAACTCTCCGCCCGGATTGCAGATACTTTTGACCAGTATCTCATCTTCCGGCCCAAAATGATATTTGACTGGGAGAATGGTCAGCATAGGAACTGGCAGGCAAGGCTGTGGCGGAGAATCGTCAAAGAGATAGGCGGGGCCCATCGAGCAGGCCTGGCAAAAGACTTTCTCAGGGCAGTCCGCGACGTTTCCACAGGCGTACAGGGCCTTCCCCAGCGGGTATCTGTTTTTGGGATCTCGGCGCTGCCCCGGTTTCACATGGAAATATTTGCAGCCCTTGCCACAAAAATCCAGGTAAATCTATTTCTCATGAACCCCTGTAAAGAGTACTGGGGAGACATCCTGTCGGAGCGGGAGATCGGAAGACGCAGGCAGAGCAAGTCGGGTCTCGATATGGATACCGGCACCCTTCATATGGAGAAAGGCAACAGCCTTTTGGCATCTATGGGGGCGGTAGGCAGGGATTTCTTCGACATGATCATGGAATTCGAGGGTGACGATTCCTCCTGTTTTGAAGACCCGGGGGATCCCTGCCTGCTACTCACCATACAATCCGATATCATGAATCTCCGCGACGCCCGTTATGATCGACAAAGAAAAAGAACCGTGGCCCCCGAGGACGACTCCATTGATGTTCATGTGTGCCACAGCCCTATGAGGGAAATAGAGGTCCTCCAGGATCAGTTACTCGCCATGTTTGAAGCGGATCCTCAGCTCAGTCCCAAGGATGTCCTCGTTATGACGCCGGATATAGAAGTCTATGCGCCATACATCCAGGCGGTGTTCGATCTTCCTCCGAGTGATCCCAGGAGGATTCCTTTCAGCGTCGCGGACCAAGGCATAAGAAAGGACAGTGAAATCGGAGCAGCCTTCCTCTCGGTCCTGGATCTCGGCAACAGTCGGTTCGAGGCCTCTAAAGTCATGGCCCTGCTGGAGGTGGATGCGGTAAGGCGCCGATTTGAACTCTCGGTTGGAGACATTAAGCGCATCAGGAGCTGGATAAAAGATACGGGCATCCGCTGGGCAGTGGACGAAAAAAACCGCGAAGAGCTGGGATTGCCCCCCTTCTCGGAGAATACATGGCGGGCGGGCCTTGAAAGGCTCCTTCTGGGGTATGCCCTGCCCGGGGAGGGCTCCCGGGTGTTTGGTGAATGTCTTCCCTTCGACCATGTGGAGGGCAGCGATGCCCTGTTGCTGGGAAAGTTCTGCCAATTTACAGAGACGCTTTTCAACCTGGTCCGATCCCTATCAAGACCACGGACCCCCGCCCAATGGGCCAGGACCCTCGGGGATATCTTGGAGCAATGTTTTTTGCCGCATGAGGCAGGGGAACGGGAAGCGCAGGTGATACGTCGGATACTTTATGAGCTTGGCACTGTTCAAGAAATGATCCCGTTTGACCTGGAGGTGGACATCAAGGTCATCCGCTGGCATTTGACGCAGTTGCTCCAGAAGGAAGTGCTCGGGTTCGGATTCATGACGGGCGGGGTGACATTCTGCGCCATGCTGCCCATGCGGAGCATCCCTTTCAAAGTCATCTGCCTTGTGGGTATGAATCATGACACCTATCCCAGAGACATAAGGCCGCTGGGGTTCGATCTTATCGCACAACATCCCATGCCTGGCGACCGTTCAAAGCGGAAAGACGACCGGTATCTGTTTCTGGAGACCCTCCTTTCAGCCAGACAAAAATTCTACATAAGCTATGTGGGTCAAAGCCTCAGGGACAACAGCCCTGTTCCGCCATCCGTTCTTGTAAGCGAGCTCCTGGACTATATAGGAGAGGCCTTTGAGCTGGAACAAGGCAGCCTTATGGATCGCATCGTGACCCGCCACCGGCTCCAGGCCTTCAGCCCCGCGTACTTCAAGAAGAAAGGGCGATTGTTCAGTTATTCGCCGGGGAATCTGGAAGCGGCCCGGTGCCTCCTGCAGGAGCGAGAGGATCCCAGGCCCTTCATCACGAGCGGGCTTTCCCAGCCCGATGAGACATGGAGGAATGTGGATATAGAGGACTTGTGCCGCTTCTTTGGAAATCCGGCCAGGTTCCTGCTTCGAAGACGCCTGGGAATCTATCTGGAAGAGGCTAGGGCCCTCCTTCAGGACCGCGAGCCGTTTCAGCTGGAACCCTTAGAGATGTATCCACTCCAGGAAACCTTGGTCAGGAAGAGGCTCGGAGGCGAGGACCTGAAAGACCTTTATGTCCCAATGAGGGCGTCGGGGAGTCTTCCTCACGGGACGGTAGGGATGTGCCTTTTTGAAGGGATGAGGCGGGGCGTGGAAGACTTTGTGGAAAATCTGCGGAATTATATGGCTGCCCCCCCCCGCGAGCCTATAGAGGTAACCCTCGCGGTGTCGGGATTCAGTCTGAGGGGCCGGGTACGATCCATCTATGGGGAAAGGTTCCTCCATTACCGCTATGCCAAGATAAAACCCAGGGATCAAATCAGGGCTTGGATTTATCACCTGGTCCTCAACAGTATTCCGGGAGGCGGCCATCCCCGGACCAGCCTCATAGCGGGTCTGGATTCAAAAAGGGGGCAGGAGCTTCGGTGGGCAGTATGGGAATATCCTCCCGTTTCAAACAGCGATGAAATCTTAGGGACCTTACTAAGAAGATACTGGAAAGGACTGTGTCTTCCTCTTCCATTTTTTCCGCTTTCATCATGGCAATATGCATCCATGAAACTTGCCAGGGGCAAAGACCCGGAAGAGGCCGTGGCTCACGCTCGCAAGCAATGGACAGGAAGCCGATTTCAACGGGGGGAATGCCAAGACCTCTATTACCAGCTCTGCTTCGGGGGGGCTGATCCCTTTGGCGAGGAGTTCCAACGAATCGCCGAAGAAGTCTTCGGACCGATACTGGATATACAAAGGGAGCTTAAAGCGCAATGACAGCCGAGGGTCATTTCGATCTCCTCAACAGTCCCCTTGAGGGGACAAACCTCATTGAAGCCAGCGCCGGAACGGGCAAGACCTTTACAATCACCGGGCTTTTTCTCAGGCTGGTCTTGGAAAAGGACCTCTCTGTGGATCAGATATTAGTGGTCACATTCACTGAAGCAGCCACCGAGGAATTAAAAGGCAGAATCCGCGAAAAACTCAAAGAAGCCCATGAGGCTTTCACGGGGGTCGGAACAGAGGATCCATTTCTGGAGGCCTTAGCACAAAAGCATGCAGACGCCCACAAGGCGGCGAATGCCCTTGAACAGGCGCTTCACTCCTTTGACCAGGCCGCCGTCTCCACCATCCACGGCTTTTGCATGAGGGTCCTCCATGAATTCGCATTTGAAAGCGGGGATCTGTTTGACACGGAACTTGTAACTGACCAGGAAGAACTCCAGAGGGACGTAGTGGCCGACTTCTGGCGGAAGCACTTCACCACTGGAACACCTCTTTTTGTGCGGTACGCTTTAGGCCGGGGTTACAGTATTGATGCCCTCCTGTCTCTCCTCTCACTCAAGGTCCTGCATCCCCATCTGAAAGTCATCCCAGAGGTGGACACCCCCGGGACCTCCAGGCAGGAAGCGGCGTTCATGGGGGCATTTGAGGACGCCCGCACCCACTGGGAGAGGTCAAGGGATGAAGTGCAGAAAATCCTCACCGAGCATGAAGACATAAACAGGACCCGGTACCCAAAAAAGAAGATCCCCGAATGGATCGAGTGCATGGACGGACTAATGAAGGCAGAGATCCCGGACCCTCAACTCTTCAGGGATTTCGAGAAGTTCACCTCAGGTAATATCAATGCCTCACTGAAAAGGCATGGCATCCCGCCTACCCATCCCTTTTTTGATCGGTGCCAAACCCTGAAGCGGAGACAGGAAGAGCTAATAGCGGTCTTTGAACGGCGGCTCATGGCGCTCAAGAGCCAGCTTTTCCACTACGCCGAGCGGATCCTCTCCGAGCTGAAAGAAGAGAAAAATATTCACTCTTTCGACGATCTCCTCCTCAAGCTCCACAAGGCGCTGCTTGGCAGAGGGGGAGAAGACCTCCAGCGGGCTATCAGAGAGAAATTCAGGGCTGCCCTGATCGACGAATTCCAGGACACGGATCCCGTGCAGTACGCCATCTTCAAGAGGATCTTCGGCTCCCGGGACAGCATCCTGTTTCTGGTTGGGGATCCCAAGCAGGCCATATACAGCTTCAGGGGGGCGGACATCTTCACCTATATGGAGGCAGCCAGAGATGTCGCCACCCGGTATGACCTCAAAGAGAACTGGAGGTCTGATCCCCTTCTGATCAAGGCCATCAATGCTCTTTTTTCCCAAAACGATCTGCCTTTTGTATATGACGAGATACCCTACCGGCCTACCGCACCCGCACAGGTCTCTGATAGGGATTCTCTCAGGCTGGATGGAAAGGAGGGGTACCCTTTTCAGATCTGGTTCCTAGATGCCGGGAAGCTTGCACAGCGTGGGAGACCGATCTCAAAGACCCAGGCCCGGGAAATACTCTCTGCAGCCGTTTCGGCGGAGATCTCCAGACTCGTCACTCTCGGAAGAAAAGGCCGGGCACATCTTGGTGGCAGGCCCTTGTCGGAACAAGATATTGCTATACTCGTGAGGACTAATTCCGAGGCAGCCCTCATGCAGGAGGCCCTGTCCGCTCTTCATATCCCCAGTGTCCTGTACAGCTCTGGAAACCTATTCGATTCCCTTGAGGCACTGGAGGTGGAAAGGGTCCTTGCCGGGGTTGCCGCCCCGAACGACAAAGGACGCTTGCGGGCCGCCCTGGCCACCGGCATGATGGGGATGCGGGGTGAGGAACTGGAAGCCTTGGATGAAGACCAGGCAGAGGCAGAGCGCTGGATAGTCAGATTCTGGGAGTATCATGACCTCTGGACGGGCAGAGGCTTTATTAGAATGTTTCGATCCCTCCTGTTTCAGGAACATATCCTTGAAAAACTCATGCGGTTTCAGAACGGGGAGAGACGTTGCACAAACCTTCTCCACCTTGGAGAGGTCCTTCACCAGGCCGTCGTGGAGAAAAGGCTGGGGATGGATGGCCTCCTTAAGTGGCTCTCGGAGAAACGGAATAGGAATGCGCCGCGACTCGAGGAACACCAGCTGCGGCTTGAGAGCGATGAAAACGCCGTCAGGATCGTAACGATCCACAGGAGTAAAGGGCTCGAATATCCGGTTATATTCTGTCCCTTCCTATGGGAAGGCTCCAGGTTCAGGGGCCGCAACAAGCCGTTCACTTTCCACGATCCTGCGGACAACATGCTCTTCACGCTTGATCTCGGCTCCCAGAACAGGGACAAAAACATCGAAGCGGCCGAGAAGGAGCTCCTTGCCGAGAACCTCCGGCTCCTCTATGTGGCTGTGACCCGTGCCAAGAATCGCTGTTATATTGCATGGGGCCGCTTCAACGAGGCGGAGACCTCAGCACCGGCATACCTGTTCCATCCGCCCCGAACCGGCAAAAGGGGAAACCTCCTGAGTGCCGTTGAAAAGGAATTCAAGAGCCTCGCTGATGAAGATCTACTCCGCGGGTTGAAGGTGTTGGCCCAGCGTGCCCAAGGGGCCATAGGCATTTCAGCACCGCCGATTTTCCGGCCCGATTCCGATTGGTCCCCGCCCGAGAGAGAAGAAGAGAGCCTTGCCTGCCGAGAGTTTTCCACATCAATCGACACACGATGGCAAATGACGAGTTTTTCATCGCTTACCTCGGGGTTCCCCCACGCCGTGGAAGTGCCGGACAGGGATGAATTGCAGGCGGAGGATGACATGGGTACGGGACCCGGCCACGAACCCGATGTCGAAGAGCCCCCCCGGGGCATCTTCGCATTTCCTAAGGGCGCAAGGGCGGGAACCTTTCTCCATGACCTCATGGAACGCCTTGATTTCACGTGCAAGGAACCGGTGTCAATCGAAACCTTAGTTGAGGAAAGGCTCGCTGCGTATGGCTACGATCCAGGATGGAGGGAGGAGATCTGTCGGATGGTCAACTGCGTGCTCTCCACTCCCCTGGAGGAGGGATCGGAGCTGAGGCTATCATCCATCCCTGTCAGCCGTCGCCTCAACGAACTGGAATTCTACTTTCCTCTGCGGGAAGTGTCATCTGAAAGCCTGAAGGAAATCTTCTCCCGGCACTCCACGGGGAATATCCCGTGCCTCTTTCCGGAAACCATTGGGCGACTCCAGTTTGCTCCTGTAAGGGGCTTCATGCGGGGATTTATGGATCTGGTGTTCCAATGGCAGGAGCGATTCTACTTGGTGGACTGGAAATCAAACCACCTGGGCAACCGAATCAGGGATTATGCGGGGGCATCCGTTACGAGGAGCATGGAGGAGAATTCCTACGTGCTCCAGTATCATATCTACATCCTAGCTCTGGACCAGTACCTGCGGCACCGGCTGCCTGGTTACAGATACGAAAAACATTTTGGCGGTGTTTTTTACCTGTTCCTGCGAGGCATTGATCCCGATATGGGCCCTGGATACGGCATTTACAGGGACCTTCCGCCCCCGGGGTTGATCCAGGACATGAGGCAAAAATTGATGGATGTGCCATGAGCGGACACGCCGAGAAAGCTCAGACCCCTGCAGTGGAAGAGTACTTTTCGCCCCTTGATATTCATTTCGCCAGGGCCATGCAAAGGCTTTCAAAGGATGAAGACCCGGATCTTTTCTTAGCCGCCGCTCTGGTGAGTCGAGCTACTTCGGAGGGACATGTGTGCCTAAACCTCGCCTCCGTGGCAGGGACCCCCCCGCCCGTATACAGAGAGGACGCAGCGGAAACCCTATGCCCCCCGCTGGCCCCCTGGCGCCGCAAACTCCTCGCAACCAAGGTAGTGGGAAGGCCGGGGGAGTTTGCGCCGCTCATCCTGGATGAAGCTTCGCGACTCTATCTTTACCGTTACTGGGCATATGAAAACTCGCTGGCCCGCGATCTGCTTACCCGCGCTGCGGCGCAGGCGGAAAACATCGATCTTTCGCTCCTTTCCAGTGGCCTCTCAAAACTGTTTGGCCACACCGGTGGAAAAGAAACAGACTGGCAGAAGGTAGCGGCATTCGCTTGCACCGTGAAACTATTCTCCGTCATTTCCGGCGGGCCGGGCACGGGAAAGACCAGCGTCATCTCAAAGGTCCTGGCCCTTATCCTGGAACAGGCCCGGGGGAAGCCGCTGCGCATGGCCCTGACCGCTCCCACCGGGAAGGCAGCAGCCCGCCTGGAACAGGCCGTGAAGGCGGGGAAAGAGGCCCTTCCTTTGAACAGGGAAACAAAAAGCGCTCTCTCGCTCGAGGCCTCCACCATTCACCGACTTTTGGGGGCCATTGCCGACAGCCCCTATTTCAGGCACAATAAAGACAACCCTCTTCCACTGGACCTGGTGGTTGTGGACGAAGCCTCAATGGTGGACCTCGCCCTCATGTCCAAGCTGGTCCAGGCGCTTCCCTCCAGTGCCCGGCTCATCTTACTGGGAGACAAAGATCAACTGGCTTCCGTACAGGCAGGCGCCGTTCTGGGAGATATCTGCGACACGGGCCATATTCATGGCTTCTCTCAGGAGTTCACCACCTCCTTCGAGAAGATCACCGGGGAGCGTATGGACACACTTCTCGAGACCGCCTCAAGCTCATCCATCCAGGATTGTGTCGTACACCTGAAAAAGAGCTACAGGTTCGCTGCCAACGGCGGCATCGGGAGGGTAAGTGAGGCCATAAACCGGGGCGAGGGACAAAGCGCGCTCGATCTCCTCCGAAACGGCCAATATGACGACATCTCATGGAGACCGCTCCCACGGGACTCTTTGCACGGGCGCCTGTTGCGAGATGCGGTCCTCGAAGGGTACAGGGCCTATCTCGTGGCCGGGGACGTGGAAGAGGCCTTCAGCAACTTCGAACGATTTCGCATACTCTGCGCCCTGAGGCGAGGGCCGCACGGGGTGGAGAGCCTTAATCGACAGGTGGAGGCCATGCTGAGGGAAGAAGGTTTGATCAAAGGACTGAGCCGCTGGTACCGGGGTTGCCCTGTGCTGATCACTCGCAATGATTACGACCTCGGTCTGTTCAACGGCGACATCGGAATCATCCTTCCGGATCCGGCATTGGGCAATGAGCTCAGGGCTTTCTTCCGTTGGGCGGACGGCTCGGTGCGAAAATTCCTGCCAGCCAGGCTGCCACCCCATGAGCCCGCCTTTGCCATGACGGTCCACAAGAGCCAAGGGTCCGAGTTCGACAGGGCACTGCTTATCCTCCCCGAACAACCCTCCCCGGTCATCACAAGAGAGCTTCTTTACACGGGCATCACCCGTGCGAGAGAAAGAGTGGAGGTCTGGGGAAGGGAAGAGGTGTTTGTCGATGGGGTGAGGCGGCGGATAGAACGGGCATCGGGACTCCGCGATGCGCTGTGGGGTGATCGTTCCTTCCTTGCAGGCTCTGAGTCTTCCGAAACCGTTTGACGCGCCAAGGATCCTGCCCATATACTACCAAACCTGACGAAATCATCCCCCCCATTTCTGAGAAGAGGGTTTCCCATGAAAAAATTCAAAATAACCGCCCTGATCTTAGCTGGACTCGCCATCGTGGTTGTAGGATCTTTTAGGTACCTGTTTTACTTGGGCTACAGAGAGCCCCCCAACAGTCCCGATCATTTTCTCGAAACCCATGATCCTGACACCCCCAGGGGCAAGATCGTAGTCTGCGTGGGAGACAGCCTCACCCATGGGACCGTGAGCTGTAATTATGTGGATCTGCTCTCAAAAAGGCTGGGGCCCAAAGGCTACACATTCATCAACGCCGGCATCAACGGCGAGCTCTCATTTAATGTGCTCCAGAGACTGGACAGGGTCATTCAGTGTAATCCTGATTATGTGACCATCCTCATCGGTACCAACGATTCCAACTGGTCCGCCACAGAGACCAACCGCAGAGAGGCGGTGAAGGAGTGGAATCTCCGCAATCAACCCTCACCCGAGGACTACCGCCGAAATCTCCTTGAGATCATCTCGAGGCTCAAGTCCCGCACCCACGCGAAGATCGCGCTCCTTTCACTTCCTCCCATCACAGAGGATATGAACCATTACCGGTTCAAGCACTCGCTGAAGTTCAATGAGATCATCAGGGAGGTGGCCCGGAAAGAGCACGTCGCATACCTCCCCCTTCACGAAACGATGCGCCCCATCATTGAAAACCATAAGTCTCATCCCAGGTTCAAATTCAAGGACAAGGAATACATTGGCTATCTGGCCTTCGTGCAGCACAATCTCCTCGGGATGAGCTGGGATGAGATTTCGAAATGGAACGGGTTTCTCCTCCTCACCGACTATTTGCATCTCAACTGCAGGAGTGCGGGCATGATCTGTGACCTTATTGAGGGATTTATTATAGGAGGTTGACACGGACTTCCCAATGGTGTTTCCTTTGTCCATGAAGTTCCTCGCCGACTTGCACATCCACTCCCGCTTCTCCCGGGCTACTTCCAAGAGCCTTGACCCGGAGCAACTCGATCTCTGGGCGCGAAAAAAAGGCCTCAGGGTGGTGGGTACCGGTGATTTTACTCACCCTCAATGGATATCGGAACTCCAGGGCAAACTGGTAGAGGCCGAAGAGGGACTATACCAGCTGAGACCAAAGCTCCGAAAAGAGGTGGACTCTCTTGTCCCTCCGGCGTGTCCGGGACCTACACGATTTATGCTTTCGGGCGAGATCAGCTGTATTTACAAAAAGAACGGGAGGACCAGGAAAGTACACCACCTGATCCTCATGCCGGACTTCACTTCCGTGACCAGATTGAACGAGAGACTGGCCCGCATCGGCAACGTCTCATCTGACGGAAGGCCCATACTGGGACTCGACTCCAAGGACCTCCTGGAAACCGTGCTGGAAGCCAGCCAAGAGGCCTTCTTCATCCCGGCCCACATTTGGACGCCTTGGTTTTCCCTTTTCGGGTCCAAAAGCGGCTTCGACACATTAGAGGAATGCTTTGAAGATCTGACCCCGTATATCCACGCCTTGGAGACAGGGCTCTCATCTGATCCACCCATGAACCGGCTCCTTTCTTCCCTCGATCGCTATACCTTAGTGTCCAATTCCGACGCACACTCGGCCCGCAATCTGGCCCGGGAAGCCAACCTCTTTGACACCGAACTGGATTATCCGCATATGGTTCGGGCCATGACCAACGGCGATGGGTTCCAGGGGACCATCGAGTTTTTCCCGGAAGAGGGCAAATACCACCTGGATGGCCATCGCAAATGCGGCGTCAGGCTCCACCCGGCCGAGACCCAGTCCCGGCAAGGGGTTTGCCCTGTGTGCGGCAGGGCCCTGACCGTGGGAGTGCTCCACCGGGTTCATGAATTGGCGGACCGCGAGGAACCCAGGTTGTCAAAGGACTTCATCAGTCTGATTCCCCTGCCCGAGGTCCTTTCGGAGCTTCTGGACTGCGGCGCCGCGGCAAAGAGGGTAAGGGAGCGCTATGAAGATCTTCTATCGAAACTGGGCCCGGAACTGTCCATCCTCATAGAGATTCCCTTGGCCGAGATCGAAGCGGCAGGCGGTTTGCTGCTGGCCGAGGCCGTAAGCCGGATGAGGAAAAATGAGGTGATCAGGGAAGAAGGGTTCGATGGACAGTACGGAACCATCCGCCTGTTCCATGAGAGGGAAAAAGAGATACTCAAGGGTCAGATGGCCCTTTTCGGACTCCCCACGGGAGAAGGCTCCAAGCCTTCCCATCCACGAGGCGGGGTGAAAAAAGGGAGGCAGGCAAAAAGGAAACCCGTATCCCTGGACCAAACGGAAGCCGCGGACCCCATACTGGATCCCCTCAATGAGGAGCAGAAGGCCGCCCTCTTTCACAAAGGGCCCCATATGCTTGTAGTTGCAGGCCCTGGAACTGGCAAGACCATGACCCTAACACACAAGATCGCATACTTGGTAAGGGAAGGAAAGGCTTTGCCGGAGCATATCTTAGCCCTCACCTTCACAAGGAAGGCGGCAAGGGAGATGAGCGAGAGAATATCGGCCCTGCTCCAGGACCGAACAGAGTCCCAGCCGACAGTCACTACTTTCCATGCCTTCTGCCTTGATATCCTCAAGCGGGAGATGGAGCTGACCGGACTCCCGCGTGATTTCACCCTTTGTTCCGAGTGGGACGCGGAAAATTTGGCAAAGGAGTGCCTGGCCGAATCCGGGAAGGGCTCAAACTCTACGAAGAAATTCCTCAGAACGCTTCCAAAACTGAAGTGGGCACAGGTCATGGGCCCTCCCTACACCCAAGAGCACAGAGACCTCCTGCCCATTTTTGACACCTACCAAAAACGGCTAAGATCGATGGCCATGATCGATCTGGATGATCTGGAGGTGGAGACGCTGAGGCTTTTTCGTAATCACCCGGAAGTGCCCGAGACATACGCCCGGAAGCACCCCTGGATCTTCGTGGATGAGTACCAGGATACCAGCCCTGTCCAGGTAGAACTCCTCAAGCTCCTGGTCCGGGGAGGAGACGCAAGGCTCTTTGCGATCGGAGACCCGGACCAGTCCATCTATGGTTTCCGGGGCGCCGATGTTGAGAACTTCCATCGTTTTGCCACTGACTTTCCAGATACCGGAAAGGTCGTGCTCAGAAGGAACTATCGCTCCCCCGCCACGATCCTCAGGGCCGCAGCAGCAGTGATAGGGAAACAAAACGCCCTTGAGAGCCAATGCGGGGGGGACCGGCCCGTAACCGTTGCTCCCTGCACAACTGGCGCGGAAGAGGCGGAAATGATCGTGGAACAGGTCGAGAGACTCATAGGAGGAATCTCTTATTTCAGCCTTGATAGCGGCCGGGTAGCATCCAGTGAGGAAGAATTGTCTCTGGGCTTCGGCGATATCGGTGTGCTGTTCCGCCTCAATGCCCAGGGAGATTATCTGGAAGAGGCCTTCTCAAGGGCGGGGATTCCATACGTGCGCTCCGGCGAGGCCCCGCTCGTTGCGCGGTATCCGGTCAATATTATCTGGCGCTATTTCCAGACCCTGCAATACCCCGAAAATCCACTTTATGCAAGGCTCTATAGGGAGGCCCTCCCCAAAGGCACCAGGAAGCTTGGGAGCGGGGCCGAAACACTCGATTCTGCCGAGTCCGTCTCGGCGCTGATAGACAGGGCCGTGGCACTGCACGGCCTGAATGTGGAAGAGGAACAACCTGCCGAAGCACTGGAGCGCCTCAGGGAGCTTGCCCGCCAATTCGAGGGGGATATGGCCCTCTTCTTAGACACCCTCTCCCTTGAGCGGGGAATAGATCACGCGATCCTGCGGGGGGACCGGGTCGCGCTGATGTCGCTCCACGCCGCAAAGGGGCTCCAGTGGCCTGTGGTTTTTATCACCGGTTGTGAAGACCAGCTGATCCCCTGCACCCTCTTTGGGGCGGCAGAAGAAGAGGAAAGACGTCTTTTCTATGTGGGCATAACAAGGACCCGGTCACATCTGATCCTTTCCCATGTAAAACGACGGGCGCTCAGGGGCCGAAGGCTTCAAATGAAACCCTCGCCGTTTCTTGATGCAATTCCTAAAGAACTATGCCAACTACTGGACAGGAGGGGATGGCAGCCCAGGAAGAGGGCTCACCGACAACTGGAACTTTTCTCGGGCTGATGCTCGCAGTGGTCGTCCTGAAAATGGCCCCGGGGAACAGAAGGAGATGCTCTTATGCCCATGCGCCGGGGGTAAAGAACGAGAATGATTTATGAGGTCTGAGCTCATGACTGCCGATGATGACTTCAAAAAATACGTGGACCGGGGATATTGTGGAAAGATCTTCCATGGTGCTTACAGCAAGGCGCTGAAAAAGCGACTCGCCCAGTGTATTGCCGGCTTCCGCCTCTTTGAGAGGACGGGGCACCCCGCCATCCCTTATGTCGCAGCATGGGGCGAAGAGGAAAAGATGATGTGGTATGAATACGCCAGCAACCGGCTCATGAGGCTCATGAGGTGCGGGGTTTCAGACATCGTACGCGTCTTCCGAGACAGCATTGTGGAGAGGCGGATATACAGGCACCAGGACACCGATGGGGGTATCAAACAAGAAGCTCTCAGGAAAAGTGACTTGGACAAATCCCGCACGGGGCTCCGCGATGAAGGCAAAAGAAAAGGCCTTGTCGAAGCCATTTACAAGATGTCGCTTGACCGCGGCAGGATTATCTGGCTGAAGGACCAGGCAAGCGTGGAGACCTTTGAACAGGATGGCATCTCCATCTCCCTCGGTTGCCTGACGGACATTTCCAAGGAAATGGAAGCGGAGGAGGCACTCAAGCGCACCGAAAGGGCGCTGCAGAGGGCCAATCAGCAACTACAGCGACTCGCCACTTTAGATGGCTTGACTCAGATCGCCAATCGCCGAAGATTTGACGAACACCTCAACCAAGAATGGAGGCGGTTGAGTCGCGAGCATGCGCCCATCTCACTGATCATGAGCGATATAGATCACTTCAAGCATTACAACGACACTTACGGCCACCAGATGGGAGACGACTGCCTGAAGGCGGTGGCCCGCGCCATCAGCGAAACGGCCAGGCGACCAGCGGACCTGGCAGCCCGGTACGGCGGCGAGGAGTTCGCCGTGATCCTCCCCAATACCAACGCCACTGGCGCTCTTCAGGTAGCCCGAGACATCCAGAAAGAAATCGAGGGCCTCAACATTCCTCACGATAGTTCACCGGTGAGCCCTCAAGTCACTCTGAGCCTGGGGGTCGCCACCATGATCCCTGACACCCATCTCCCGCCCGAAACCATTGTTGAGAGGGCTGATAGGGCACTTTACCAGGCCAAAGAGCAGGGCCGCAACCGCATCATTATGACGGATGGAGATTGATTGATTCCCGGTGCTTACGCAGCCGGTGGCCCGTGGGCAAGCTCCCACCTCTTATCCAGGTAGTAAAGGACAGGAACCGTCATCCTGGACAGAAAAAGGGATGCCACCTCCCCTGCCATCAGGGAAATGGCTAAGCCCTGAAAGATAGGGTCGAAGAGGATGACGGCGGCGGCCACCACCACGGCGGCGGCAGTAAGCATCATGGGCCTGA
>JAOZOW010000047.1:0-3940 GCA_029933075.1 Deltaproteobacteria bacterium | reverse complement strand
CGGGCAGGTTGATGGCATCAATCTTCTTCCTCATTTCCAGGATGGCATACACCGGACTCTCTTTGGCCCCTGCCACCTCGGCTGTCACGTATACCACCGGCATAAGGTTCTTATGGTAGATGCTGCGGTCCAGATGGGTCTCCCGAATGTCGATAAGCTCCGCCAGAGAAACGAGGCTCCCGTCCCGTGCCGGGATCTTGATAGCGGTAAGTCTGTCAAGCCCAGCCCTTTCAGCGAGAGGCAGGCGAAGCACGATGGGTACATCCTCTTTCTCCTCCGGTCTATGCAGCAGACCCGCCTTCATCCCCTTGAGGGCAAGCTGGAGGGTCTGGTCGATGTGAGCCGCACTGATGCCGTGAAGTGCCGCCTTTTCTTTGTCCACCTCCAGGTTGAATCTGCGCTGATCCTCCTCCATATACCAGTCCGCATCCACAACCCCTGGAGTCTCCTCAAAAATTCTAAGCACCTTCTTGGCAATCTCGCGTTGTCTATCATAGTCAGGCCCGTATATCTCCGCCACAAGCGTGGACAGGACCGGCGGGCCCGGAGGCACTTCCGCCACCTTGATACGGGCACCGTACCGCCTTGCGATGCGTTGAAGGGCGGGGCGCACTCGCTTTGCGATCTCGTGGCTCTGGGCCTCACGGCGGTGTTTGTTTACCAGATTCACTTGGATGTCGGCCACGTTTGTGCCCCGCCTCAGATAATAATGCCGCACCAGACCGTTAAAATTAAATGGTGAGGCCGTCCCCACATAGATTTCGTAATCCACTACCTCATTCACGGTGCCCAGAAAATCTCCCATCTCAAAGGCCACCTTTGAGGTCTCCTCCAGGGTGGTGCCCTCAGGCATATCTATAATCACTTGAAACTCGCTCTTGTTGTCAAAGGGTAGCATCTTCACCCGCACCCAGCCAATGCCAAGAAGTGTACAGGAGAACATGAGCAACAGAACCACGCCCACCAGAAATATCCATCGCCAGGGGGGAGATTCGATCAGGGGCGTCATGATTCTCCGGTACAGCCTGACGCTCCAGTCCTCCCTTTCCCCGCCCTTTTCTCCACCCCTATGTCCCTTGTGTCTGAGGAGCCGCATGGACGCCCAGGGAGTAACCATGAAGGCCACAAGCAGGGAAAAAAACATGGCCGCCGATGCCCCCACCGGAATGGGACGCATATAAGGGCCCATGAGACCTCCCACAAAGGCCATGGGCAGGATGGCCGCTATCACGGTCAGGGTAGCCAGTATGGTGGGATTGCCCACCTCATCTACTGCCTCGACCGCTACCTGTCTCAAAGGGCGGCCCCGATTTTCCGGGAGGCGGAAATGGCGCACCACGTTTTCCACTACTACAATGGCATCATCTACAAGGATCCCAATGGAAAATATCAATGCAAAAAGGGTGATGCGGTTCAGTGTATAGCCATGGAGATAGAACACCGTGAGCGTAAGGGCTAAGGTAACCGGGATGGCCAAGGCCACCACGCCCGATTCCCGCCCTCCGAGAGTAAGCCAGATCAAGATGGTCACGGAAACCACCGCTATGAACATGTGAAACAGGAGTTCATCGGACTTCTCCTTTGCCGTCTCACCATAATGCCTGGTGATTGTCATTCGGATATCCTGGGGGATAATAGAGCCTCTGGCCCCCTCCACCCGGTGGAGCACTTTCTCGGCCACCGTAATGGCATTGGCCCCTTTCCGCTTTGCCACCGTGAGGGTGACGGCCGGGCAGACTCCCGTGGGGCAGGGTACCGAGTCAATGCCCTTGTCTCCGGCCGCGGGGCCTGGAGCCAGGAACACATACTGGTCCGGCTCCTGGGGGCCGTCCGCCACATGTGCCACATCCCCGAGGTAAACCGGGCGTCCTTGGTAGACTCCGACCACCACGCGCCTTACATCGTCGGCATCGCGAAGGAACGCTCCCGTATGGATCTGCATCTCCCCCTGGACCGAAGGGAAACTCCCCGTCTCCGATTCCTGGTTGGCGCCCTGGAGCAGATTGGCGATACCGGCAGCATCCAGGTGAAAGCCCGCAAGGCGGGCTGGATCCAGTCTTACTTCCACCTGCCTGCCATAGCCTCCGATAAGGGTGGTCATGGAAACGTCATCCACTCTTTTCACGAGATCTTCCACCTCTGCCGCCACCCGCCGCAGGGTATAATGATCGGCATCCAGACTCCAGAAAGTCATGGCAAGTATAGGCACGTCGTCTATATAGCGCGGTTTTACCAGAGGGGGACTTACCCCGCGGGGGATTCGGTCGAAATTGGCCATGAGCTTCGACTGGAGCCGGACGATGGATTTCTCTTCATCCTGTCCCACATAAAAGCGCACCACCGCCATAGACATGCCGGGACTCGAAGTGGAATACACATACTCCACGCCCGGAATTTCCCACAGAAGCTTCTCCATGGGTTTGGTCGCACGGTCCTCCACTTCCTTTGCACTGGCTCCCGGCATCCGGACAAAGATGTCGATCATGGGAACAATAATCTGCGGTTCCTCTTCCCTGGGAAGGGCGTATATGGCGGCCGCGCCCATAAGCAAGGAGGCCACAATGATGAGTGGGGTCAGTTTGGAATCGATGAAAAACCTGGCGATCTTCCCTGCTGCCCCGAACCCCTCTTTCATGGGTTCACCTCCACGCGCACGCCGTTAGTGATGCCGGGGGCTGGATTGGGGAGATACCGTTCTCCTTCCCTGAGACCGGAGAGGACCTCCACCCGGTTCCCGATGCTCCTGCCTGGACGGATCAGGCGAAAGCGGGCAATATTATCCGAGTCCAATAAAAAAATGCCTGTCAATTGTCCATGGACTATCACGGCACTGCGGGGGATCAGGAGGGTGCCTGCACTGCCAATGGGGATCTTGACTCTTGCGAACATCCCGGACTTTACAGGCACTCCGTAAGGCAGACCAACCTTGACCAGAAAAGAGCGGGTCCTGGGGTCTCCTGCGGGGACTATGGTAAGCACTTTGCCCCTTAGGATCCTCCCTTTAAGGGGCGAAACGGCTACCTTGACCTCTTGGCCTGTTTTAATCTGTCCAATATAGGCCTCCGGTAGCACCATATCCACCCTGAAACCCTTGGATGATTCCAGGGTAAGAAGTAAGGTGCCGGGGGCAGCCAGGTCCCCTGGCTCCACCATTTTTCCGGTAATGAGGCCATCCTCCGGGGCTGTTATCTGGGCATCCGCCTTGTGGAACCTGGCCGCAGCCAGCCTCGCCTCAGCCTCCCGTACGCGGGCTTGTGCCGCCTCCACCATGGCCCCTGCTTTGGCCAGGGCCGCCTTTGCCCGGCGGTGACGAGCTTCCACCTGGTCGAACTCCTGCTGGCTGACTGAGTCGTCCCTTTTCAGGCTCACATATCTCTCGTAGTCCACCCGAGCGAACCTTTCGGCTGCAGCCGCCTCATCCCGTCCAGACCTTGCAGCAGCCAGGGCCTTCCGCGCCTCGGCAAGACCGGCCGCTGCCTGACGGAGCGCAGCCGATACCTGCCGCTGATCCATCACGATGAGGAGATCCCCTCTCTTTACCCGGGTACCCTCTTTGACCCGGACCTCCATGACGGTACCCAACAACTTGCTGGCCAGCCGGACAGTCCTTCCCGCCCGAACCGTGCCAACCGCCTCGTACACTACCGGCTCCTCCGAGACATGTGCTGTGGCAACGCTTACGTTTTTGAGCAGTTTCGGGGCTTCGTTGGTGGTACCCGGCTCGATTTTCTCGCTGCAAGAAGATCCAAGGAACGCCAAGAACAGCATCCAGAGAAGACTGCGTGCTGGTTTCATCATATCCTGCCTCCGGTTTCGAGTGAATTCAGGAGAGAGCGCGGATGACTTTCAGCATCCAACTGCCGAGAGAGGACAATCCGTTACCTTAATGTCTCATCCACGGTGCCCGCGGCAAGTTGAAGCCTGGCCATGGCCACCCTAT
>JAOZOW010000009.1 GCA_029933075.1 Deltaproteobacteria bacterium | reverse complement strand
GGGCTACAATAGGAGTTTTATTCAGTGGCGGCATCTGCCAAACAAAAGACTTATACAATTTCCGAGCTGTCCGCGGAGTTTGAGATCAGCCCCAGGACTATCCGTTTCTATGAGGAAAAGGGACTGATTTCGCCCCAGCGGACCAAGGGAAACCGGCGCAAATACACCAGGCGGGACCGGGCCAGGCTTAAGCTGATCCTAAGGGGCAAGCGGTTTGGGTACTCCCTGGATGAGATCTCCGAGATGATAGGGATGACCGATGTCAACATGACCGAGGTGGAGCAGATCGAAAAGAGCCTGATATACGGGGAAAAGAAACTGAAAGAGATACGGGAGCGGATCAGGGAGCTCAAGCTCCTGGAGGAGGACCTTTTGAGTGTGAAAGAAAAGCTGCTGAAATCACTTGCCGAGCTCAGGAAAAAGTGAGAGATCATGAATGCTTGTGGCCTGAGCAGAAGGCACTTTTTGGGAAGGGGGTGCGATATGTATGAATTCTTGTTGGACGAACGGGAAAAGGCATTTTGGAAAGAGGTGAGGGAGTTTGTAAAAAATGAAGTTCCCAGCCAGTATATCCGCGATATGGATGAAGGAAAACTGGAATCAGGGCGCTGGTTTGTGGAAAGGGCGGGCGCCAAAACCCTGCTGGGGTGCAGGTTCCCACGGGAGTTCGGCGGAAGGGGGTTGAACTGGGTGGCCGATGTGGCTGCCACAGAAGAGGTGGGCGTGCTCGGCACATCTCTTGGTTGCGCCTATGTGATGCCCAGTATCGTAGGGGAGGCCCTGAATCTTTTTGGTACAGAGGAGCAAAAAAGGAGGTATCTGGGCCCTACCCTGTCGGGCAACCTGTACAGCGCAGAGGCACTGACCGAGCCCAGGGGCGGTTCGGATTTCTTTGGCGCGACAACATTAGCGGTAGAGGATGGCGACCACTTTGTCCTGAACGGGGAGAAGCGTTTTGTGGTGGGTGCCGAGGATTCGGACTGGTTCCTTGTCTATGCCAAATCCGCCCCTGAGGCGCCACCCCATGAATCCATGAGCTGTTTTGTTGTGGAAAGGTCGTTTGGTGTGGAGGTCCAAAGCATTTACCAACTTATGGGCACAAGAGGAGGCGGCACCGGTCGCCTTGTGTTCAGGGATGTGCGTGTGCCGAGGGAAAACCTGGTCGGGCAGCTTCATGGGGCCTATGCGGTATTCAACCGTATGATGATCCCTGAGCGGCTTCTCTCTGGCGCAGGCGCTGTGGGTGCAGGTCGGGCGGCCCTGGAAGTGGCTGCCAGGTATTCCACCAGGCGAAAAGCATTCGGGAGGACCATCAACAGCTTCCAGGCGGTAAGCTTTATGGTAGCAGATTCCGCAGCCCTCCTGGATGCGGCCAGATCCATCTGCTACACAGCCGCAAGACTGGCTGACACGGGAGGGGATGCCCGGCGTCTTGTTTCAGAGGCCAAGAAGGTGGCTACAGAGAACAGCTGGGATGTCATCAACAATGCCATGCAGATTATGGGCGGAATAGGTTACACGACCGTCTATCCAATCGAGAGACTGCTTCGTGACGGCAGGCTGTCCATGATCTGGACCGGAAGCAATGAGATTATGAACCTCCTCATTCAGCACGAATATTACCGTGAATTAAGGAAAAAGGCCGGAGAGGCCAGGGATATTGAGGGCGATGCCCTCAGCCCGGACCAGGAGGATGAAAAACACTACGGATAAGGCCTGACGACAAGCAGGGGGCTCGGATGTTGAGATCTCCCCCTGATTCATATATAGTCGGAGTCAATAGGCGGGCCTCTTGTCTTTTCCGCTATAAACGGGATTGCAGGGGGCCCACGACGTGCTTAATGACTACGGCTCAAGGAGACGAGGATATGGTAGAATACAGCATTCTGGAAGGTAAGAGGATACTGGTAGTGGATGATGAACCGGATATTTTGGAGTCTCTTGAAGAGATACTCTCCATGTGCCAGGTTGTAAAGGCTTCCACGTTCAAGGAAGCAAAGGAGCTGCTGGAGGCCCAAGACTTCGATGTGGCAGTGCTGGACATCATGGGAGTTGATGGGTATGAGTTGCTGGAGATCGCGAGGACTCGGAACATCCCGGCGGTGATGCTTACGGCCCATGCCTTCAGCCCGGACAACATCGTGAAGTCCATAAAGGGAGGGGCCGATTCTTATGTCCCCAAAGAGGAGATCGCCGATATCCCGGCCTTCTTAGCTGATGTGCTTGAAGCACGCCGAAAGGGAGAGAATCCCTGGGGGCCGTGGCAAGAGCGGCTGCCCTCTTCCTACTTTGAGAAAAGGTTTGGAGCAGCCTGGCAGGATGCGGATAAAGAGTTCTGGGAGACCTTCCGGGCGAGCCTCAGGGCAAGGAAAAATGCAAAAAAGGGGAACTGATCCGGCTCGGCCGTTTCCCCGGAGTATAGCAGCTATCCGACCATTGCCGTCCCGTCTTTCTGGCAATTTCAAAATATTTTGGCGCTGAAATAAATTCCCTGCACGGGGCCCTGTTTTCAGGGCTCAAAATTTTACTTTTATGCAGAATTCCAATGGAAGGGGAAAGAATACTCATTATCGGCGACATCCATGGATGCCTGGACATGCTCAACAGGCTAATGGACAGGATCCAGTGGCGACCTGATAGAGATCGCCTCATTTTTGTGGGTGACTATGTCGACAGAGGGACCGATTCAAAAGGCGTAGTGGATTATGTGCTGGCCCTCAGGAAGTGTTCTTCGAGAGTGGATTGCCTTATCGGGAATCATGAGGCCATGTTGCTGGATTACCTCGACGGCAAAAATCAGGCCTCCTTTTTGCTGAACGGGGGGTGGCCCACGCTGGTGAGCTACGGGGTGGACAAGAAGAATGCGGACCCGAGTCCGATGATCCCCCCGGATCACTTGGCCTTTTACCGCTCCCTGAAGCCCTATGTAGAGCTGGAAGATTTCTATGTGGTTCATGCGGGGTTCAGACCGAAAGTCCCGGTGAGGGAGCAGAATATGAAAGATATGCTCTGGATCAGGTATCCTTTTATTTATTCAGACTATGACTTTGGCAAGAAAGTGATTTTCGGTCATACGGTGTTCAGAGAACCCCTGGTGCTGGAAAATAAAATCGGGCTGGACACCGGTGCTGTATTTGGCAACAAGCTGACCTGCCTGGAACTTCCCGGGATGATATTCCACTTTGAGGGGCCGTAATAATCCTGGAGGAGATGGCCCCTTTTTGCAGTTGGGACGCAGAAGGTTGCGGGTTGCGCCGATGGTCTCAAGAGAATACGGGATTGTGGATACTCATACGCACCTGGCAGACTCTGTCTTTGACAGCGATAGGGATGAGGTCATTGCCAGGGCAGCGGCAGCCGGTGTAACCCGGATTGTAACGGTAAGCGAGAACCTTACGGATGCCAGACGTAATCTGGAGCTGTCCGCCCTCCATCCTGAATTGATCCCGGCAGCAGGGCTTTATCCCACCCGCGTTGATCTGGATGAGGCCGAAGAAATGGTGGACTTTATCCGGAAGAACAGGGAGAAATTGGTAGCCATTGGCGAGGTAGGGCTCGATTTCTGGGTGGTAAAAGATGAGAGGAAGCGGGAAGTCCAACGAGAGATCTTCGGAAGGTTCATCCGTCTGGCCCGTGAATTGGATCTGCCCCTCAACGTACATTCAAGATCCGCTGGCCGGCATGCGGTTAGCCTGTTGCTGGAAAATGGGGCGCGCAGGGTCCAGCTTCACGCGTTTGATGGGAAACCGGGCGCTGCATGGCCCGCTGTAGAAGCTGGGTATTTCTTCTCCATTCCACCATCAATAGTACGTTCGAGGCAGAAACAAAAGCTTGTGAAGCGCCTGCCCCTTTCCTGTCTCCTTCTGGAGACCGATAGCCCGGTGCTGGGGCCCACATCCTCGCAGCGAAATGAGCCTGCTAATGCCCTTATTTCACTTGATGCCATCAAAGACATTAAGGATGTGGGCGAAGAGGAAGCCTTGGAGGTTATCGCCGAAAATACCCGTCGCCTCCTGGGAGATCTCCTCTGGAATTCCCGAGACCCTATTGAGAGGCCTTAGACCAATTCAAATGTGAGAACCCGCTGCTTATTTTCCGGGCCTGCATTCCCGTCAATAACTTGACTGCCCAGCTTGACCCTCTTGTCGATGATATCCATGTCTGTCTTGTCAGGATCGATTCCCACCAGGTTCCCTGTCACATAAGGCCCTTCATCAAGCTTGACCATGGCCACCACATAGGGCGCTTTCATGCCTTCCGGGGGGACCCTTATTACCGTGAAGGTCTTAACAATCCCCATACCGCTCATCTGGGTTTGCTCCAGGTTGGTGCCGCTGCATTTTCTGCACACACCCAGAGGGGGAAATGTCACGGCGCCGCACTCATTGCATTTCAGCCCCACGAACTCCCCCTGCTCCAGGCCTTGCTGATACTGCTGATAGGTGACCCTGTATTCCATTTTCAACTCCTCAGGATAATGTTGCAAACGGTTCCAAAATCTCCCCCAAGGGTATCCACCATGCCGACCCGCGCCCCTTCCACCTGTCTCGGGCCGCTTTCCTCCCTGAGCTGCTCGACGATTTCAGTTACCTGAGCCGCTCCGGTCGCCCCGATGGGATGTCCTTTGGCTTTCAGCCCTCCCGAAGGATTGACTACCACCCTGCCCTTCAGCCGGGTTTCGCCCTTGGTGGCCGCGTCGAAGCCCTTGCCGAATTCATAAAACCCCATGCTCTCTACCGCCAAGATTTCCGCGATAGTGAAACAGTCATGGAGCTCCACCACATCAATGTCTTCGGGGCTCAATCCGGCCTCACGATAAGCCTGTTTGGAGGCAAGCTCCCTGGCTCTGACCCGGGTCAGGTCTTCCTGGAGGTATAGAGGACCTCCATAGGCCTGCCCTGTCCCGGCAATGTAGATCGGCTTTTTGACAAGCTCCCTTGCCTTTGCTGCATCCGCTATGACCACCGCGGCAGCACCATCCGAAAAAGGACAGCAGTCGAAAAGCTGGAGGGGATCGGCCACCATCATACCACTCAGTACGGTATCCACGTCGATCTCTTTCTGAAAGTGGGCTTTGGGATTCATTGAGCCGTGGTAATGGTTCTTTACGGACACTTCCGCCATATGTCTTTTCAGCTCTCCAAGCGCAATGCCATACTTGCTGGCATACATGTGGGCCGCCATGGCGAAGACTCCGGGAAAAGTCATGCCCGCGGCCGACTCATGCTGGGCCTGGGAGGCCATGGCAAAAGTCTTTGTGGCCAGGGGCGTTCCCATTTTGGTGGCACGTTCTGTTCCTCCCGCCAATACCACATCGTACACGCCGGCTCCCACAAGAAGCGCAGCGTGCCGAATGGCAACCGTGGCTGTAGCGCATGCCGATTCAAAACGGGTGGCAGGGGCCGATCGTGGCAGTCCGAGCTCAGCCGCTGCAAATGGGGCCATATGGAGCTGTCCCTCTTCGAAGTCCCCGAGGCAATTCCCGAAAAAAAGTGCTTCAATATCCTTTGGTTCAATATTGGAGCCCTCGATGGCCTCGATGCCCGCCTCAGCGAACATCTCCAGGTTGGTCTTTTCCGAAATTCCGAACTTGGTCATGCCAACGCCGCATACAGCTACTTCTCTCATGACACCCTCCTTTTTGGAGCATCAATATCCCTTCTCTTTTCTCTCTGTAGTCAACCTCACTTCATTTTTCAAGAGAAAAGCTGTTGGTTTTTCCCGGACAGGGCCATTTTCTCCTGTGTATCCAAAATCCATTTCAGCGGCCAAGTTAGAAAGCCCTTTCTCCCCCTGCTTAGAGTTGAGGCGCCCCTTAATTGGCGACCCTTGGTTCCCGGGGGGAGTCAATTTTCCTTGAAGTTTTTCCCATTAATGATAAGGATGGCTCCGCGGCCTTTTTGGATGGAGGAAAGAGTATCCATGGAAGGATCGGGATCCAGAAGGCTAAGGTTTTGGGCCCTCCGTCCCATGGAGGGGCTTTATAACACGAGTGTGCCATATGAGTGAATCTCAGGAGTCACTAAAGCGATTGGAATTGAAAGGAGGGAGGTTATGGAGATCAAAAATTGTGTTGCGGTAGTAACCGGAGGGGCATCCGGACTTGGGGAGGCCTGTGTGCGCGAGATTGTGAAGGGAGGCGGCAGGGTTGCCATCCTCGATTTTGCAGAAGAAAAGGGACAGGCTGTTGCTTCTGAACTTGGAGATGCATCGCTTTTCTGCAAAACCGATGTGACGGATGAGAAGAGTGTACAAGGGGCCATTGACCTGACCGTGGATACCTTCGGCGCCATTCATGTGGCGATCAATTGTGCCGGGGTCGGCACCCCTGCCAAGGTAATCGGAAAGGAGGGCCCCATGAGCATGGAGCTTTTCAACAGGGTGATCAACATCAACCTGACCGGCACCATGCATGTCATTCGACTCGCTGCCGAAAGGATGCTCCAAAACAGTCCCAATGATGATGGGGAGAAAGGGGTGGTGATCAACACCGCATCCATTGCCGCCTATGACGGGCAGATTGGACAGGCTGCATACAGCGCGTCCAAGGCGGCGGTGGCGGGAATGACCCTTCCAATTGCCCGGGAGTTTGCCGAATATGGGATAAGGATCGTAACTATCGCTCCGGGCATTTTTGACACCCCGCTGCTGGCGGGGCTCCCGGAGAATGTCATTGAGGCCCTAAACAAGATGGTCCCCTTTCCCAAGAGGCTGGGAAAGCCGGTAGAGTTTGCCATGATGGCTCGGCATATAATCGAGAATCCCATGCTGAACGGAGAGGTAATCAGGCTGGACGGCGCGCTGAGGATGGGCGCCAGGTAAAGGCTCTCGGCGTGAACTACACCCTTTCGATGAATTCTTCGCCGAGAAGGCCTTCAGGGCGAACCATGAGGACCAGAATGATAACCAGGAAGGCGAAAGTGTTCTTGAAGGCAATGGATACATAGCCTCCTGCCAAGCTTTCAGAAACCCCGAGGATGAGCCCCCCCACGATGGCGCCGGGCAGGCTGTTCAGCCCCCCGAGGATTGCGGCAGCAAATCCCTTGAGGAAGGGCTCCAGCATGAAGAAGGGATCGAGAAGCAGGGCAGGGGCCAGGAAGAGTCCGGCCAGCACCCCCAGCAAAGCGGCCAGTCCCCAGCTCAGGGCAAGAATTTGCCTGGTGGGAATTCCCATGGTCTGGGCCGCGGGCAGGTTCTCGGACGTGGCCCGCATGGCTAAGCCGAGCCGGGTCTTTTGTACCAGGAGATAAAAAAGCAGACAGGCGAGGAGGCCAATCCCGAAAGTGCCCAGGCTCAACTGGCTCACTACCAGGCCCCCGAGTCGATATATCCGGGTATCGGACAAGGGAAAGGGGAATGACTGAGGTTCTGTGCCCCCGAAGTGGGCCACGAGTCCCTGGAGGATCAGGCCGAGCCCTACCGTGAGGATTATCTGGCCCAGTTGTGTGGCTTCACGACGCTGGGCCGGTATGAGCACGCAGAAATAGAATGCCATGGCCAGTACTGCCCCAAACAGGAGGGCCGCTCCAAATGCGATTATGAAATGGGCTTTGAGCCCCAGGAGGGTAAAGGCGAAAAAGGTGCCCGCCGTAGTCACATCGCCATGGCCGAAATGCAAGATTCTGGTGGAGCGGTAAATTAAGGCCAACCCCAGTGCTACCAAGGCGTAAACACTGCCTGTGGCGAGTCCGGATATGACATATTGGAGAAACTGCGTCATGGTTTTTCCTCAATTTTTCCTATCGGAAGGGCCAGTTTCGAAAATAGAGCCGCATCTTAAACCAGCGCCCGTAAAGGCCCAGGGGTTCAAAAATAAGTACGATCAATATGGTGACCCCATAGACCACAGGAACCATTTCCCTGTATTCGCTGAAGACCTGGGGGACCAAAATGACGAATGCCGCGCCCATGATTGAGCCTTCCACAGAGGCGAGGCCGCCTATAATTACGGCCACAAAAAGGGTGATGGATTCCATGAAGGTAAACATATTGGGCTCCAGGTACCCCATGAAAAGCCCGTAAAGCCCTCCCTGCACCCCGGTGTAAAAAGAGCTTATGGCAAATGAGAGCAGTTTGTATCTGGCAAGGTTGACCCCTATCACCTCTGCCGCTATGTCGTTGTCCCGCACGGCGATAAAGGCCCGCCCCATATAGGAGGAGATAATGTTGTAAGTTGCCAGAGTAAAAAAGAGGGCGATCAGGAAATTGAAGTAGTAATTAAAGGTGATTCTTGAAAGGCCGAACACAGGTTCAATTTTTTGAATCGACAGACCCATGCGACCGCCTGAGAGTAGCTCTGAGTTGACAAATACCTGGTAAACAGCAATCCCGAACCCCAGAGTGGCGATGGCCAAGTAGGGGCCTTTGAGGCGGAGCGAGGGAAATCCCACAAGGATGCCAAAGAGTCCTGCAAGGATGCCTGCACCCAAGAGCGCCAAAGGCCAGGGCACGCCGAAGCGGCTCAGGTGCCCGAAAGTGAAAGCCCCGATGGCCAGAAACCCTGCCTGTCCGAAAGAGATCTGGCCGGTGTATCCTATCAGGAGGTTCTGTCCCAGTACTCCCACGGTATAAATAAATATGACGGTAGCCGTGTAAGTGAAATGCTCCGGTCCGAACCAGGGCAGTAGAATCAGGAGCAGGACAAAGGCACCCACCCAAACCCGAGTCCATGGTTTTCTGATGAGTTTCAGCTCTTCCTTGTAGCTTTCAATGAGGTCCATGCCGATCCTTGTCTTGATAGCTGGCCTGCGCAACGGCCTTCAAGCCGGGCAGCTCCCGCTATCCCCTATAGAGCTTTTCGATCAGGTCCGCATATCTTTTCTCGAGGAATCGTCTTTTGACCTTCTTTGTAGGCGTCACATCACCGTCCTCTTCGTAGAAACGTCTCGGCAACAGGGCAAATTTCTTTATGCTTTCCACCCTGGACAGGGTCTTGTTAACCTTTGATACCTCCCCATCGATGAGCTTATGAATCTCCTTGTTCTGGGTCAGGTCAGCAAATGTGGTAAAGGGGATGCGGTTGTCCTGGGCATATTTGGTGACATTGTCTTCATCTATGAGTATCAGTGCCACCAGGTACTTGCGGCCGTCTCCCACCACCACTGCATCCTGAATGTACGGGCTGAATTTAAGCTTGTTCTCGATAAATGCCGGGGTGATATTTTTGCCACCCGCCGTGATGAGGATGTCTTTCTTGCGATCCAGAATCTTCAGGAAACCGTCGTCTACAGCCCCTACGTCACCGGTATGAAGCCAGCCGTCCCGGATGGTCTCGGCTGTGAGTTCGGGGTCTTTGAAATACCCTTTAAATACATTGGGTCCCCTGGCGAGGATTTCACCATCTTCAGCGATTTTTACATCCATACCGGGGATCGGCTCGCCCACATAGCCCCACCTGGGGCGATTCAAACGCTGGACTGCGATCACGCCCGTGGATTCCGTCTGTCCATATCCTTCCCTCAGGGGTATCCCTAAGGCGTTGTAATACTCAAAAAGCTCGGGAGAAGCCGGAGCGGCACCGCACACCGCCATGCGAACACGTTCGAATCCCAGCTGTCGCTTCAGGTGATAGAGCACAAGCCAGTATAGGGGCCAGTATATGAGTGACCACCAGAACCTCTCCTTACTTCCCTTTGAGGACCGTATATATCGAAGCCCCACCTTTACCGCCCCCCTGTACATGAGTCTTTTGAGGGGTGTGGAATCGGACATACGGATTTCAATCATGGAGACGAATTTTTCCCAGATCCGCGGTACGCTGCAAAAGATGCTGGGGGAGACTTCCCTGAGGTTCTGCGCGAGGGTGTCTATGCTCTCCACAAAATTGACGGTCCCTCCCGCCCATACCGCCTGAAACAGAGAGACGATGTTCTCATAGATATGGGCCAGGGGGAGGTATGAGAGCATCTCGTCCGTCTCATAAAAAGGATTGGCGTTCACAAAGGAATCGGTCAACGACAGGATATTCTTGTGGGTGAGCATGGCCCCTTTGGGCCGGCCGGTGGTGCCGGAGGTATAGATAATCATTGCCGTATCATCTGGACCGATGTTGTTCATGCGCTCTGTGATACATGCGGGATTATCATTCAGATACTGCCTCCCTTTCTTGAGGAATTCGTCGTAGAATATTATCTTCTCATGGGAAAAGCCCCATAGCCCCTTGGGGTCCCAGACGATCACGATGGCCACTTTGAGGTCCTCTATGATTTGGAGCACCTTGTCCACCTGTTCCTCGTTTTCGACGAAGAGCACCCTGGACTCTGAGTGCCCCACCACGTATGCGATCTGCTCGGGCGCTGATGTAGGATACACCCCGCAGGTCACGCCCCCTGCGCTCATGGCTCCTATGTGGCAGATGACCCATTCGGGGCGGTTGTCCCCTAAGATAGCCACCCTGTCGCCCGGATCGAGTCCAAAGGCGAGCAGCCCGGCTG
Source organism: Deltaproteobacteria bacterium (assembly GCA_029933075.1). Lineage (GTDB taxonomy): Bacteria > Desulfobacterota > DSM-4660 > Desulfatiglandales > Desulfatiglandaceae > JAOZOW01. The sequence continues at coordinate 44,014 of JAOZOW010000009.1, read as the reverse complement.
CCACTTCCCTGACGCTCTGTCCGTACTGAGTCCACGAGATCCGGTTCCAGATCCCGTAGTCTTTATGCCGGAGCGCCACTCGGTCGCCCAGGCGGTCAACCTGGTGGAAGAAAAGTTCGGGGAAATGGGCGGCCCGAGTCTCCATCACCAGGTCCTCCTTTTCTTGTAAAGGCGCCATCCCTTGGGAGAGACGGTGTCTCCTCCCACTCCCAGATAGAGCTCTCGGACATCTTCATTTTCCTGAAGTTCCCGGGCGGTTCCCTCCAGTACGATTCGTCCCGATTCCATTATGTATCCGAAGTCCGCGATGCTGAGAGCCATCTTGGCGTTTTGTTCTACGAGAAGAATAGTGGTGCCTGCTTGGCTGATCTGGGCCAGGGCGTCGTATACCTGGCGGCTCACTTTTGGGGCTAAGCCCAGAGAGGGCTCGTCTAACATAAGGAGCTTAGGGCGGCGGAGCATGGCCCTGGCCATTGCAAGCATCTGCTGCTCGCCGCCGGAGAGTGTCTCTGCCTGCTGAGTGGCCCGAGTTTTTAATATGGGGAAAATCTCCAATACATACTCCATGTCACCTCGGGTCTCTGAATCCTTGCGTCCCCAGCAACCGAGGTCCAGGTTTTCCCTCACCGTAAGTTCCCGAAACAGCCCCCTGTCCTCCGGGACGTACACAATGCCCAGACGGGCCACCCTTTCAGGGGCGAGTCTGTGGATCCTTTTCCCCATGAAATGTATTGTTCCCTTATTGGGTTGGTCTTTGAGCAGGCCGGCAATGGTCTTCAGCAATGTGGTTTTCCCGGCGCCATTGGGCCCCAGCACGGCAAAGACTTCTTTTTCTTTGACCTCCATTGACAGCCCATGCAGGGCATAGATGCGGTCGTAATAAAGCGTCTCAATATTGGCGATTTTGAGTAGAGCGTCCATAATGTAGGAAAACGGCCCGGGTGGTTTTCAATTATATCAATCCTCGCCGAGGTAGGCCTTGATTACCTCCGGGGTCTTTTGAACCTCTTCCGGGGTGCCTTGGGCGATCTTCTTGCCGTAGTCCAGCGCGATCATCCTGTCGGCCAGTTTGGAAGCGATCCGTAGATCGTGCTCCACTAAGAGGATGGCTGTTCGGTATCTGCCCCGGATCTCTGTGATCCGGTAAGCTGTCTCATCCTTTTCCTCCGAGGTCAGACCGGCAATGGGCTCATCCAGCAACAGCAGTCGGGGTTCCATGGCAAGGGCTCGCCCCATCTCCACGCGCTTTTGGACCCCGTAAGGGCAATCCGAAACCCTCACCTGTCTGTAAGCCTGGAGGTCCAGAAAATCGATGATCTCTTCCACGACCCCCCGGTGGCGTAATTCCTCGCGGCGGATTCGCAGGAAGGCGTGGACCGGATTTCGTCTGAACTTGATATGCCTGCCAAGAAGGAGGTTATCCAGGACCGTCATATGGAGGAAAAGCCGGAGGTTCTGGAAAGTCCTCGCAATGCCTCTCTGGGCGATGAGGTCGGGAGAGAGCCCGAGAAGGCTCTCTCCTTCAAAATTGACCTCCCCTGCATCCGGCTTGTAGACGCCGGAGATGCAGTTAAAGAGGGTTGTCTTCCCCGACCCGTTGGGGCCGATCACGGTCAGGATCTCTTCCTGATCGATCGTGAGGCGTACCCCTGCAAGGGCCTGGATGCCCCCGAAGCCGATCGACAGGCGGTCAACTTGCAACAGGGGCATATGTTAGAACCTGGGCTTGAATATTTTGAACTCGGTTTTGGGTATGTGTTTTCCCCCCTCAGCATGCAATACCCGTGATGCATTCACCCCGTGACGGCGGTTGGGTCCAAAGGTGGCAGGAGCGCCGACTCCTTCGGGCTTGTAATTCTTTATGCTCTCCATGGCCTTGATCATCCCTTCCACGGAAAGGTTCCGTCCGGCCCTTTTGAGGGCTTCCACCGTGTAAATCATGGAAACCGCACCGAATACTCCAAGGTATTCCTTGCCGGCAATTTTGGGGTTGTATTTTTTCAGGATGTCGGCCAGCCTGTCAGCCGCAGGATCAGCACCGGGGATTCCCGAGTTTCCGGCCCCAGCGGGATACACGCCCTCCCATACCTCCCCGGCAATCTTGTACATGATGGGATCGCCCAAGGTGAAAGTGGCCAAGGCTTTGGGCCTAAACCCGATCTTGCCCATCTCCTTGAGGATCAGGGCGCCATGGGTCATTGTAGTATACAAAAGTACGGTATCGGCTCCCGATTCTTTTAGCTTCAGGGCATGGGTGCCCAGGGCCCTTTCGGTCACCTCGTAAGGCACGCGGGCGACGATTTTGGCCTTTCCTCCTGATTCCTTCACGGCCTTCTCTATCCCCGCCACGCCCATTTTGCCGTAGTCATCATTCTGATAGAAAGGAGCGATCTTTTTGGTCCCCAACTCTTTAATGGCATAGGAAGTCAGAAAATGGGCCTCGTCCTCATAATCGGGATATGCAATGAAAATGTAACGAAGCTTGTCCTTGGGATAGTTTACCCACATACGGGTGTTCGCGTAGGCCGTAATGAGGGGAATCTTGTTTTCAGAGAAGAAGTCACGGCAGGTATGCACCACCGCAGTACCCAGAAGGCCGGTAACCGCAAAGACTTTCCCCCGCATCTCCTGGAGGTTGCTCAGGGCGCGGGTGGGGTTATAGCCGTCATCCTTAAGCAGGACCTTGATTTTTCTCCCGTTCACACCTCCCTGTGAGTTGATGTAGTCGGCGTATGCCTTTCCGCCAAGGGCTGTGACGCCCCAAAGGGCTGCTGGACCGGACAGGGGCGTTGACCATCCGATGACAACCTCTGTGTCCGTGACGCCCGGGACTCCGGCGCTTGCCCCATTGAAGCATGGCACGGCCACAAATAGGACGAGAAGGATCCCTATCCAAAGAGATTTCTTACCCATAATTCCCTCCTTTCGCTTTGTGGTTAAAAAGGTTTCAATCGCCTCTAAGCCATAATTGATCTGATCGCAATAAACCCTACCCCATCTCCTCCCGCGTTTTAATTTCTCCAAGCCGGTCCACGCTCCCGGTTCAAGCGGCCTTATCCACTGATGATTCTCTCAAGTATGATCTTGTCCTTGCTTTTTGCCTTTGGCCTTTCCCCTCGCAACGCCGCTCAGGAAAAGGTCGCGGTCTTTTTGTCCAATACACAGAAACCGATTTTGGGCAGGGATAGTTTAACATGTTGAAGTATATGCATTCCCCCGATGGCAGGTCAACGGGTTTTTACCCGATGCTGGCTACTTTCCCAGAATATGCTTGGAAATGATTTCCTTCATGATTTCCTGAGTGCCTCCCCCGATAGACAGGATGCGGTTGTCCCGGTAGAGCCTTTCCACTAAGTACTCCCGCATGTAGCCCGCACCGCCATGGATCTGCACAGCATCATATGTGACCCTGTCGCTCACCATGCAGGCGAAATTCTTGGCCATGGAGATTTCCTTGACCTGGTTTTTACCCGCGTCTATCTTTGCCGCCACCCGATAAACAAATTCCCTGCTGGCCTCCACAAGGGTGGCCATGTCCGCTAATTTGTGCCGGGTAACCTGAAACCCGGAAATGGGCCGCCCGAAGGCTTCCCTCTCCCTTGAATAGCGGACGGACTCTTCAAGGGCGATCTGTGCGGTCATATTTGCCATTACGGAAAGCTGGAGCCTTTCAGCCTGGAAGTTCTCCATGATGCCGTAAAAGCCCTGTCCTTCGCGGCCAAGGAGGTTTTGTGCCGGAACTTTGCATTCGTCGAAAAATATTTGGGCGGTATCCGAGGCCCACCATCCCATTTTTCTAAGCTTCTCGGAAACGGAATAACCCGGCGTATCTGATTCTATTACCAGGAAGCTGATCCCCCGGTAGCTTTTCCCCCCGGTTCTGACGGCGCAGGTCAACTGATTCGCCCTTGCCCCGCTGGTGATATACATCTTGCTGCCATTGACCACATAGTGGTCTCCTTGGCGCACCGCCTTGGTCTGTATCCCGGCCACATCAGACCCGGCATTGGGTTCCGTGACCCCCAGGGCCGAGATCCTGTCGCCTCTAAGCACGGGCCGGACAAACCGGACCTTCTGCTCCTCGGTACCAAGGGACAGTATCGGCGGGATGCTGATATCCAAGGAGCCGAGACCTGCAACCACTCCGGCGGACCCGCACCGCATGAGCTCCTCGACGGCAGCGATCTTGTGAAACAGATCCCCGCCTGAACCGCCGTACGCTTCGGGAAAGCCGATTCCTAAGATTCCCGCATCTCCCGCCTTTCGGTACAGCTCCCTGGGGAATTCACCCTGCTCCTCCCATTGGTCAACAAAGGGGCGGATTTCCCGGTCCACAAATTTTCGGACGGTATTGCGGACCATATTGTGGGTTTCGCCGAAATATTCTTGCAGTTCGCTCATTGGCGCGCACCTCTTGGTTCCCCCCGCGGCGTTTTTCAGAGGGAGATCGGCAGCGGTTCACCCAGCCGAGCCTCAAGCCTCGGCTAACCGGCAGGAATTCATTGCCATGCCTTTACAGAGGGAAAAGTTGCTCTATTCGCTGAGCCAACATTATGTCGCCGCTGGCCTTTAGCTGTCCGCTCATGAATGCCTGCATGCCGTTGACCTCTTTGTTTACCATGCCGATCCAGGTTTCGGCCGACATGCTGAGCGTGACGCTTGGAGAGTCGTGGGTCCCTTCCTTGACCTCGCATGCCCCATCCTTGATAGCCACGTACCAGTTGCCACCACCTTCTCCCGTGATTTCGAACTGGAAGACCGCATCCAGCCCCTGGGCTGCGCTTGGGTTAAAAACCTCGGGCATCTTAGTGAAAATTTCCGTCACATCCGTAAAAGCCATTTTTTCCTCCTTTCCTTGGTTCACGTCATGGGATTTTATCAGCCGGGGGAATAACCACAGCCTCTCCTTGGGCCACGGTCTGTCCCCGCTGATTGGTCCAGGTCAGCGCCATGCGGACCCGTCTTTTTTCTTCAATCTTTTCCACTACCCTGCCTGTGGCGGTTATGGTGTCTCCAAAAAAGGTAGGCGCCATGAAGCGCGTGGTGATCTCCACCAGCACGGTGCCCAGTCCGGGCAGCTTCATGCCCAGCACAGGAGCGATCAGGCTCTGGGGGAGGGCGCCGTGGGCTATGCGTGTCTTGAAAGGCGTTCGTTTGGCAAACTCCTCATTGAGGTGGATCGGATTGAAATCCCCGCTGATCCCGGCGAAAAGATAGACGTCCGTTTCGGTGATCGTTTTGGTAAAACTTGCCTCGTCTCCGATCCTAAGTTGATCGTAAGTTTTTCCAAACTTGAGGTCCATATTGCTGCCTCATCAAATAGCCACAATCCAGGTGCCCAAAATTTCCTGATCCGCGCCTGCCCCCACCCAAGGGTTCTCTTTCGCCAAGCACCCGGTACAGGGGGGAAAGACGTACATTATGGCCTGACGACTATCTGTGTTTCAGGCCTAATCTCTGACGACACTCCTCCACCGTGGCCACCTCCCTCCCCTGATCGCGGATCATTCGCGCGGCCTTCTCCACCAGCTCGCCGTTGGACTTGGCCATGACGCCCGGTGAGAGATAGAAGTTGTCCTCCAGACCTACCCTCACATTACCTCCCAGGGCAATAGCGGTCGCTACCATGCGCCACTGATCATGACTGATGCCGATTACCTCCCAGTCACTTATGGGCGGCAGCAGACGGACCTGATGCGCCAGATTGTCCGCAGTGGGAGGCATTCCCCCTAACACACCCATTATGAGACTGAACTGATAGGGCGGGTCAAGCAGGCCCATGTCAATCAGGGGGTAGCAGTTTCCGATATGGCCCGAATCGAAGCACTCCATTTCGGGTTTTACTCCCGTTTCTTTCATGGCGGCTACCAGTGGCGTGATCTCCGAGAAAGGGTTGGCGAAGACGAAATCGAATACAAAGGATTTTTTCCCCGGATGGTACTTGGCATAGTTCATGGAGCCCATATTTAATGCGGCTATAGCTGGCCTGATCTCTCTGACCGGCGCAATCTTTTTTTCAACGGGGATGCCCACGGCCCCTGTGGAGAAATTGATGATTACCGGGCAGGCATCGGTAACGGCATCGTAAATATTGCGGTAGTCCGAGACCTCGTAACTGGGAGTTCCGTCAGGGGTCCTTGCGTGGATGTGGACGACCGCCGCCCCGGCCTCGTATGCCCGCTTTGCCTCTGCTGCATATTCCTCCGGCGTATAGGGGATGGCAGGACACTGGTTTCTATTTGCCACCACACCTGAAAGCGCACAGGTGATCATGCAGGTTCTCTCATAATCATGGTTTTCCGTTATCCAGAACGACGAAGACATCCGCACCCCTCTCATTTTCCTTTGAACATTGGCGTCCTTTTCTGGATGAAGGCGGCCATTCCTTCTGCAGCGTCCTCTGTGGAAAGGACACGAATCAAGGCTTCGCACAGGTGATCCACCGCTTCGTCAAAAGGCATATCGCTCATGGCCCTGAAAGCATCCTTGCCGATCCTTGTGCCGATAGGGCTCTTGGATGTGAGAAGGTCAAGGGTTTTCTCCACCTCCTGGTCCAGGCTTGCAGGGTCGACCGCCCGGGTTATCAGCCCCATGGCTTCCGCCTCGGGGGCCCATACCTTGCGGCCTGTCAAAACCATGTCCATTGCCTTTTTTCTGCCCACGTTTCGATAAAGGAGGGCGCCTATCATCATGGGGAAAAGGCCGACATTCACCTCCGGTGTGCGAAAAAATGTGTCGTTGCGGGCGATGACGATATCGCAGGAGAGCATAAGGCCTATACCGCCTGCAAGGCATGGGCCGTTTACCCTGGCAACGAGAGGCTTGCCGAAGCGGGCCAACCTCTTCAGTAGCTCTGCAAAGGCCCTCGGCCCGGAAAGTGCTCCCTCCTCCGGTCCGGCAAGTGTGCCGGCGGTCAGGTCCGCGCCCGAGCAAAAGGCGCTCTCTCCGGCTCCGGTAATGCAGACAGCCCGCACATCCTGGTCCTGGTCCGCCCTGTCAAGGTAATCGATAAAGGAAAGGACCATCTCCTGGCTTATGGCGTTCCTTCTCTTGTCCCGGTTGATGATCAGGAATACGCTGCGCCCTCTGCTTTCATAGAGGAGTTCCTCACCCATTTTCCTCGACCCCCTCCTCTTCTTTTTCTTCCTCTTCTATCTCCACTAAAATGTCTCCGGGGGCCACCTTGTCATTTACGGCGGCATTTATCTTTTTCACTTTGCCCCCCCTGGGTGCCACCAGGGTGGTCTCCATTTTCATGGCCGTTACTACCACGAGGCCCTGTCCCTTTTCCACCAAGTCTCCTTCCTGGACAAGAATGCGTACCACCACGGCAGGCATGGGAGGGGTCACCTCCCCAGGGCCATCTTGGAGCCCCGGGCGTTTACCTCGGCGAAGGAGGGGGCGGTGTGCATCCCGGAGCAAGAAGCACTTACCCTTTACAAAGACCTGCTTGCCATGTTCGGTCCTGGCAACGAATGCCTCTGCGGCCCTCCCGTTCACAAACAGGTGATAGCATCCCCCTTCAAGGGCCAGATAGCGGATATGGTATACTTGATTCCCGATGGTGACATGGTATGCCTCTCCCTTCCCCGTTCCATGGGCTTCCATCTCCACTGTTTGGCCGGCAATGTCAAGACGATACTTCATTTCAGAGAAAGAAACCTGTGTAAACTTATCAGAGGTCCTTTGAAGGGAGACAATATCTTCCTTATAGCCGCCATTCCCCTAAACTTTGCCATGGCGTAGGCCACCCTGCAGGGGCCTTTTGTGATCGGGCTGTTGTGGAGGTAAGCTCCAGTTCATCCGCCAGGTATGCTGCGCACGCAATGTGCACATCTTCTGCTCTCTGGGTCCAGTTTGAAAAATAACGCTCTATGAAACCGGTGTCCGTGTGGCCCGCAATGAACGCCTCTGAGTTAAGAAGATCGATCAAAAAGGGAATAGTGGTCTTTATCCCCAGTATCACATAAGTTTCAAGTGCCCGGATCATGCGCCTGCGGGCCGCCTCTCTGTCATCTGCCGCCACGATGAGCTTGCTCAGGATGGGGTCGTATTCCACGGGGACTTCAAAGCCCCGGTAGATCCCGCAATCGTTTCTTATACCGGGGCCCGAGGGCTCCCGGAGGAGGAGCACCGGTCCCGGGGAGGGGAAAAAGCCCGCCTCGGGATCTTCGGCGTAGATGCGGCATTCTATGGCGTGGCCTCTGGGTATGATATCCTCCTGTTCAAGTGACAAAGGGTGACCCGCTGCGATTTCCAGTTGCTTTCTTACAAGGTCAATGCCAGTGGTCATTTCAGTGATAGGGTGTTCCACCTGGAGTCGCGTGTTGACCTCCAGAAAGTAAAACCCCCCTTTGCGATCCAGCATGAATTCCACAGTGCCCGCATTGACATATCCGGAAGCCCTGGCCGCGGAGATTGCTGCTTTTCCCATGGCCTCTCTCAGGGAGGGAGTAAGGGAGGGAGAGGGCGTCTCTTCGATGATCTTTTGGTGCCTACGCTGGATGGAACACTCCCTTTCAAAAAGATGGACCACATGACCATGGTGATCAGAAAGAATCTGGAACTCCACATGGTGGGGGCGCTCAAGGCATCTTTCCAGGTAGAGGGCGCCGTTACCGAAGGCCTTTTCCGCCTCGCTGCGCGCCTCGATACACGCCTGCTCCAGGGAACCTGGGTCCCTAACCACCCTCATCCCTTTTCCTCCACCCCCTGCCACCGCTTTTACCAGAACGGGATATCCTGTCTTATCGGCCTCTTGTGCGAGCACTTTCAGATCAGTCGTCCCTGTGAGCATGCCGGGAATGATCGGGACGCCCGCCTCTTTCATGGTCTTTCGTGCCAGGACCTTATCCCCCAGGTGACGAATTACGCGAGCGGGAGGCCCCACAAAGGAGATCCCGTTTTTTTCACAGAGGGCGGCAAACTCGGGATTTTCCGCTAAAAACCCGTAACCGGGATGAATGGCTTCCGATCCTGTCTGCTTTGCCGCTTCGATGATTCGTTCCATGTTGAGGTAGCTTTCAGAAGACTCCGATCCCCCTAACAGTACAGCCTCATCCGCTTCCAGCACGTGGGCCGCGGCACTGTCCGCCTCCGAGTAGACAGCAACCGTCTCTATCTCCATCTCGCGGCATGTCCGGATGATTCGGACCGCTATCTCTCCTCTATTGGCGATGAGTATCTTCTTAAACATCCTGTGCAAAATTCAGCTCTCTGCAGTAGCCTTTGGTCCTTATTTACCCTTGCCTGCCTCCCCGCTGGCGCCTGTCCCCTGCTTAGGGCCAGCATTGCCTACTTCTGCGCGGGGACTGTTTTTATTACATCCGGAATGTCCCGTAACCGTAAGTGTCATCCCTTAGCGGCGCGTTGAGAGCGGCTGAGATGGCCAGCCCGAGGACATCTCTCGTCTTTGCCGGGTCCAGGATGCCGTCGTCCCAGAGATTTGCGGTGGAGTAATAGGCGTTGCCTTCCCGCAGGGCAGAGGCAATGATCGGCTCCCGTATCTGGCGTACCAACTCTTCCGGCAGCGGCGGTTTGCCTTCCCTGGCAAGCTGGTCGTTTTTCACTGTGATCATAACATCTGCGGCCTGCTCTCCTCCCATGACGCCGATCTGTGCATTGGGCCACATCCACAAGAAGCGGGGCGAATATGCCCTCCCGCACATGCCATAGTTGCCCGCGCCAAAAGAGGCCCCGATGATTACAGTAAACTTGGGAACCGTGGCGGTTGCCACCGCATTGACCATTTTGTGCCCGTCCTTGGTTATGCCGCCCCGCTCATAGTCCTTTCCCACCATGTATCCGCTGATGTTCTGTAGAAACAGCAAAGGTATGCCCCGTTTGTCACAGATCTGGATGAACTGGGTGGCCTTTAGGGAGCTATCGGAGAAAAGCACCCCGTTGTTTGCCAGGATGCCAACAGGATAACCGTGGATGTAGGCCCAGCCGCAGACCAGAGTAGGTCCATATAGGGATTTGAATTCGAGGAATTCACTGCCATCCACCATCCTGGCTATCACTTCTCTCACATCGTATGGGATGTTGAGGCTTTTCGGCACGATGCCGTAGATCTCTTTAGGATCATAAATGGGTGGCTTGGGCTCCCGCCGCCCAATGTCAGTCTTGCGGGCAGGAGGGAGATTTTTGACGATTTGGCGAATGATCTCAATACAGTGGGCATCGTCCTCGGCAAGATAATCGGATACCCCCGACTCTCTGCAGTGGACCTCTGCCCCACCCAGCTCATCCGCAGTAACCTCCTCGCCTGTTGCGGCCCTGACCAGTGGTGGGCCGCCGAGGAAAATGGCGCCGGTGCCCTGTACATGCACCACCTCATCGCTCATGGCCGGGATATATGCAGCGCCTGCCGTACACAGGCCCATAACGCCGCAGATCTGGGGGATCCCCATTTTTGATATTATGGCCTGATTGTAAAATATGCGGCCACCGTCGTCCACGTCGGGAAAGATCTCGGATTGAAGGGGCAGGAATGCACCGCCCGAGTCCACCAGGTTGATGATGGGAAGGCGGTTTTCCATGGCGATTGTCTGCATCCTGAGACCCTTTTTTACTCCCATCGGGTAAATGGTGCCGCCTTTAATAGTGGGGTCATTGGCGTGAATCACTACCTCCCGGCCTGATACCACCCCTATGCCGGCCACTATCCCAGCACCATGAATCTTCTTGTCGTACATGCTTCTGGCAGCCAGGGGCGCTATTTCCAGAAAAGGCGTATTGGGGTCAAGGAGCAGCTCCAGGCGCTTGCGCACGGGGAGCTTGTTCTGCTCCGAAAGCCTGGCCAGGGCCCTGTCCGAACGTTCGTTTCGGGCAATCTCAAGCTCTTTTTTGAGCTCGTCCACCAGGGCTTCCATATGAACATAGTTTTCCCTGAACGAATCGCTGGAAACATCCACCTTTGTTTCTATGACTTCCATTTTTACATCCTTCGGTCTTTTTACCTGTCGGGCCGGGCGTCAGCAGATAAGTATCAACCCAAGGGCAATGATTTCTATCCCTCTCTATGAGCCACGCTCCAGGACTCCCTCGCCGATCTTCATCCTGGAGATCTCCGATGATGTACCTCCAATCTGGAGATATTTGGCATCTCTGTAGCTTTCCTCGGCAGGGTTTGTTGCGGTAAACCCTTTGGCCCCAAGGATCTGTAGGGCCTCGCTTGCCACTTGCTGGGCTGATTCAGAGCAAAAGACCTTGGCGCAGTGGCGCAGTACATCAGCTTCCCTGTCTTCTACCTCATCCATCCATGCCGCCCGGTAGGCCAAGAGTTGGGCGGTCTGGAAAAGTGTCAGCATTTCTGCCAGCTTAAAGCCGATCTCCTGATAGGCAATGATAGGTTTTCCACCGCTCACATGCTCTTTGGCATGTTTCAAGGCCGTATCGTAGGACCGTCTAATGAGGCCGAGACTGGCAGATGTGAGAACCTGATCTTCCCATTTTCGCAGAGCTCGGATGGGCTCTTTTTCTTTAAAAGGGCCAATGAGCCGTTGCAGGGGAACAGAACAATCCTTGATCGAGATGGCTGAAATAGGCGCACCCTGGTAGCCCATTGTATTGAGCCTCTGGCCGATGGAAAGCCCCCTGTTTTGTCCCTTGACGAGGAAGAATCCATGTGCCTTGCTTTCCCCCTCCACCGTATTGCCGGCAACGGCGATCCAGTCCGCTATGGGCGCGTTTATCACTTGGGCTTTTGTGCCTGAGAGGCGAAAAGCATTTCCATCCCGGGTTCCCAGGGTCTGCAACGGGTTCTTCTCCAGGCTCATGCCCGCCTCTGTGAGGGCAACGCACCCGACTGTGTCCCCATCCATTAAATCAGGAAGGATCTCTTCCTGCTGCCTCCTCGTGGAGTATATCGCCACGAGACGTGCAAAGACCCTCGCACTCATCTCCACGGAGAGAAAAAGCGAGGGAGATCGGGCCGCCAGGGCTTCTTGGGCGGCTACCAGAAAGGGGCTGTTCTTTCCGTCATACACGCCTGCGGCGAGATATCCTGCTTGGGCGAGCTTTCCAAGTGCTTTGAGCACCGCACCGCGCGCCTCATGAGGGTCCGTTCTTTCCAGGGGCTTTACGGGGTCTTCTGTTTCTGGGTCAAAGAGGTACTCTATCTTCCTGATGAGCGCCTTTTGTTCTTCGGAAAGATCAAAGTTCATGATTGTTCCGTAGCCTTAGATCAATTTGGAAATGATTTTTTTTGTGATTTCAGATGTGCCGCCCCCTATGGGAGCCAGGCGGCTGTCTCGGAAGTTTCGCTCCACCTCATATTCATGGCAATACCCGTACCCGCCGTGAAGTGTCACCGCATCGTTTGCCGGCCCCAGGCTCCAGTCTCCTATGAAGAGCTTGGCAACAGCGGCCTCGAGATGGTTGAGGGGCCTTCCCTGATCTTTGCACCACGCAATGCGGTAAACCAGAGACCTGGCAGCTTCAATAAATATCTTGATCTCCGCCAGCTTGTGCTTGATGGCCTGGAACTCCGCTATGGGCCGGCCGAATTGATGACGCTCCAGCGCGTATCGAACACATCGCCTCAGCACATAGGTCATCCCCCCCACGAATGGCGCCATCAGGGTGCTCCGGTCCCATTCAACGGTGCGCATAGCCATGAGAAAGCCTGCACCTTCCTGCCCAAGCAGGTTTTCAGCCGGGATTTCACAATCTTCAAAGATCAATTCGGATGTGTGGGAACTCCTTACCCCCATCTTGTTCAGGGGTTTTCCCGCAGAGAAACCAGGAGTGCCTTTTTCCACAATAAACGCGGATATGCCCGCATGCTTCTGGTCCCTGTCCGTCTTGGCATATACTACGGCCACATCCGCAATGGGCCCGTTGGTTATGAACATTTTGCTCCCATTAAGGACGTAACGATCCCCGCGTTTTTCCGCGCGGGTGGATATGGATGCCACATCAGAACCGGCGCCGGGCTCGGTAAGTCCCATGCACCCGATTTTTTCTCCGGATGCCAAATCCGGGATGTACTTTTCCTGCTGGGCCTGTGTGCCGTGGGCGAATATGGTGTCGGCGCAAAGAAAGGTATGGGCGCCGTAAGCTAAGGTCAATCCCCCATCCAGGCCGGCTTCTCCCAATGCCTCACCGGCTACCACGCAGGTCATCACGTCGGCGTCACTTCCTCCCAGGTGCTCGGGGAAGTGGAGGCCCAGGATCCCGAACTCTCCCAGTTTTCGAAATGATTCGAAATCGAACTCTCCCTTGAGGTCATGTTCCTGACACCTGGGCTTGATCTCTTTTGTGGCGAAGCGGATGACCTGCTCCTTGAACATCTTCTGTTCATCGGTAAGGGCAAAATCCATATATTTTTCTCCGGGCTATGGGTTTTTACTATTTCCCGGCCTTGCTCCGTTCATGAAGACCTCGAGAATGCTATCTGAGATCCTCTGCTTCTGGGCGTCGTCCTTAATCTCCTGGCCAGCCAATACCATGGCGGAGACAAAGGTTTCCAGGGCACCAAGGAAGATGTAGGTGAGGTAGCGGGCCTTGAAATCGACCCTGAGCACGCCTGATTCCTGTCCCTCCTTTATGATCGCCTCTGTCATGGACATCCATTTTTTGAAGTGTTCAAGGCGGTGTCTGGTCAGGTTGGCGGTGGATCTCGAGACCTCAGTTATGAATACATTCACCAGCTCTGGATCTTTCTGGTAGGTTTCCAGAAAGTACTCAATGATTCGACTCAGCTTATCCTGAACCTTGGTCTGACGCTTTTCCAGGTCATGGAGCAGCAGAAAGAGACTGTCCCACCACCGGTTGAGTATGGAATCGAAAAGATCTTCTTTGTTTCTGAAGTAATGGTAGACCAGCCCGTACGAAATCCCTGCCTCTTTGGCAATATCGGACATCCTGGCCCTGTGGAACCCCTTGTCCTTTATGGTCCTCACAGCAGCTTTGAAAATTATGTCCTCTTTGCCCCTTTTTCTGGAGGTATGGGTTTCCCTTTCCATGGTGGTTATGGCCCCTGCCGCTTCCCCCTCCAAGAGGGAGAGCGGATATGTTACGGGATTCCAATATAGCACAGGCATTGATTGACTTGTCAATCAATATTCTGCCGGAGGAACGATTTGGCTCCAAATATGTCATAAATTTAATTTTCTCATCCAGAGTCAGTGGTGTTCAGGACAGAATTAATCTTCATTTTCGCCTCAATGACTTCAACAACTTAACCCAGAAACGCTACCCAGAATCGGTTTTGTGCCTCAGTTAAAGAGACCCCGACCATCACCCCAGCACCATGTGAGAGGGAAAGGCCAAAGGCAAAAGGAAGAACGACATCATGCTTGAGAGGATCATGGCACGGCCTAAGGAGTGGAAACTTATAACCTTAATTTGAGGGACAGTGATGATACACAGGGTAATGATCCCCCCGCTTTTTCCTGGAGATAGGTCCTCATATTGGTGGAGATAAAAGAAAACATAGCTTCATTTATCTGGATTGACTGTTTTGTGATTTTTCTTGCAAAACAGAAAACGATGTGCTATGGACGCGAGGTTGAGATTAGAGGACTTATGATGAAAAGGATTAAGGACGAGATTAACGCCTTTCTTGGGAAGGATACCGAGTTTGAAGGAAAGCTTTCTTTTAAAGGGGCGGTCCGCATTGATGGATGTTTCAGCGGAGAGATTTACAGTGAGGGCACTTTAATTGTTGGAGAAAGTGCCGTGATTGAGTCGGATATCCATGTCTCCCACATCATCATCAGTGGGGAGGTAAGGGGAAATATAGTGGCCTCCGGCAGGATCGAAGTCCATGCCCCCGGTAAGATTTACGGGAACATTGAGGCCCCGGTGGTTTCCATTGACGAAGGCGTCATTTTCGAGGGCCACTGTAAGATGCAGAGGCCTGTTGAGGAGGGAGAGAGGAAAGTGGCTGTCCTTCCAAAGTAAGACGCTTTGAGAAACCGGAGGGGCATTCAAAAAAGTTTGACAAGAGAACTTCTTTTTTGTAAAAGGCCATAGCCATTCATCAGTATCTTCCTTAATTCATTAACACAAAAGGTGCGATCGGTATGCTACAGATAGATTCCACTCTGTTTATTCAAATCGCTAATTTCCTTTTTCTTCTTTTAGTCCTGAATTTCATTCTTTATAGACCTATCCGGAGGATCTTGGCCCGGAGGGAAGAAGAAACGCAATCCTTGGAAAAAATGATCAGCGATTATGCCGCTCGGTGCGAAGAACACGAGAGAGGAATTCAGGAGGGAATGATCGAGGCCCGGAAAGAAGGCTTTTCAGTAAAGGAGGGTCTCAAGGGGGAGGGCCAGAAGGAGGAGAGGAGTATTTTGCAGGAGGCCAGTTCCGAGGCTGAGGGAAAAATCGGTCAGGCAAGACAGGAGCTTGAAGCAAAGATGATGGATGTGCGTAAGACCCTGGAGGATGAGGTGGCTGGTTTTTCGAGGGAATTAGCCGAAAAGATTCTGGGAAGGAGCGTTCAATGATCGATTTTGCGGGCAAAGGAAGGAAATCCGCATTTATGGCTGTGGCAGCTGTTATGGGATTGCTGCTGTTTTGTGCGTTGAGTTTTGCTTCGGGGGGCGGAGAGCACAGTGCGGCCCAGGAGAGCGGGAAGCTTTTGGACCTTCTTTACCGTTTCATCAATTTCGGCCTGCTGGTCATCATCCTTGTCGTTGTGATGAAGAAGATGGCCGTAAAGGATGTCTTTGCGAAAAGAAGAGAAGAAATTCGGGAAAAACTGGAGGAATTGAGGAAAGACAAGGAGGATGCGGAGAGCCGTTACCGGGAGCTGGAAAAGAAACTGAAAGAGTTTGAGGCCGAAAAGGCCCAAATAATTGAACAATTCAAGGAAGAAGGCCTGAAAGAGAAAGAGAAAATTATAGCCGAGGCCAGGGAGCGGGCCAGGCAGATTGTTGAACAGGCAGGATTGACCATAGAACATGAGGTGAAATCGGCCAAAGAAAAATTGAGGCAGGAAGTTCTTGCCCTTGCGGCCCAGAAAGCCGAAGAAATCATTGCCAATGAAATCACTGACGATGATCAAGATCGATTGGTCGATGAATTCATAGAAAGGGTGGGGAGGACGCATTGATCGGATCACGGGTTTCCAGGAGATATGCCAAGGCCCTGTTCAGTCTGGGACAGGAAGATGGTAATTTTGAGCAATATGGCAGGAACTTGGAGGAATTTGTTAAGTTTTGCCAAGAGAACTCGGAGTTCATGCGGGTTATTGCAAATCCAGTGTTCCCATTGGAGGAGCGAAAAAACATTCTCGGGTTTGTTTTGGAAAAGAGTAATTTTGCAGATGCAATTAAAAATTTCCTAAATCTTTTACTGGACAAAAACAGGATCGGAGCCATTGAAGCCATAAACGAGCACTACGCAAAGCTTACCGACGAAGTTTCCGGCATTGCCAGGGCTGAGATTTTAACGGCCAGGCCTATTAAAGATGAGGCTGTTGACAAGATACAAAAGGCCTTGGAAGCCCTGACCTCAAAGAAGATAAAGACGGAGATAAGGGAAGATGAGAGCCTGATCGGCGGCATTGTTGTGAAGATCGGCGATATGGTTCTTGACGGAAGCGTAAGGGCCCAGTTGGAGGGGCTGAAGGAATCATTCTAACGAAAAAGGGGTGAGTGGGACCGATGGAGATCAGAGCAGAAGAAATCAGTGAGATCATTAAGGGGCAGATTAAAGAGTATGAAAAAAAGGTGGAAATGAGCGAGACCGGTACGGTCTTGTCCGTTGGAGACGGCGTGGCTCGCGTATATGGCGTAGAGAATGCTATGGCCATGGAAATGCTGGAGTTTCCCGGTGGCATTTTCGGCCTCTGCCTCAATCTGGAAGAGGACAACGTGGGTGTTGCCATTATGGGAGATGACACCCTGATCAAAGAAGGGGATACGGTCAAGAGGACCGGAAGGATTGCAGAGATCCCCGTGGGAGAGGCGGTCCTGGGTCGGGTGATCGATTCGGTTGGGACTCCCCTGGATGGAAAGGGGCCTATTGAGGCCACTGAGTTCCGCAGAATCGAGATGGTGGCGCCAGGGGTAATCGCCCGGCAGCCGGTGAAAGAGCCCATGTACACGGGCATAAAGGCCATTGATTCCATGACCCCTATTGGCCGCGGACAGCGGGAGTTGATTATCGGGGACAGGCAGATCGGAAAGACGGCCGTATGCGTGGATGCAATCCTGAACCAGAAAGATACGGATATCTTTTGTATTTATGTGGCCATCGGACAGAAAAAATCAACGGTGGCCCAGGTGGTGGATGTGCTCGAGAGAAATGGTGCCATGGAGTATACCACGGTGGTTTCGGCCTGCGCCAGTGACCCTGCCACCCAGCAATTTATCGCTCCCTACGCCGGTTGTGCAATCGGCGAGTACTATCGTGACAACGGAAAGCATGCCCTGATCATATACGACGACCTCTCAAAGCAGGCGGCAGCCTACCGGCAGGTTTCACTCCTTCTCAGAAGGCCGCCCGGCCGCGAGGCATTTCCCGGAGACATCTTTTACAACCACTCCCGTCTCCTTGAGCGTGCGGCAAAGCTGAATGATGAGCTGGGTGGAGGATCTCTGACAGCGCTGCCCATTATCGAGACCCAGGCTGGTGACGTTTCGGCCTATATTCCCACCAATGTTATCTCCATTACCGACGGCCAGGTTTACCTTGAGCCGGGTCTGTTCTTTTCCGGCGTACGGCCTGCCATCAATGTCGGACTTTCCGTATCCAGAGTGGGGGGTGCGGCCCAGACCAAGGCTATGAAGAAGGTTGCCGGCAGTTTGAGGCTGGATATGGCGCAGTTCAGGGAGCTGGAAGCATTTGCGCAGTTCGGGAGCGATCTGGACAAGGCTACCCAACGCCAGCTTGAGCGGGGTTATCGCCTTGTGGAGGTACTAAAGCAGCCCCAGTACCAGCCCATGGCGGCGGAAAAGCAGGTCATGATCCTGTTTGCAGGCGCCTATGGCTATCTGGATGAATGGCCTGCAGAATCTGTGGCCGATTATGAAAAGCAGATGCTTGAGTTCATGGAAAGCAAGTATTCCGACCTTTTGAGCGAGATCAAAGAGAAGAACGACATCAGCGATGAGTTAGAGGGTAAGCTGAAAAAGGCCCTTGATGAATTCAAGGGTGTTTTTCAGCCCTCAGGCCGGTAAGTGTGGGGAGGGATCAGAAGACAACCGCGGCTCGGATCCAGAGCCTGACGTTCACATTACTAAACATAAGGGGTTTGAGATAGAGTAGATAGATGGCGACATTAAGAGACATACTCCGGAAAATCGGCGCTGTGAAAAAGACGCGACAGATCACCCGGGCCATGAACATGGTGGCGGCGGCAAAGCTCCGGAACACCCAGGGCAGGATGGAGAGCTTCGAGCCATATGCTGGGAAGTTCGCCGAGGTACTCGGAAACCTTGCCACCGGTATGGATCCGGAGATCCACCCGCTATTGGTCAAGAAAGAAGAGGTCTCGCGTGTGGAACTCCTCCATTTCACGGCCGACAGGGGACTTTGCGGGAGCTTCAATACCAATACTATCCACTTTGCCGAGAACTGGATCAAGGAGCAGACGCAGGCGGGCAAAGAAGTGAGCCTGACCTTGGTGGGAAAAAAGGGGAAGAGTTATTTTACCAGACATGGGGGAAATATCACCGCGAGTCATGAATTGATCTATGGCAAGGTGGATATTTCTTTCATCAATCAGATGACCAGAGATTTCACTACCCGCTTTCTCGATGATGAAATCCATGAAGTCTATATGATTTTCACTCGGTTTGTCAGCATGGTGAAGCAGGAACCCACCCTGGTGAAGCTGATCCCTATTGAGCCGCCTCAGAGGGAGGAACCGGCTGAGGGGGTGACGGCAGAATACCTGTGTGAACCGAGTGCCGAAGAACTCCTTATCGAGCTGTTGCCTAAGCATATAAGCGTGCAGATATACAATGCTTTTTTGCAGAATGAGGTAAGCGAACATGCTGCAAGGATGACCGCTATGGACAATGCGACTAAGAATTGCACCGAGATGATCGAAAATCTGACACTTGTTTACAACAAGGCGCGACAGGCAGCCATTACCGCGGAATTGATGGATATTGTAGGCGGTGCGGAGGCCATTCGGAAGGGCTAAACGTTCCCGAAATAGAAGGAGGTCTTAATTGAATCATGAATGAGGGCAAAGTAATTCAGGTTATGGGTCCCGTCGTGGACGTCGAATTTGAGGAGGGAGAGCTTCCCGCCATCTATACGGCGCTTACAATTACGAATCCGGCCATAGACGACACAGAGGACAATCTTGTGGTAGAGGTGGCTCAGCACTTGGGTGACAATGTGGTGAGGTGTATCGCAATGGATACCACGGACGGCCTGGTTCGCGGGATGAAGGCGAAGAACACGGGGAATCCAATCATGATGCCCGCAGGCGAGCCTACCTTAGGCCGTGTGCTGAACGTGGTGGGCAGACCCGTGGATGGGCTGGGCCCGGTCAATGCCACGGAGTTTCTCCCGATCCATCGGCATGCCCCCAAGTTCGAGGACCAGGACACCTCGGTCAATGTACTTGAGACCGGCGTAAAGGTTATAGACCTTCTGGTGCCTTTCCCTCGGGGCGGCAAAATGGGCATGTTCGGGGGCGCTGGAGTAGGGAAAACCGTGGTGATGATGGAAATGATCCACAATATCGCTATGGAGCATGGCGGAATCAGCGTTTTTGCCGGGGTAGGCGAGAGGACGAGGGAAGGAAATGACCTGTATCTGGAGATGAAGGAATCCGGGGTTCTTCCCAAGGCCGCTTTGATCTACGGGCAGATGACCGAGCCTCCCGGTGCAAGGGCAAGGGTTGCGCTGTCGGCCCTGACAGCAGCGGAATATTATCGTGATGTGAAGGGGCAGGATGTGCTGCTCTTCATCGACAATATTTTTCGCTTTACGCAGGCAGGCTCCGAGGTATCGGCACTTCTGGGACGCATGCCCTCAGCGGTGGGGTATCAGCCTACCTTGGGGACGGACCTTGGTGAGCTTCAGGAACGTATCACTTCCACCACGAAAGGATCAATCACTTCCGTGCAATGTGTGTACGTGCCTGCAGACGATCTCACAGACCCTGCGCCCGCAACCACCTTTGCCCATCTTGACGGGACCGTGGTTCTCTCACGGCCCATTGCCGAACTGGGTATCTATCCGGCGGTGGATCCCCTGGACTCTACATCGAGGATCCTTGACCCCAACGTCCTCGGGGAAGAGCATTACTATGTAGCCAGGCAGACCCAACAGATACTCCAGAAATATAAGGACCTCCAGGACATCATTGCCATTCTCGGGATGGATGAGCTGTCTGACGAAGACAAGCTCGTAGTGGCAAGGGCCCGCAGGATCCAGAGGTTCCTCTCCCAGCCGTTCCATGTGGCGGAAGCGTTTACCGGTAGGAAAGGAAAGTATGTGCCGGTGGCCGAGACAGTCAGGGGATTCAAAGAGATCATAGAGGGCAAGCATGACGACCTGCCTGAGAGAGCCTTCTATATGGTCGGAGGGATTGATGAGGCGGTTGAACAGGCCGAGAGGATGGCTGCTGAGGCCGCATGATAGTTGAAGGGAAGAATCCATGGGAAAGCTCTTTTTGGAAGTAGTCACACCAGAGAAGGTCCTTGTGAGCCAGGAAGTAGATTCTGTGGTAGCGCCGGGCACTGAGGGTGAATTCGGCGTGTTGCCCGGACATATCCATTTTCTCTCAGGTATTGTACCCGGGGAGCTCCGCTATGATGCAGGAGGCACAAAAGAGATCATGGCTGTGAGCACGGGATTTGCCGAAGTGTCCGATGACAAGGTGTCGATATTGGTGGATGCTGCTGAAAAAGCCGCAGAAATTGATGTAAAAAGGGCCCAGAGTGCCCTTGAAAGGGCAAGAGAACGATTGTCGAAGGAAAGGGGCACAGAAGAAGAGATTGATTTTGCCCGGGCCGAGGCTGCCATGAAAAGGGCGATTGCGAGAATTAAGGTAGCTGAAAAGGCCATGTAGCGCCCGGGTTGAAAACACTGCAAGGGGGTACGAAAAGGCAAGCGCCTAAGGGGCTTGCCTTTTTTATTGACGTTTAAGAGTCAGGGAGATAGAATATTAATACTTGATTTTATGATGGAAATTCCTATTAAGTTAAAGGGTTACACTATTGTTTGAACCTAACGGACAATCGGATACGAAAAAGTGGAGAATGGAGTGGGATGGAAACCGGAAGCGAGATCGATCAATTTCGGGTGCTTGAGGGGAAGATCGAAAAACTCATTGAGATGGTCACCCTGCTGAAGAATGAGAAGGAGGCCCTGGCTGAGAAAGTTAGGATCCAAGATGAGAGACTGAGCGACTTGACAGGTCAATTGGAGGCCCTGAAGACCGCCAGGGATGATGCCAAGCGGAGGATTGTGGCATTGTTGGAGCGGATTGAACAAATTGGGGTCTAAACAAAGGCGGGGGCACTGTTGGGGAAGACGATCAGAATAAAAATTCTTGATCATGAATACCTCATCAGGACTGATGAAGAGGAAGAGGAAGTTCAGTCCATTGCTCAATTTGTCAATGAAAAATTCAGGGAGGTTACAGAAAAGACAGACGGGCTTTCTGATAGGAAAAGGGCCATATTGGTCGCTTTTGATATCGCGAGCGACTATTTCCAGATGAGAAAAGCGTGCGATAATCTGCGGATGGATATTGAGAACCGGGCCCGGGTTCTCAATTCGAGGCTGGATGATATCGTGCAGTAGGAAGGTTGCGGCATGCGAGTATCAGAAGCTGGGACCGCATTCCATTCCACACCTTTGGGTTCTAATGGATAGACGCGTGAGGCGGAGTCGTGAAACCATGGGAATGTTTTGCTGCCCTTGGTGGGGGATGGGAACAGAGGCGATGGTGTGCCAAATATGATGAGGGCTGACGACACCAGGGGTGATAAATATACCGTTGGGTCAACGAAATATCAGCGATGTGGGTGAAACGTCAAATTCATAAGGGCATGAAATAATAGAATAACGAATATTGCCTGCCAGGGACTTGACCTATCCCGTTTAATCCCGATTTATCATCGGCCCTCCTCAAGATTTCCTTTTATCCAAACTAAATTATGAGCTTGGTATATTTATTGATTAGGCCGCTCAGGCATTAAGAGGTCCTTAAGGACCGGGAGCGTAACATATCATGATGACTGTATATGCCATCGGAATCATCCTGCTGGGGATCCTTGTGGGGATACCGCTCGGCTTTGTTGCCCGCAAGAAGATTGTTGAGAGCAGGGTGGATTCCATAGAAAAATACTCGAAAAAAATTCTGGAGGAGGCGCAGAAAGAGGCCCGGAGTATAAAAAAGGAAGCTGCCCTTCAGGCTAAAGACTCTCTTTACCAGATGAAGGTGGAGTTTGAAAGGGAGACAAGGGAGAAAAAGGAGCAACTCCTCATTCAGGAAAAGCGTCTTTATCACAAAGAGGAGAACTTAGACCGGAAAATCGAGCAGCTTGAGAAAAGGGAAAACAGGATTTCAGAAAAAGAAAGGGGCATCGACCAGACCTATAGGGAACTGAAAGAGAAAGAGGGTGAGCTGGACCGGCTGGTAGAGGCGCAGAGAAGACAGCTTGAGAAGCTGGCCGGCATATCCAGCGGAGAGGCAAAACAGCTTCTTATCAGCTCCATGGAATCCGAGGCAAAGCATGATGCGGCAAAGATGATAAGGCGAATCGAAAACGAAGCCAGGGCTCAGGCCGACCGCAAGGCGCAAGAGATTCTCGCCCTCGCAGTGAAACGGTATGCTGGCGATTATGTAACGGAGAGGACCGTTTCCGTGGTAACGCTACCCAATGAGGAGATGAAGGGGAGGATTATAGGCAGAGAAGGGAGAAATATCCGTGCAATAGAAGCTGCCACAGGTATAGATCTGATCATTGACGATACGCCCGAGGCCGTTATCTTGTCCGGGTTCAACCCCGTGAGAAGGGAAGTGGCAAAGATCGCCCTTGAAAGATTGATCGATGACGGCAGGATTCATCCCGCCAGGATTGAGGAGATTGTCTCGAAGGTCAGCAGAGAGATCGAAGCCTCCATTAAGGAGGCAGGGGAGCAGGCCACATTCGATGTGGGTGTCCACGGAATTAACCCGGAATTGATCAAGTTGATCGGACGATTGAAATACAGGTCCAGCTATGCACAGAATGTTTTGCAGCACTCGCGGGAAGTGGCATTCCTTTGCGGTGTCATGGCAGCGGAACTGGGGCTGAATGTCAAACAGGCCAAGCGTGCGGGGCTGCTTCATGATGTGGGTAAGGCCGTGGACCATGAAGTGGAAGGCCCCCATGCACTTATTGGGGGAGACCTCGCAAAAAGGTATGGGGAGTCAAATGCGGTGGTCCATGCAATTGCCGCTCATCATGAGGAAATAGAGCCGGAATCCGTGCTCGCCGTTTTGGTTCAGGCGGCTGATACTCTCTCAGGGGCAAGGCCGGGCGCACGCCAGGAGATGCTCGAATCCTATGTGAAACGGCTGGAGGACCTGGAAAAGATTGCTATGTCCTTCCGGGGGGTCAGTAAGTCCTACGCAATACAGGCAGGACGTGAGATACGTATCATGGTGGAAGGAAGGATCGTTAGTGATGACCAGGCCTACCTCCTGTGTAAGGACATCGCAAAGAAAATAGAAAAAGAGTTGACCTATCCGGGCCAGATTAAGGTGACAGTTATCAGGGAAACCAGGGCAGTGGAGTATGCCAAGTAGGTAAAGATATACACCCCGGGCATGGATGGGGCTTTATGTTATTGCGCTTTGATACCCCCCTCCTCTGGTCGCCAGTAAAATGCCAGCCACTCATCTTTTCTTTTGATTCCAGAGCTTTTAAAGTATGATCGGCTTATGGCTGAACCCGAGGAAACAGTTTATTTGGTAGATGGCAGCTCCTATATTCATAGGGCGTACCATGCCATCAGGAACCTGTCTAATTCCAAGGGATTTCCCACCAATGCGGCATTCGGGTTCACCAAGATGATCCTGAAGCTCCTTTCTGAAAAAGACCCCAAATATCTTGCCATTGTCTTTGACGCCAAGGGTCCCACGTTCAGGCACAAAATTTATGAGGACTACAAGGCCAACAGACCCCCTATGCCTGAAGATATGGCTGTCCAGATTCCGGTTATAAAGTCGATACTGGATGGTTTCAATATCAAGACCATCGAAAAAGAAGGATACGAGGCGGATGACATAATTGGCACTCTGGCTCGGGTATGCGAGGAAAAAGGGTTTCAGGTGGTCATGGTGACAGGGGACAAAGATTTTAGACAACTGATCACCCCACGTACATTTATGTGGGATACCATGAAAGACAGAGTAACAGATTATGCGGATATAAGGGATACTTACGGCTTGGAACCAGGGAAATTTATTGACGTGATGGGCCTTTCCGGTGATACATCGGACAATATCCCAGGCGTGCCGGGTGTGGGAGAAAAGACAGCGGTAAATTTGGTCAAAGAATTCGGCTCCCTTGAAAACGTCCTCCAAAGATCAGAGGAAGTAAAGGGCAAAAAATTGAAGGAAAACCTCGCGTCTTCCAGGGACAAGGCCCTCTTGAGCAAGAAGCTGGTCACCATTGATCGCTTCGTCCCCATAGAAGAAGACCCCGAGGATCTTGCAGTAGGAGAGCCTGATGGTCGAAAACTTGCCGATATCTTCAGGGAGATGGAATTCAAGGCCCTGTGGGAGCAGTTTTCATCGAGGGATGTATCCGCTTCACAAGGGTATTCGCTCTGTCTCACAGAAAAACAGCTTGTTTCTCTGATGGGGAAAATCAAAGAGAAGGGCGAGGTTTCCATTGATACTGAAACAACGAGCAGGGATCCGCTAAAGGCGGATCTCGTGGGGATTTCATTCTGCTGCGAAGAAGATAAGGCCTATTATCTTCCTTTGGCCCACCAGTATCGTGGCGCGCCGCAGCAGCTCGGCGTACAAAGGGGTCTCGAGCTCCTGAGGGAAGTGCTGGAAGATAAGAACATTCGTAAGATCGGGCAAAACATCAAGTATGACGCCCTGGTATTCAGGCGTCACGGAGTTTCACTCCGCGGTATCCATTTCGACACCATGGTGGCTTCATATGTGATAAATCCGGGGCTCAGGCAACATGGCCTGGACTATCTGGCCCAGCACTATCTCAACCACAAAATGATCTCATTTGCCGAGGTCGCCGGCAAGGGGAAAAACAGCATCAGCTTTACGGAAGTTCATGTTGAAAAGGCCAAGGAGTATTCATGTGAAGATGCGGATGTCACCCTGAAACTTCGGAGAGTCCTTGGGGAGCGTCTCCGTTTGGACAAGAACGAACCGCTTTTCTATGATTTGGAAATGAAACTCCTCCCTGTCCTGATGGATATGGAGTGGGCGGGGATCAAGATAGATGCCCTGTTTTTCAGAGAAATCTCGGAGCGGTTTGCAAAACAGATGAAGGAGCTCGAGAGAGAAATCTACGACGAGGCGGGCATGGAGTTCAATATTAACTCTCCGCAGCAATTAGGCGAAGTTCTTTTTGAAAAGCTCCATCTGCCGGTGCAGAGGAAGACAATAAAGACAAAACAGTACTCGACGGATGTCAAAGTGTTGCAACGACTATGTGCTTTCCCTCACAAGATGCCCCGCCTGGTGCTGCGTTATCGGACACTCTCAAAGCTCAAATCCACTTACCTGGATGCCCTTGTAAAGATGATCAATCCGGCTACAGGCAGGATCCATACCTCCTTCAACCAAACAGTAACCGCCACGGGGCGCCTGAGCAGCAGCAATCCTAACCTCCAGAATATTCCCATTCGCGGGGAGGATGGCAGAGAGATACGGAAAGGTTTTGTGGCAGAAGATGGGCACTACCTTGTCTCAGCGGATTACAGTCAGGTGGAGTTAAGGATATTTGCCCACTACTCCCAGGATCCAGCTTTTTTAGATGCATTCGAGAAGGGAGAGGATATTCATTCTCGCACGGCCTCTGAAATACTGGCCACTCGCACTGATGCCGTTAGTCCTGATCAAAGAAGGATCGCAAAGGCTATCAATTTTGGAATAATATACGGGATGGGTCCGGGGAAATTGAGCGAGGAGCTCGGCATCGACAGGAAGAGAGCCAAGGAATATATCGAAGCCTATTATGAGAGGTATCGGGGGGTGGCGAGGTACCGGGACCAGATGATCGCCATGGCCCGCCAAAAGGGCTATGTAACAACGCTCTTCAATAGGAGGAGGTATTTGCCGGGGATAAATCATGCAAAGCAGAGAGTCCGGGCAGAGGCCGAACGGATGGCTATTAATACGCCGATTCAGGGAACGGCTGCCGATCTGATAAAGAAGGCCATGATCAATATCCATAAAAGGTTGAACCAGGAAGGGTTTGGCGCAAGGATGCTCCTTCAGGTCCACGACGAGCTTCTTTTCGAGGTGCCGGAAGCCGAGCTGGAGGTGCTGGAGATTTTGGTTAAGGAGGAGATGGAAGGTGTTTATCCTCTGAGAGTCCCGCTAAAGGTGGACATTAACAGGGGGAGAAACTGGGGAGAAGCACATTAGATTGGCAATGAAGAAGAAAGGCAAACCGCTGAACTCAGAGCGAGGGGAAGCCTTTTGCCGGTCGGAATGAATAAAATTTGGCCATCAGTGGCTGAGCGTAAAGGATTTTAATGCCTTATATTTTTGGACCAGTGCCCTCAAGGCGGCTGGGAATGTCGCTGGGAGTAGACCTCATACCTCCAAAGACGTGCACCTATAACTGTCTATATTGCCAGTTGGGCAGCACGAAGAATAAGACTTTGGTGAGGAAGCCCTATGTGGAGACCCACGAGGTTATGGAGGAACTCAGGAGGGTACTCCGAAAGAGCGATCCTGATGCCGTAACCCTTGCAGGGTCGGGTGAGCCGACACTCCACTCCGAGATAGGTGAAGTGATCGATCAGATCAAATCCATTACGGAGACCAGGATAGCGCTCCTGACCAACGGATCGCTTTTTTGGGAAGATGAAGTGAGACAAAAGGTGCTGCATGCCGATATTATCATGCCGACCCTGTCAAGCGCATCAGAAGAAACATTCAGGTTGATCCACAGGCCCGCACATGGGCTTGACCTTGCCCGTGTGGTGGATGGTCTCCGAAAACTTAGGAAGGACTACGAAGGACGGCTGTGGCTGGAGGTGGTCCTGTTGGCGGGAATAAATGACAGTGAAAGGGAGCTTGAAGGGCTGCGGACATTGATACAACAACTGAGGCCGGACAGGATCCAGCTGAATACCGTGGTGCGTCCCCCGGCTGACGCCCGTGCAATGCCTGTCAGCCGAGACAGGCTGGATAGCATAAAGGCGTTTTTTGGACGGAGCGCACAAGTGATAGCGGATGTCTCCCCCGCAGGAAAGAGGGAGGGAGAAGGCGGGGTCGCAGATGCCCTCATGGATATGGTCCGGCGAAGGCCCTTGCGTTCTGTTGACATAGCGAAGGCTTTGGGTATATCCATAGAGGACGCCCAGCGTCTCGTAAAGGGGCTTTTGATGAAGGGCAATATTATAAGCCAGGAACATTTCGGTGAAATCTACTATCGGAGCCATGAAAAAGATGTCCGGGAATAAAATTGTCGTTCCGCAGTCTTCAGGTGAGCTTCAGGTGGGAATTGATGCGGGCGCTGTGAGCCTTAACTGTGTGGTGGTCGATCAGAATGGAGAAATGGTTTATGAGTCGCCCTACCGGCGTCACCTTGGAAAGGTTGAGGATGAAGTGCTGAATCTTATAGAGGACCTCTATGAGAAGCTCGGCGAGAAAAATATCCGTGCCATTTCCTTTACCGGAAACCATGGAAAGAAGCTCAGCGAGAAACTTGGCTGTTTTTATGAGTTTGAGACCATCAGCCAGGTGTTGGGTGCGGTCAAGCTTATCCCTGATGTCAGGACCATCATAAGCATGGGAGGGCAGGATACCGCTCTTTTGCAGATCAACCACTATGATGGCGGATGGGAGCTGGAATATTTCAATACCAACGGCCCTTGTGCCTCGGGGACCGGCTCTTTTATTGATCAGCAGGCGCAGAGGCTCGCCACAGCAATGTATTCGGCTGATGTGGATGTTTCTCAGGACCACACGGACAAGATCCTTAAAGATTTTATAGAACTCGGGCTCAGGAGCGAGAAGCCTTCCAATGTGGCTTGCCGATGCACGGTGTTCACCAAATCGGATATGATCCACCTCCAGAACAAGGGAGAAAAGCTTGAGGATATCATCCACGGCCTGCATGTAGGGAATGCCAGAAACTATATGAGTACCATCGTGTCAAACCGCAAACTGCACAGACCGATCGTATTCATCGGAGGACTGTCCCTCAACAGACTCCAGGTAAAGGCCTTTGAGAGTTATTTTCCGGGGCTGGTTGTGCCGCCTCACAGCACCTCTGTCGGCGCCCTCGGGGTGGCTTTGCAGGCCCTTGATGCGGGGATTGAAGGCCGAGTGGACCTCAAACTTCTCAAGGAAGCAACCCGAGAGGGCCAGGGCACACCGCTTCCCACCGCACCCAGACTGGTATTGAAACAGACGCATTTTTCAGAGTCCAACGAGATCCAGAGAAGGCCGATCCCCAAGAAGGTCCGGGCATATCTGGGTATCGACATAGGTTCTACCACCACCAAATATGCCCTCATGACCGAAGACAGAGAGATTATTCATAAGTGCTATGTGCCCACGCAGGGAAAGCCCATTGAGGTAACCCAGAATCTTCTGCGCCACCTTCGGGATGAGATCGGTAAACACATTGAAATTGTAGGCACCGCAACCACCGGTTCGGGCAGGAACGTGGTGGGAGATTTCCTCAATGTGGATTTGATTATTGACGAGATAACGGCGCATGCAAGAGGGGCTGTAGAGATAGACGCAGAGGTGGACACTATTTTTGAGATAGGGGGGCAGGACTCCAAATATATCTTCATTTCGAATGCCTATCCGCTGGATTTCGATATGAACAAGGTCTGTGCGGCGGGGACGGGAAGCTTTTTGCATGAACTGGCTAACAAGTATGGCATTAATATTGTGGGGGAGTTTCAGGAAATTGCCCTTTCTTCGGAAAATCCTGTCAAGCTTGCCGAAAGATGCACTGTATTCATGGAATCTGATCTTGTCTCATATCACCAGAAAGGTGCGGACAGGACGGACCTGATTGCCGGACTCTGCTATGCAATTGCATACAACTACCTCAACCGGGTGGTTGGCAAACGTAGGATAGGCCAAAGGGTAATGTTTTTGGGCGGTCCTTCCCTTAACAAAGGTGTTGTGGCCGCTTTTGAGAATATCTTGGGGAGGGGACTCCTGGTTCCCGAGCATAGGGAGGTATTGGGGGCTTACGGGGCGGCTATCAGCGTCCAGGAAAAAATGAGACTTGAGAATAGAGAACAGAGCAGTTTCAGGGGGCTGGAGAGCGCCATCCGTGACCGAATGAGCTATACCGAAAAGGTGTGCCGGGCGGACCCCAAGTGCCATAACCAGTGCAAGCTCAAGATATATGACTTCGACGGACGTCGCAGTGTATGGGGGGGGGAGTGCGGCCGCTATGAGGTCACCCGGAGGGGGGGTGTCCGGAAGGAGAACTATTTTGCATTAAGGCAGAAGATCTGGGAGACCCATATGGCAGGGGTATATGAGGAGCTGAAGGAAGGGCCCCTTATGGAAGTGGACGGTCGACCTACGGTGGGAATGCAGCGTGCGCTTTACGGATACCAGACTGCGGTGCTTTGGGCTCATTTCTTTGATCGACTGGGATTTCGACTGGTAATGACCCCGACAACAAATACGGCCATCTCCCGGGCAGGTGTGGAGACTATGGTGGCAGAGACATGCTACCCGGTGAAGGTCTCGCACGGGCATGTGAAAGAGCTTGTGGGAAAGACGAGATATCTTTTCATTCCCAGCATAATAAATATGCCTACTCCCCGACCTTCTGAAACCGGATTTTACTGCCCAATGGTTCAGAGCAATTCCTTCATGGTCCGAATGGCCTTGGGCCTGGACCGTTCATCTATCCTGAACCCGGTGATTCATCTGAAATATGATCCCGAGACCCTTGCCATTGAAATATCAGACCAGATTCGCAAGAAACTGAAAGTCAGCAAGTCCCGGATAAGAAACGCCCTTTACTATGCCCTTGAGCAAGAGGCGCGTTTTATCCAGGAGGTGCACAGCACAGGCCAAGGGATCTTGGAAGGACATCCCCCGGAGGACCCCCTGGTAGTCGTTACGGGTCGGCCCTATAATTTGTATGATGAGAGACTAAACCTCCGGCTCGGGCAAAATTTGGCCAAGATCGGAGTGACGGCCCTGCCAATGGACTTCATCGACGTATCGTCGGTTGATCTTTCGGATTTTCCCTCCATGTACTGGGGGCTTGGCGCCCAGATCCTCAGGACCGCGAAATATGTGAGGGAGAGACCCACCTGTTTTGGGCTTCATATGACCAATTTCGGATGCGGCGCTGACTCATTTATTGAGCATTTCTATAAGCATGTTATGGGGGACAAGCCGTATCTCATCCTGGAGCTGGATGAGCACAGTGCTGTTGCAGGCGTGATGACGAGGCTTGAGGCCTACAAAAACGTTGTGGAAAATTCCATGCAGAAATTGCGATCTCAAATGAGAGCGGACCTGAGGGTAGCCGGATGAGCATCAGGGGCCCCTGGCTGATCCCATAGAAGCAATTGATGGAGATGGAGTAAGAGAGCAGTAATTCACTATGGCAACCGAACAGAGGGCAGTCAAGAAGGCAAAGGGACCGGAACCTGTCAAGATAGTGAGCTTTTCTTCCCTTACCGAGAAGGTGGGGAGGTTTAACCTCAGGAACAAGACGTTTCTCATCCCCCAAATGAACCGGATCGGGGGACATCTCCTTGCAGCCACCTTCCGGTCTTTCGGCATCCATGCAAAGGTAATGGATACTTACAAGGGGCTGGGCCTTGGCCAGGAGTACACCTCGGGCAAAGAGTGCTATCCCTGCCAGATCACCACTGGAGACATACTTTACCACATGAAAAAGGAAAAAGAGCGGCTGGGGGATGCGTTTAATGCGGAAGACTATGTCTACTTTATGCCGGAGGCCGATGGGCCCTGCCGCTTCGGCATGTACAACAAATTTCAGCGGATTGTCCTTGATACTTTGCCTGATTTGAGCAGGCTGAAAATCGGGTCTCTCACCACTAAGGACGGGTACTCCCTAAGGGGCATCATCGAAGAGGAAAAAGTCAGGGACATCAGAAAGGCCAGCTATCTCTCCGTAGTAGTCGCCGACATCCTTGATAGGTTGCTTTGGAGAATCAGGCCGTATGAAAGAGAACCGGGCATGGCCGATGAGTTCATCGAAAGATCCATGCGGGTCATGGAGGAAGCCTTTGAGACTTGTGGCGCCAAGAAAGAATTTGACCGGATCCTTGACAAACTGGAGGAACTGATTGAGGAGGGGAAGGACATTATCGATCCCGCCATCCCGCGAAAACCGCTTATCGGTATAGTGGGCGAGATCTACCTCCGGACCCATGTGCACGCCAACCAGGATGTTATCAGGGTTCTGGAGAGGTACGGGGCTGAGGTAGTGAATGCGTCCATTGCAGAGTGGGTCAACTACACGAGCTATGACAGATTGCGGGAAGCCAAGATCGCCCTTCGCCTCGGCCTGAAGAGCCTGAGACTCAACTCGCTGAGGAAGCATCTGAGATCAATCCTAAGCTACGGTGGCGAACTCCTTTACCAGGAGTATAGGCAGAAACAGGTATACCGACGTGTGCGTGCACTGATTGATTTAGCCGAGGACCACAAGGTCGGTCATCTTGAAAAGATTCTCCACGAGGAGGACCTCTTTAATTTTGATGTGGGCACAGAGGCCTGTTTGAGCATAGCCGGTATCGTCCAGTACGCACGGGAGCGGTTTAATGGTGTGGTAAATGTCTACCCGTTTACCTGCATGCCCAGTACGACTACCAGTGCCATTATCAGACCTCTTATGAACAGGTTGAGAATTCCCTATCTGGATACGCCTTACGACTCAAGCACGCAGCCGGGAAGGGAGGCTGCCATAAGGACATTCATGTATCAGGCCCACCAGCATTTCAAACGGCATGGGGGAAGATTTCATGATTAAAGCCCCCTGTCTGCGCTATGCTGTCAGTGCGCCCCATTGCAACAAAGGAAGAACCGCGCCCGGACCCCGGCAATGTCGAACCGGAAAACCCCCACGGGCAGGGGAACAGTTAACAGAGGTATAGATGGCCACAAAAATGCTTATTAACGCCGTGGAAGCGGAGGAATACAGGGTGGCTTTGATTAAAGATGGCCTCCTGGACGGGTTTCATATTGAGATCGCCACGGCTGAGCAGAAAATAGGGAATATATACAAAGGTGTTGTGGAGCGCATCGAGCCAAGCTTACAGGCCTGTTTTGTCAATTTCGGGGCGGACAAGAACGGCTTTCTTCCTGGAGACGAGATCCACCCGGAATATTATAGAGAAGGTGCGAAAGTTCCGGCAGAAGGTAAGGTCCCTCCGATTGAGAAAGTGCTTAAAAAAGGCCAGGAACTCCTAGTCCAGGTTACAAAGGAGATGCCAGGCCGCAAAGGGGCCCATTTGACCACTTACCTTTCCCTTGCCGCCAGGTATCTGGTATTGACACCGGGGCGAACCACAAACGGCATATCCAGAAAGATTCAGGACGAGGAGGAAAGAAAGCGGCTGAAGGCGATCATGGAGAGGCTGAAACTCCCTGAAGGTGTGGGATATATTGTCAGGACCATGGCTGAGGGCCAGAACAAGACGAGCCTCTCACGGGATCTCAACAGGCTTTTGAGAATGTGGAAGAATATCAAGAAAGGCGCCAAAAAGGCCCCGCCCCTCTCCCTTGTTCATAAGGAACAGGACCTGTGCCTCCGGACTTTGCGGGACTATTACACCAGTGAGGTATCGGAGATACTTGTGGATGACCGGGAGACCTTCAACGAGATAAAAAGATATATGAAAATAATATCTCCCAGGGACCAGAGACGGGTGAAACTTTACAGGGAGAAGCGGCCGATTTTTGATGAGTTTGAGATTGAGCGACAGATCGAGAGCATATACAAGAACAGGGTCTCTCTAAAATCTGGTGGTTATATTGTCATCGATACCACGGAAGCCCTGATCTCCATTGATGTCAACTCGGGGAGGAGTATGATTGACAGGGATGTTGAGTCCATGGCGTTCAGGACCAATCTGGAGGCTGCAAAGGAGATTGCGAGGCAGTTGAGACTGAGAGATATCGGGGGACTGGTGGTAATTGATTTTATTGATATGAAGGATCGGAAACACAACAGGGAAGTGGAAAAGGCGCTGCGTAGCGAACTGAAACGTGACAGGGCCAAGATCAGCACTTCGCATATATCCAAATTCGGGCTTCTGGAACTCTCCAGACAGAGGTTGAGGCCCTCCATAGAATCAAAGAGCTACCAGATTTGCAGACATTGCAACGGGAGGGGGATTATCATGTCGGTCGAGTCCGCTTCCGTGTCTTTCCTGAGGCGAATCTGGATGCGACTTGCCAAGGGAGATGTAAGCCAGATAAACGGCCTCCTTCCGCCGGAGGTGGCGGCTTACCTTTTGAATAGGAAGCGCAGGGAGCTGGCTGAGCTGGAAGAGAGATACGGAGTTACCATTACTTTGCAATCAGATCCTTCGCTCTCACCCGGTAACGAGAAAATGGAGTTTCTCAAAGATAATGCCAGTCAATAATAAACAGATCGCCTCCTTTCCCCATGCTGTTCAATAACGTTATCTACTTTATTGTCGTCCTCCTCATCTTCAGTATTAACTACCCGCCGCAGAGCCCGGAAATCCCGCTCCTTACATGTGTTGCCCTGCTTTTTCTTTCATGGGCTGGATTCTCCATATATTGCCGCTGGGAATTTCGCTCCCTTGAACGCCTCTCCCATTCAGCCGCTCTTGTGGGAGGGGGATTGTCGGCCCGGTACCATCGACTGGTTGCCCGGGTGTCGATTCTCGCCATTTTCCTGTTCGCCCTTGCCGTGTATCTTTGCAACATCAAATACTGGCTCCTGTCAATTCACTTCGTCAGGTCATCCTTCCTGCTTCAGGGGATCGGTGCCTTGACGCTGTTTTTCTCGTACCTCTTAACTATATGGTATTTCAGCTATCCGAGCTATGAGTCCATATTCGGGCCGGGAATTACCCGCAGGTCATTCATTCTGTCGAATCTCAGGCTCAATCTCCCGATACTTTTCCCTTGGCTGTTCCTCACCCTCCTCTACGATATTATGGACCTCCTTCCTTTTTTTGCTTCAAGGGAGATCCTTAATACCGTTACGGGACAGCTCCTCTTTTTCGCCGCCTTCCTCACGCTGTTGATGACCTTCATGCCTGTAATTATCAGGCCCTGGTGGGGATGCAAGCCTTTCGAACCCTCAAATAAGGTGGAACAACTGGAGGCCTTTCTCAGACACTCGGGATTCAAGTGCCGTGGTATTCTAAGTTGGCCCATGTTTGAGGGAAAAATGATGACCGCAGGAATCATGGGACTTATTCCAAGGTATCGCTACATCCTCATCACCGATTCCCTGCTCGAAATCCTTTCTGCTGAAGAACTGAAAGCGGTTCTTGCTCATGAAATGGGCCATGCTAAGTATCGTCATCCCCTTTTTTATATGCTGTTTTTTATCGGATTCATGCTCCTGTCTTTCGGCCTGTTTGATTTCTTTTTCGTGGCCCTGTCCATGCATCCCTTTTTCGGCGGTATAGTTGCGGGCGGTGATCCGCGCTCCGCCAATCTTTTCTATCTCGCCCTCTCCTTCCCCATGCTGGTGTGCCTGCTGGTGTATTTCAGATATATCATGGGGTTTTTCATTCGGCATTTTGAGCGTCAAGCCGACCTTTACTCGGCTGTTATCATGGGGACGCCTAAACATACCGTTGCTTCTCTTGAGAAGATCGCCTACTACAGCGGCCGTAGCAGGGACCTGCCGAGTTGGCATCATTTCAGTATCAGAGAGAGGGTGGATACGCTTTGGCAGACCGTGGAAGACCCGGATCTCGTGAAGCGACACACCCGCTTTCTTGTCATTTCATTTTCTATCTATCTGTTTTGCTTGGTAAGTTTGGGATATGTTTTAAATTTCGGGCCGGTGAAAGACAGGCTGGATTACCGCCTTGCCGAGACTATAATCAAAGAAAGACTCATTCAGGAGCCGAAAAATCTTGTTCTGCTCCAGAATCTGGCAATGGTTTACCATAATACCAAGAGGCATGCCAAGGCCGTGGAAACCTATGAAAGGATTTTGCAACTGGACCCGAATCAGCCCGTGGCGCTGAACAATCTGGCATGGATTCTGGTTACATCCCCTGACAAGGGCCTGAGAGACAATTCCAGGGGACTGGAGCTTGCAAAGAGGGCGGCTTCATTGGAACGTGCCCCCTACATACTCGATACCTTGGCGGAGGCCTATTTTGTGAATGGATATGAAGAAGAAGCCGTAAAGACCATCCGGGAGGCCCTCGCCCTTGTCAAGAAAAACAGGGG
The DNA here is from genome assembly GCA_029933075.1 of Deltaproteobacteria bacterium. Classification (GTDB taxonomy): domain Bacteria; phylum Desulfobacterota; class DSM-4660; order Desulfatiglandales; family Desulfatiglandaceae; genus JAOZOW01. The sequence continues at coordinate 8,469 of JAOZOW010000009.1, read as the reverse complement.
ATATTATGAAAAACAGTTAGACAAGTTTATGAACCACCCCTGTGGCGTGAGTAGATCTTTGCAGTGATTGCCCAGCCAGAGTAAATGATAAGGATAGAGATGACAAACCAGAACACGGCGCCCACAGGGATGGCTTCCCCAGCGAGGCCTTTTAACCGAAAGATGAAATCCCTGCCGAAGAGTCTCCGCAAGTTTTCCTGCTTGTAGGTCTCATTGACGTAGCCCATAAAGGTCAAGATTGGGAGCACCCTTGCCACGAGGCCTATCATGACCCCCTCGAAAAAGTAATCGTAATAGACCCTGTTTAGTTCTGCCTGGTCAATATTTTTGGCCAAGGCTTTGGCTTTTTCAGGATCTTTGCATTGAAGGGCCTCCTGGCGGAGGTTATACCAGTATTGGAATTCCTTTTTGAGTTCCAGGTATCGTTTGGTCTTGCATATTCTGGTTAGGCATTTGGCTGTAACCACGGATACGAAGGCGATGGCGAATATGGCGGCGCCAGGCCCCAGGGAATTGAAGGGCCCGAAGAGGAAATCAAAGAATCTTATCAGCAGGTGGACTCCTTCCACTATCATCTGCCATAAGCTGTCCAAGACCTCTTCCATCCCCGACCACGAAACTGCAAAATAACCCTTGATCATACACCTGCCAAGACCGGTTTCACCCTCAAGGGTTGGCTATTACCAAAATTCTGAAAACGGGAATCGCATTAGAGAAAAGGGAAGGAGGTGTGGCCTCCTTCCCTTTTTGGCAGGTTAACGACTATATCCAAATTTCAAGCTTGAAGAACCTGAAGAAAAGGAAGAACAAGGTAATTGCCAGGATCCATTTCAGGGTCTTTTCGCTGAATACCTTTTGCAGGCGGCTTCCCAGCATTCCCCCCACGAAGCCGCCAATGATGATGCCGATGGCGAGCCACAGATCCGGCAAGTAACCATTGATCAGGTATCCCAGGAAGGAGCCGATACTGCTGAAGCATGTGCCGATAAGGGATATGGGGACTGCCACATACATAGGCAGGGCTCCCAGGGTTGTCATGGCGGGTACCAGGAGGAACCCGCCACCGATACCGAAGGATCTCGATACAATTCCAATGCCCAAACCAAGGAGGCCGAAAAGAAGGGGATTGATCTTGAAATCCTCTCCCCAGAATTTGAATCTGTAGTCCGTGATCCCGGTTTTAACCGGCTCGATCCGGCCCATCTCGGCAGAACGACCTTCCGCCTTGGCCCTGGCGACCTCTTCGTTGAATTTCTTTACCATTGCCTTGATATTTTTCCGCTTTTCCATCACCTTGGGTGTCAGTTCGTAAAGCGTCCTTATGCCCATAAGGACGACCAGCACGGCCAGCCATTCCTTGTAGGTCTTGAGAGGCAAATACTGGGTGGCATATTTGCCCAACCATATGGAACCGATGAAGATGCCCACCCCAAATGAGATCCCCACCGGCCATGCCACGCGCCTTTCCACCACGGCGTAGCGGTAAAAGGAACCTAAGGGAGAAAACAGGGTCAGCGCCATATTTGACGGGCGAAGGACGTTGGCGGCATTTATGCCAATAGGGCCCATGGTGTTAACCACCATGACCTGAAAGGCGGCCATGAGCATCCCTCCCGCAGCGCCGATCATGGAAAAATATGCCCCCACAATAATGGCGCCTATGATGATCCAGAGGGGGTTCATATAGCGAAATCCTTTTGAAAGCCAGAAGCCTTTTCCCTTGACCGTGTAAGTTCCGATCTTGGCACCGTTGACGAACACGTCGAATTTAGTGTTGGGAGGGGTATGGCGGTAAGTCTTGAAGGAGGCCTTGAATTTGCCTGAGGCCTTGTCCAGTTGAATGGAGGTCCCTTTGTCCCAGTAGTTCCCGGTTTTGGCGTAATCCTGCAGTATGCTCCTGGCAAAGATGACGATTTTGCCCCTTTTGGAGCCCTCTTTGGTGATGGTATTGATGCCGAATTTCTTTTCATGTGCGTATTTGAAAAAATTCCACTGATCCTTGCTTTTGATGGGGCCCAGCATCATTTTGGCCCCAGGGTCGATGGCATCATAATCGGAGAGCTTGAACATGGTGGTGCTGTAAATGCCTCCCAAAAATGAAGGCCCGCCGAATTTTTTCTTGGCTGTTTTGCCGAACTTATCAGCATTGGTCGTCAGGAGGTAAAAGAGCGCAGGTATGCGCGTGTCTTTATTGAAACCCGCTTTTTTGCCATCTTTCTTTAATCTTTTTGTCTCATGGACCCCGCTGGTATCCTTCGGCGCAAATGTTGTTTGCGCGGCGACAGCAATGAATAGATCTTTTCCCGGTTCTATACTCCCCTCTATGGTCACCGTATCGCCGGCCTTATATTGGCTGGCAGACAATTTCGATGCCGCATGAGCATAACCGGGAAGGCCTGTAGATAAAGCAAATAGGAAAGTTATTAACAGAGAGAACAAAGGCAATAGCTTCCTCATTTCTTCCTCCTTACCGTAATGATTTATTATCTGGCTCAAGGAAGAGCCTTCATCCCCATTTACGACAGTTTGAGATACTTGATGGCCAGCATCGCTCCCAATTCGCTGCAGGCCGCACCAATGAAGAGAAAATACAGGAGATCCCATTTGTTGAACACCTGCTCCCCAATCAGATGAAGGAAAAGGGATGTCAGAACAAGATAACTGATAAGTATATGAATCATGCCTATGGCAATGGATGTTCGATGCTTGTGTCCTATGGGTTCCCCTGGCCGATTAAACAGCATGTATCCGGCAAGCGCCGAATTGAAGCCTAAGATCCAGGGTACAAAATTTATCACCTCGCAGGGATGAAGGAAAGTCAACAGGAAAAGGAGGAGCACCACGGTTCCTCCGGCACCCACAAGAACGCAATGCGCCATCTGGCCGAACTTGGAGCGGTTCTTTTTCAGAAAGCTCTCCGAGATCCACATGCCATATCTGGGTCACTCATTCAATGAACATCATCAGCCATGGGCTTCGAGGTTCTGGCCATCAAGGGCGCGGATTTCCTTTTTGGGAAGAGCTCGGTTTATCAAGACCGGTGGCAATATATGACATTCTTCTGTGGTTATCAACTAAAAATTTATACTTTTTGAGTAGGTTTATTCAACCTAAGGAACTTGGCTCTTCTGCAAGATGGGCCGAAGTTCATTTACCGGATGCTGATCAGGGTGGACAAGGTATGGTGGCGGTGATATAAAAACTTCAATATAAAAGTTAGCTACATATACTTCCAGTTCACCACGGAGCAGGTAAATTAAGCCATGACACGAACGGAGAAGGAGGCCCTGAAGGCTCATATTGATAAATTTCCCAAAGCCCGCGTCCTGGTTATCGGCGATATTATCATGGATGAGTACATATGGGGCAGCGTTTCAAGGATATCGCCTGAGGCCCCTGTGCCTGTTGTAGAGGTCAACCAAGAGACTAAAATGCTTGGAGGGGCGGCCAATGTGCTGAGTAATATTGTAGCGTTAGGCGGCAAGAGCCTTCTTTGCGGGGTTGTTGGCGAGGATGCGCCAGGCCAGGAAATCCTGAGCAAACTGAGTCACATGGGTTTGGCTACCGACGGCATAGTGGTGGAAAAGGGCCGCCCTACCAGCATCAAGACTCGGATCGTGGCCCATAGCCAGCAAGTGGTGCGGGTTGATCGGGAGAGCGTGAGACAGATCCGGCCCCGGAGCATCCAGAGACTCCTTGATTTCATAAGCGATAACCTGAAGTCTCTTGATGTAGTCGTTGTGGCAGATTACGGCAAGGGTGTTATCTCTGCACCTCTGATGAAGGGATTGCGTGGATTGACTCGGGAATCATCGGTCAATATCGCAGTGGACCCTAAGAGCGATAACTTTGAATTCTACACCGGTGTGGAGGTCATTACACCGAACCACCATGAGGCGGGCAAGTTTTGCGGTTTTCCGATTAAGGATGATGAAACCCTCCAGAGGGCGGGCATCCAGATGCTGGAGCGCTTGAATTGCAGATCGGTTTTGATCACAAGAGGCAAGGATGGCATGACCCTTTTTGAGAAGGGCGGGAAGGTCACCTCAATACCGACCGTTGCCAAAAAGGTTTTTGATGTGACAGGGGCCGGGGACACTGTGATAGGGACATTTTCACTGGCGCTTGCTTCCGGCTTGGACTTGAAATCAGCCGCCATACTTTCCAATTTTGCCGCCGGCATCGTGGTGGGTGAAGTGGGGACCTCCACGGTAAGGGCCGAGGATTTAAAAAAGGTGATTGATGAGTGGCCTTTGGAACTGGAGCATTGAAACTTAGCCGGTAGTTACTCAGATCCCCCCGGCAATTCGTGGATCAGAAATAGGCCAGCCTTATGAGCCTTCCGAGAGAACCGGATCCAGTCAAGTTGATCGCCAGCCTGTTTTCTCCTGAGAAGGCGATCCTCCATAAGGCGATCCAATCCCTCAGCTCGATGTTCGGCCCTATTGATACCGTCAGCCATGAACTCCTCTTCGACCGCACCAGATACTATGCCCGTGAAATGGGTTGGCCCCTTTACCGACGCTTCGTTTCTTTGCGGGATTTAATCCCCGCTGATCACCTTGTGGAGGTGAAGCTGAAGACAAATGGCGTGGAGAGAGGGTATCTTCATGATGGGAAAAGAAGGGTGAATATTGATCCGGGTTATTTGTGCGCGGAACGTCTGATCCTGGCTACGGGAAAAAATTATGTTCATCGGGTTTATCTGTCCCGGGGAATTTATGCTGATTTGACACTTATATACAGGAAAGGCAGTTACAGGGCTCTCCCCTGGACGTATCCTGACTATGCGGAGCCGGAAACCATCAGGATCTTCAATGAGATCAGAGGCAAATATATGAATCAACTAAAGGAGATGAGGCGTCTTGATAAAAAGCATGACAGCATATGGCAGGGGTGAGTATCAGGAGGAAGATCGACTGTTTGTTGCGGAACTCAGGTCTCTTAACAATCGTTATCGGGATATTGTTTTGAGGATCCCGAGGAATTATCAGGCCCTTGAGCAGGAATTAAAATCCGCGGTGGCTTCGAGGGTGAAGAGAGGCCGTGTGGAAGTGTCTGTCCAAGTAGACAACACGAGAGAGGAATTGCCCCATGACCTTGAGCTTAATCTGCCCCTGGTGAGATCATATTTGCGGATTTTCGATCAACTGGCCGAGGAGTTCGGGCTCCAGGGGAGGGTAAGCTCGGAGGTGCTTTGCCAGATGGAGGATGTGATTGTTGCAAAGCCGCAGAAAGTTGAACTGGAGGAGGTGAGGCCTGGGCTGCTCAAAGCCCTCGGACAGGCACTTGATTCCCTTGATGAGATGAGGACAAGAGAGGGGAAGGCCATTGAAGCCGATTTTCAGAAAAGACTTGCAAGACTTGAACAATATCTGTCTCAGATTCATGAACGAGCGCCTCAACTGGTTGCGGAGTACCGGCAGAGACTCCAGAAGGGTATAGAGCAGATGGTGAAGGAGGTGATGGTGGATGAAGGGCGCCTTGCGCAAGAGGTGGCCTTTTTTGCAGAGAGATCCAATATCACGGAAGAGATTGTAAGGATCAGGAGCCATCTGAATCAGTTCAGGGTGTATCTTTCCGGGGCCCAGGCCGTTGGACGACGGCTGGATTTCCTGATTCAGGAAATCAACCGTGAGGTGAACACCCTCAGCGCCAAATCCTCGGATTCGTACATTTCTGGAATTGTGGTGGAAATGAAAGCCGAGCTTGAAAAATTGAGGGAACAAGTCCAGAATATAGAATGAAAGGAGTGAGTCTATGAGTCCCAAGCTTATCAACATTGGCTTCGGCAATTCAGTGGTTTCCAGGAGAGTCCTCGCCATTGTTTCGCCCAATGCAGCACCCATCAGGCGGCTCCGCGATGAAGCACGGGCGGACAAGAGGCTTATAGATGCGACCCAGGGAAGGAAAACCCGCTCTGTGATAATTACGGACAGCAATCACGTCATTCTGTCGGCCATCCAGGCTGAAACCATTGCTCAGAGATTCAGCCCTGAGTGCACCCTCACCAAAGAGGATCTCGAAAAATAGTCATGACAGGACAGATTTATGTGGTCTCCGGGCCTTCGGGTGCCGGTAAGTCCACTATCATCAAAAGGCTTAGGAAAAAGATGCCGGACCTGGGATATTCTATCTCACATACCAGCAGGAGACCCAGGGGCGAAGAAGTGGACGGGGTGGACTATCATTTCGTTGACAGGGAGGGTTTTGAAAAACTGATTGAGCAGGGGGCCTTTGTGGAATGGGCGGAGGTTTACGGCGATCTGTACGGGACATCCCTTGCCACCTTGGAAAATATGATGGCCAGTGGGGTTGATGTGCTCATGGATGTGGACAGCCAGGGTGCCATGAACATCAAAATGCATTTCAGGGATGCATCTACGCTGATCTATCTCCTTCCTCCTTCCCTCGATACCTTGAAAGACCGTCTCAGGGAACGAGGCACCGATGATGATGAAGTCATCGAGTCAAGGATGAAGAAGGCAGGGGATGAGCTCAAGGAGTGCTTGAACTACGATTACCTGATTGTCAATGATGATCTTGAAAAGGCGGTGGCAGAAGTTGAAGCCGTAATTGTTTCCGGGAGGTGCAGGAAATCCCGGATGCTGCCAAAGATAAAAGAGCTGTTTGATATCCAGGAGGAGGGATAGCATATCGGGAAGCCCGATGGAAAAGTTGCTCGACTTATACCGGGATTTCATCCAGTCCACGAGGCCCTCCGGGCTGGAAATGTTAAGATCCATGCCATCTGGATAATGCGGGGGAGGAAAGGAGGGAGAATTCAAGCACTCCTCAGGGAAGCAGAAGCGAAACGCATTCCCGTTCTGTTCAAAAAAAAGGATGAGTTCGAAAGGTTCTTCCCCGGTATCAATCATCAGGGGATAGCTCTGCTGGCCGATCAGTTTCCATATACGAGCATTGAGCATATCCTCGAGATCTGGTCGGCTGAACAAGGTTATGGACTGATTGTGGCCGCTGATCATATCACTGATGAAGGGAATCTCGGCGCGTTGATGAGGACGGCAGCCTTTTTCGGCGCCCATGGCCTTGTGCTTCCAAAGGACCGCTCTGCCGGCCTGAGTGTGCGGGTCAGGAAAATTTCTTCCGGGGGTTATGCCCACCTGCCTGTGGCAAGGGTGGTAAACCTGGCCCGGACACTGGAAATCTTGAAAAAGCAGGGTCTCTGGATAATCGGGGCCGCAGAAGAAGCCCATGAGACCATTTACGGCTTTGACTGGAAAAGGGACCTCGTTATTGTGGTGGGGAGTGAGGACAGAGGCCTGAGCCGCTCGGTAAGGGCCAGATGCGATCACCTGGTGAGCGTACCGTCCAGAGGCTCGGTGAATTCATTGAACGTGTCGGTGGCGGCAGGGATCATTTTTTCGGAGATATTCAGACAGAGGATGGATTAGAAGTGGTGGCGGAGGAGGTCGGAAACCGCTTGAGGGCTCCGGTTGAAAGTAGGGCCTCTACCAGTGGACAGAGAGGCAGCCCTACTACATTTGTGTATGAACCGAATATGGCCTCCACCATAAAGGCGCCGATGCCCTGTATGGCATAACTCCCGGCCTTGCCGAAAGGCTCTCCCGTGGCTATGTAGCCTTCGATTTCATCATCCGTCACGGATTTCATTTTCACTACCGTGGTAACATCTTGCGAATGGGCCAGATCACCGGAAGGATTAATGAGGCAAAAACCGGTGACCACGCGGTGAACCTTTCCTCTCAGGCGCTGGAGCATGGATCGGGCTTCCTCCCGGTCGTGCGGCTTTCCCAGGCAGACCCCGCCGAGGACCACGATAGTATCAGCACCGAGGATCCAGCCATCCCCTATTTTCCCCCGCACCGCTTTAGCCTTTTCCTTTGCAAGGCTCGAGGGTGATTTAAGGCCTGAGCCCATGACCCGACTTTCGTCGAGACCGCTGGGAAGGCAGAGGAAAGGGATACCGAGCTGCTCGAGCAGTTTCTTCCTTCGGGGCGAATCCGAGGCGAGTATCAGAGGGTGATTGTCCGTAATCAAAGGGAACCCCATCATTTCAGGAAGTACCAAAGAATCTCCGGCGTTTTAAAATAGCTTCTCCCAGGCCATAGAATTAAAGGTGGCTTTAGGTAAATATGACATATTACCTATAGTGCATGGCATCTGTTTTGGCAAATAAATCGTTACTGTCCAGGATAGACTTGATCCTGAATCTCGTCTCAATCATTTCGAGAACTCTATCGAGAAAACTCTGCCCATCAAATCGAGGTTGTCAATTTGCCTCACCTGTCCGGGCCATGAGGCCCTCTTTCCGCAGGCCGCAAAAGGCACCCCGCAGCCTTCCTCACGGCAGATCAGCCAGATAACCTTGGCAATGCCAAGCCACGGGAGGGAGCATTAGCAAAAAAGGTGGACATCTCTGCCTGTCCGGGCATAGCGAAAAGACCAAGGGGACGGTCAAACAGGCTTGGAGGCATTTTTTCCGTT
>JAOZOW010000115.1 GCA_029933075.1 Deltaproteobacteria bacterium | reverse complement strand
CAGCAGGCAGGGCCAGTGATTTTTGGGACATCTGCACAAACTATGCGGTTGACTGGTGAAAAAGAACATGCAAAAATATCTTTAAATGTCGCTTGATCTTTATCAATTGATGGCAGAGGCCCTGAAGGAGGCCGAAAAGGGTTTTATGAGAGGCGAGGTCCCGGTAGGAGCTGTGCTTACCGGACCCGAAGGCCACATTATCTCAAGGGCGCACAACCAGCCCATTTCCCTACATGACCCCACGGCCCACGCGGAGCTCCTGGTCATGAGAGAGGCCGCCAAGGCGCGGGGGAACTACAGGTTGACCGGTACCATCCTGGTGGTGACCATTGAGCCTTGCATCATGTGTATGGGGGCGGCAATCAATGCCAGGATAGCCCGCCTGGTATTCGGGGCCCCTGATCCTAAGGGGGGGGCGGCGGGGTCCTTGTATGATATTGCGGGGGACCACCGGCTCAATCACAGGATAGAGGTGGAGTCCGGAATCATGGAGGAGGAGTGCCGCGCCTTGATACAGGCATTTTTTCGGACTCGACGGGGAGAATAAAAAGGCCTGAAGTTTTAAGGAGAGGTACCGAAGTGGTCGTAACGGGGTCGACTCGAAATCGACTTGTCCCGTGAAGAGCGGGGCACGTGGGTTCGAATCCCACCCTCTCCGCCACACCTTTTGGTCCACTGTGGTGGGCTTTTGTAAGGCTCTGTCACGGAGAGATGTCCGAGCTGGCCGAAGGAGCGCGACTGGAAATCGCGTGTACCACATAAAAGTGGTACCGAGGGTTCGAATCCCTCTCTCTCCGCCATTTTACTGCCCATCCCTTAACTCCAGAGCACCTTGCATACCGCTCGCCGACCAGGAGTAAGATCCATCTGAAGCGAACATGGCCTCCGCCATTGGATGTGAGTCGCTAAGGTGAAAAATGATGTGAGCCTTGTGTTCAAAAGGGGCCATAGGTGGTTTGAATTATGCCTTACGAAGTCTTGGCAAGAAAGTGGCGTCCTCAGGTTTTCCAGGAAGTTGTGGGCCAGGAACATATTACCCAGACCCTTATGAATGCCATACGAAACGGGAGGCTGGCCCATGCCTATCTCTTCGGGGGCCCGAGGGGCGTGGGGAAGACATCGGTAGCAAGAATCCTGGCCAAGGCCATCAACTGTGAGAGGGGGGAACCGGGAGTCCCCTGCAACCAGTGCAGGTCGTGCACGGAAATCACCGATGGCTCATCCGTGGATGTTCAAGAGATAGACGGCGCATCCAATCGCGGCATCGATGAAATCAGGGAGTTGAGGGAGAACATCAAGTATATGCCTGCCTCCAGCAGGTACCGCATATATATTATTGATGAAGTACATATGCTGACAAAAGAGGCCTTCAATGCACTCCTGAAAACCCTTGAGGAACCCCCTGCCCATGTTAAATTCATATTTGCCACCACCGAGGCGCACAAAGTCCCTGTCACGATCCTATCACGGTGCCAGAGGTTCGACTTCAAACGGATCCCCACGGAGAAGATCGTCCGGCAGCTTGAAAAAATCGCCAAGGCCGAAGGTATAGAAATCAGCCAGTCCGCCCTTTCACTGATCTCCCGGGAGGCTGAGGGGAGCATGCGGGATGCCGAGAGTCTTACGGATCAGGTGGTTTCATTCACAGGGCCCCATATAGAGGACCGTTCGGTCCGTGAAATATTAGGGATCATTGATACGGATATAACCGCATCTGCGTGCCTTGCAATTATCGAAGGATCAGCGGAAAAATGCCTGGAGATCGTCAACCAGATCTATAATTACGGATATGACATCAAGGAATTTTACCGGGCGCTGATGGACCGGTTCAGGGATCTCCTGATTACGCTGATAGCTCCCCGGGAACATCTCCTGGAGATGGGCGAGGCGGAAAAGGAAGAGGCGAGAAAGCAGGCCCAAATGGCGGGCCGGGAAAAACTTCAGGCACTCCTCAACTTTCTCATAAGACGGGAGGAGGATCTCAGGTTTACTTCCCATCCGCGCCTTATTTTGGAGACTACCATGATCAAGATGTGCCAGATGGGAGAATACCTCTCATTCGGGGATCTTCTCAAAAAAATAGAGTCACTGGAAAAAAAACTGTCAGGAGGGCTGATGGCCGCGGATCCGGCCGCGGACTGGACCTCCAGCGGAGGAGGTCATAGTGACACCTCCGGATCGGCTGTTGCGGAACCTCCTGCCGAAAACTGGAACGCATTCCTTGCCTACCTCTCTACCAGAAGCAAGGCCATGTATAATGTCCTCAAGGGATGGCAATGCATAAGGCTCACACAAAAGCGACTGGAAATCGGAAACACCGGGCAGGCATTTTCATCCGTGTTCTTTGAGGATCCTGAGCGCCGTGATCAGCTTGCTGCATATTGCCGGGAATTTTTCAAGAGAGACCTGACAATCACCCTGGTTGAAAATAACAGACATCAGGAAGAAAACACTCCAGCGCCGAAGGAGGCGGCCCCGGAGTCAGCGCCCGGAGACCTGAGGGACTTGCCCCCTGCCGTTCAGGACCTCCTGCAAATGTTCCAGGGGCGAATACGGGGAGAGCGTTCTGGGAATGAGTCGGAAAGAACCGAGGAGGTAAAACCATGAAAGGCGTGCCCAATATGGGACAGATCATAAAACAAGCCCAGGAGTTTCAGTCCAAAATCACCAAACTGCAAGAAGAGCTTGCCGAAAAGACCGTTGAGGCATCCGCGGGCGGCGGCATGGTTACCGTGGTCGTCAACGGCAAGCAGGAGATCCTCTCCATCCATATCGACAAAGAGGTGATCGACCCGCAAGACCCTGAAATGCTCCAGGACCTGATCATTGCGGCGGTCAATGATGCCCTGGCCAGGGCCAAAAACATGATGAACGAAGAAATGGGGAGGCTTACAGGCGGGATGAATATCCCGGGGCTCCAGGACCTGTTTTGACCGGCAACTCGATTGCCATAGCTTGATTTTATGACCATGGGGATCTATCCACCATCGCTGGAAAAGCTCATAGAGCACTTTACCCTTCTGCCGGGTATCGGCCAAAAATCCGCCACACGGATGGCCCTCTTCATACTCAAAAGCGAAAGGGGAGTAGCCGAAGGCCTTGCCAGAAGCCTGATGGAAGTCAAGGAGAAGATCAGGCTCTGCTCCACCTGTTTCAACCTGACCGATGATGATCCTTGCTCCATCTGTCTTGACCGGAACCGGGCGGGCCAGACCGTGTGTGTGGTGGAAGGACCCGGGGACCTCCTGGCACTTGAAGCATCCGGGACTTACAGGGGAAAATACCATGTACTTCACGGCGTCCTTTCCCCGCTGGATGGGATCGGCCCGGAGCACCTCAAGATAGGGGAACTCCTTAATCGCCTGGAAACGGAAGGAATCAGGGAGGTGATCCTCGCTACAAATCCCACCACCGAAGGTGAAGCCACCGCCTCCTTCCTGGCAAAAGCCCTGTTGAAAAAAGACAGTCACCTCAAGGTTACCAGGATCGCCCTCGGAGTCCCTATGGGCGGTGACCTGAAATACATGGATCCCATGACCCTCCAACACGCACTCAAGAGTCGCATGCCCATCAACAGATGATTTCCGGGGACATACTCAAGGAACTTTCAGATATTGTAGGCCAGGGGCATCTGATTGCTGATCAGGACAGGTTGCCCGAGTTCGGTTCGGACGGGACAAAACTGACCGCCATGCCCGATGCCGTGGTCTTCCCCGGCACAAGCCGGGAAGTATCCCGAATCCTTGAACTCGCCACACGGGAGCAATTCCCCGTGATTCCCAGAGGTGCGGGGAGTGGCATGAGCGGAGGAGCCGTTCCGGTGAAAGGCGGAGTCGTAATGGCCATGAACCGGTTCGACCGAATCCTTGAGATAGACCGGGAGAACTTCATCGCACGGGTGGAGCCTGGTGTAATTACCGCTCATCTCCAGGAAAGGGTGGAAAAATCAGGGCTATTTTATCCTCCTGACCCTGCCAGTGCGCATATCTCCACCATCGGGGGGAATGTAGCCGAATGTGCAGGCGGCCTGAGGGCGGTAAAATATGGGGTTACGAGGGATTATGTGCTCGGTCTTACCGTGGTCCTCCCCACCGGGCAAATATTAAAGACAGGCGTGGAGACCATGAAAGGGGTTGCCGGTTACGACCTGACCAGGTTGATCGTGGGATCAGAGGGGACCCTCGCGGTCATCACCGCCATCACGCTCCGGCTCGTTCCCAAGCCGGAAGCGCAAAAGACAATGCTGGCCTTTTTCCCCGATGTATCCTCGGCATTGCGCGCCGCTTCTGGCGTGATCAGCGAGCGGATCGTGCCAACCGCCCTGGAGTTCATGGACAGAAGAAGCATTGAGTGCGTGAGGCAGGAAATAGACCTTTCCATCCCGGATGAGGCCGGATCCATGTTGCTGATGGAAATAGACGGTGACAGGGATCTTGTGGAGCGCGAGACAAAAAAGATCGGCTCGGTATGCAGACGCCATCGCGCTCTGTCATTCCAGGAGGCCTCCGACAAACATGATACGGAGAGGTTCTGGGAAGCCAGGAGAAATATTTCCCCTTCCCTTTACAGGCTCAGGCCCCACAAGGTAAGCGAGGACATTGTGGTGCCCAGGAGCCGCATGGATGAGCTGGTCTCTTATTTGGGGAAGATAGAACGGGATTACGGACTTCCCATTCCCGCTTTCGGCCATGCAGGAGATGGCAATCTCCATGTGAACATCATGTATGACCGTGAAAGGAAAGGGGAAAGTGAGCAGGCCCAACTGATCGTTCAGGTCCTGTTCAGGAAGGTTATTGAGATGGGAGGTACAATCACGGGCGAGCATGGCATCGGGATCACCAAGGCACCTTATCTCCGGATGGAAATTTCTCGCGCTGGCATTGAGCTCATGGCAAGGATTAAGAAAGCGTTTGACCCCCGGGGGATACTGAATCCCGGAAAGATATTTCCCACCTAAAGAATCTGATCCAGACTCTTGTATGCCATGGTGTTGTAAAGCTTTTCCACATCCACCAGGTTGAGCCTCTCGAGGGCCTTCTTCAGGGGCACACTGGTAATTTCGCCATGTCTCAGGCTGACCATCCTGCCGAAATCCTCACTAACGATCATGTCGATGGCGGCAATACCGAATTTTCGGCCCATACGCCGGTCATGGGCAGTAGGGGTGCCTCCCCTCTGCAGATGCCTGAGGGCCACATAGCGCACCTCAAGTGTGGTCTGTTTCTGAATCTCTTCCGCAATAAATCCGCCCACACCACCCAAATAGTAATGGCCAAAGCCATCCCTGCCTCTTCTTTCATAAATGGAGGGCATCCCCTTCGGTTTGGCCCCTTCGGAAACCAACACAATGCAATACCTCTCACCCTCCTTTTTTCTCTTTTTCAGGAGTTCGATGACCCGTTCGATGACAAAATCATGCTCGGGTATCAGCACCACGGCGGCTCCTGATGCCTCACCCCCTTCCAGGGCCAACCATCCAGCCCTTCTCCCCATGCATTCAACCACAAAAACGCGGCGATGGGATCCCGCGGTGGTCCGAAGTCTGTCAATGTCGGATGTAATCACATTCAGGGCCGAGTCGAACCCCAGGGTATAGTCTGTCTCGGACAGATCTCTATCAATGGTCTTGGGAATCCCCACCACTTTCAGGCCCTTCTGGTAGAGCTTATAGGCTACCCCGAGGCTGTCAAATCCGCCTATTACCACCAGGGCGTCCAGTCCAAGTTTCTTGTAGTTGTCCACAATGACCTGGCCCTTGTCCTTTTTAGGGTCGAAAGGATTGATGCGAGTCGTACCCAGTCGCGTTCCTCCATACCTGTCCCAGGTCCTGACAATCTCCGGCTTTAGCGGCATAATCCATTTGTTGCGGCTCTCTTTCTTTTCAGGCTTTATCTCCATCAGTCCCCGCCAGCCGTCCTGGATGCCGAGGATCTCGAACATCATTCCCCTCCTGGGAATGAGATCCCTATCAAAGGCCGAGTAAACGAGCCAGTGTATGGTGCTGTTGATACCGGCACAATCGCCTCCTGCCGACAAAACGCCCACTTTTACTTTCATTGTAGCCTCCAGCAATGATGCCTAAGTATGAATACAATAAATAAAATCTGGTTCATCCGATTTTTGCGTGCCTTGACAGTTGATCTGTTATCCCATCGAAGGGCGTAAAGTCTTTTCTGAGTGACTGTCGGGAGG
>JAOZOW010000114.1 GCA_029933075.1 Deltaproteobacteria bacterium | reverse complement strand
AGAAGGCAATTACTGAAGACAGCGGTCGGTGCCGGGATCTACGATACCATTGTTACGCTGGATAAAGAGCGCTTGCCTTTAAAAGCCAAATCGGAAAGGAGTAAGGCAATGTCCGAAGAACAAGGGATCGTGCTGGAGATAAAACAAGGTGGTTGGGCAGAGGTCTTAACGGAGCGCCGAGACGCCTGCAATGGATGCGGTGCATCCCACTGTTGTGTAAATGCGGGTACCGGAGGCAAAATGGTCACACGAGCCTTAAACAGGGCTCGCGCCACACCGGGTGATCTGGTTACCCTGACGCTTCGCTCAGGTCTTGTGGTTAAAAGTGCCGCCATAATCTATTTGGTACCCATTTTGGGCTTTGTAGGAGGGGCCGTAGCCGGTGCCGCGGTTCACAGCTCGATATATCTGTCTGAAAGCGTTGCCGCCATTTTGCTTGGCTTCGCAGGACTCGCTGCAGGCTACTTCTTAACCTCCGTTGCCTCAAGGTGGATAAGCGGCAGGGGGAAACTCACTCCCGTTATCTCCCAAGTGGCAGTTAAAGGGAGAGAACAAACCGCTCCCGTTGTTGACCCTGTTTGTAACATGGTGGTGGCCCCGGCCGACGCTGCAGGGATATCCATCTATGGCGGAACCACCTATTATTTCTGTTCAAAGGGCTGTAAAAAATCGTTTGACCAGCAACCAGGGAAATATTTGGACGGGAGTGATATCGGCTAAATCCAGTATACCTTACAGGAACATGGCGGCATCAGCCAGGTGTTAGGGTGTATCTAAAACCAAAGAGAATACATATGCCCTAAATATAACAGCCAACCACTTAGCCCCATGTGGCAACGCAAGCCTTGATAGGGATGAATGAAATGAAAAAGTGCATAATTACACTGGTAATTCGAGCACTGTTTGCGCTATTTTTGGGGGCACGCCCCAGAGCCACGACGGTGCCCAAATAATAGGCTCCGTGTGACTGAGCCCATCAAAGCTCCTGCACCTCAAGCTATTGACGAGCTTTACAAAGAAGGGCTCAGCATAGTAATGCTAACTGGCGGCAGTCGCAAAACGTCAGATGCCGTTGCAAACAGGCTTAACCTTGATGGGGTGGTAGCAAGAAAGAGTGCAGAGATTGATCCGAGGATCCAATCTTCAGTTGCGCACACGATCGAAGAAGGAGGTTGCGGAAAGTGAATAACAACTCAATAGGATTTGCAATCACCATTGCTGCGTTTGCCTTTTTCATCGTATGTCCCAGAATGGGCGCCATGACAAACCTGCTTGAAAGGCACACCAATTTTCCCATTTACTGGTTGGTCATAATAGGGACATTTGGCAGCATTCCCCTGCTGCTGGTCATGACATGGCTCATAAAGCAATGGGGCCTGATGGCGGGCCTTGGGTTTGCGATTCTGACAGACGTTGCTGCAGCCGGGATCCTGGCTTCAGTGAACATCAAGGTTGCAGTCGAGACATTCATAATCGCTATGTTTGTGGTGGGAGGGAATAAATTTGCCATGTGGATAACGGCTAAATTCATTGGATAGGCATAGCTTTTCGGATTTAATACTAACAACTCATCACAGTTGCAATTAGCACAAAAGGAGGGAGCCGGTTTCATGAACGAAATGGTTTGTTATTGTTTTGGTTATACTGTTGAAGATATTCGAAAAGATATGGAAAAGAATGGGCGGTCCACAATCATGGAAAAAATAATGGCGGAGAAAAAATCTGGAGGATGCGATTGTGCCAGTACCAATCCCAAAGGCAGGTGATGTCTTCCTGATGTCCGCCGTGTTGCGGGCCAGACAATGGGGGATTTCAGGATGTCCCCAAACCCTTAAATGGAGGCCGGGGTCATGAACGCCCTTTATCTCACTTGTACGTTTATCGCGGGTATAGCGCTTGGCAGCATCGCGGCATGGCTTTTACTGCGGGACAAAATCAAGCATGCCCGGGAACGGGCCGAAATGAAAAGCGAATCAGAAAGGGCCGCATTGATTGAAAGACTCAAGGCCAAAGATGAACAGATACAGGAACTCAAGAAAACGCTCTCCGGTAAAAGTGAAATAATTGACAGTCTCCAGAAAGAAATCACCTCCTTGAAAACAAGCGCCTCCGAGCTTGAAACACGGATTGAAGAAGAAAGGAAAGCGGCAAA
The DNA here is from genome assembly GCA_029933075.1 of Deltaproteobacteria bacterium. Classification (GTDB taxonomy): domain Bacteria; phylum Desulfobacterota; class DSM-4660; order Desulfatiglandales; family Desulfatiglandaceae; genus JAOZOW01. The sequence goes on along the minus strand of JAOZOW010000114.1, from coordinate 4,138 downwards.
GGAAAAACTCGAGATTCTTGATGAGGCCCGGGAAAAATTGTCCGATGCTTTTAAGGCCCTTTCTGCCGAGGCTCTTAAGAGCAGCAATGAATCCTTCCTGGAGCTTGCCCGGACAATAATGGAAAAATTCCAAGAGGGGGCCCGAGGGGACCTTGAAAAACGACAGCAGGCCATAAATGCCATAGTAGAACCGATCAAGGAATCCCTTGCGAAAGTAGATACTAAGTTGCAGGATCTGGAGAAAGCACGCGCCTCCGCCTATTCCGGCCTCGCCGAACAGGTCAAGTCCTTGGCAGCAACGCAGAGTCAGCTTCAAACCGAGACCGCGAAACTGGTCACTGCCCTGCGGGCGCCCGTGGTGCGCGGCAGATGGGGCGAGATTCAGCTCAGGCGGGTGGTCGAGATTGCCGGGATGCTGCCTTACTGCGATTTTGTTGAGCAGACATCCGTATCCATTGAAAATGGCAGGCTCCGTCCTGACATGATTGTAAAGCTGCCGGGAGACAAGAACGTGATTGTGGATTCAAAGGCCCCTCTTCAGGCCTATCTTGATGCGTTGGAATGCCAGGATGAAGCGGAGCGCATCGAACACCTGAAGAGACATGCCCGGCATATCCGCGATCATATGACCAGGCTCAGCTCAAAGGCTTACTGGGAGCAATTTGAGCCAACGCCAGAGTTCGTGGTTATGTTTCTTCCAGGTGAAACCTTTTTTAGCGCCGCCCTCGAACAGGACCACGGCTTGATCGAGGAGGGCGTCAGCCAGAGAGTAATTCCCGCCTCGCCCACGACATTGATTGCCTTGCTCAGAGCCGTTGCCTATGGGTGGCGTCAAGAAAAGATTGCCCAAAGCGCTCTTGAAATAAGCGCTCTGGGCAAAGAGATGTATGAAAGAATAAAGGTCCTGTCAGGACATATGGAAAAGCTTGGGAAAGGACTGGACCGCGCCGTTGACGCGTTCAATAAGGCAGTGGGTTCGCTTGAAACACGCGTACTCGTGTCTGCAAGAAAATTCACCGAGCTGGGGGCAGCAACCGGGGAGGAGATTCTAACCGTGGCTCCTGTAGAGAAATCGGCAAGAGAGTTGCAGGCACCTGATTTGGTTGAAAAGGAAAAGGATTCATGAAATCCTGGCTTGTCAGGGAGATCACTCAAAAGCTGGGGTTGGGAACGGAAGTGAGAACAACAAGGAGTATCAATCAATGGAACGGGAAACAAGGACCTTTCGTGTTGCAGCCGTACAACTATCTCCTGTGCTCTTTGATAGAGATGCCACGACCGCAAAGGTTGTACGTGCCATCGAGAAATGTGCTCAAGAAGGTGTCAGACTCGCTGTCTTCCCGGAGACTTTTATCCCCTGTTACCCCTATTTCGCCTGGCTGAATCCTCCCGCAATGATCGCCGAACTCCATATGAGGCTGCACGAGCAGGCCGTGGACATTCCAGGACCTGTAACAGAAGCTATCGGTGCGGCAGCACGCGAAGCCGAAGTGGTGGTCATCGTGGGCGTTAATGAAAGAGAAGGGGGAAGCCTTTACAACACTCAGATCATATTTGACTCTGACGGCTCTCTGCTGGGGACGCGGCGAAAGATCATGCCGACCTTCCATGAGCGTATGGTCTGGGGCTGGGGAGATGGAAGCGGGCTGGAGGTCTTTGAGACGGCGGTCGGGCGAATCGGCGCCCTCATCTGCTGGGAACATTTCATGCCCTTGGCGCGATATGCCCTGATCGCGCAGGGGGAAGAGATCCACTGTTCCCATTTCCCTGGCGCCATGGCGGGAGACTCTATGTCGCAACAGATAGATGCTGCCATCAGGAATCATGCGGTGGAATCGGGGGCCTTTGTTGTCAATGCCACGGGGTGGCTCACTGAAGAGCAGAAAAAGGAGCTTGCTTATGACGAATCACTATTGAGGTACCTCAAAGGCGGAATCTGCACAGGAATAGTTGCCCCTTACGGTATTTATCTTGCGGGGCCACTGTCCGAGGGAGAAGATATGGCGGTTGCAGAGATCAACCTGGATGCCATCGTGAGGCAGAAAAACGTGCTCGACACAGCCGGCCATTATTCGCGGCCAGATATATTACGGCTCCTCATAGATCGCTCGCCCCGCAAACCCATGGAGGAAGCCACTACCGGATTCCATGGCCTCCCCGAGCCTCATGCGCTACCAGAACAGGAAAACGATAATTGAAGCAACACAAGCCAGGATGAAGCCAACCGATGAAAATAACCGATAAACTCCTGCTTAAGGACACCCATGTATGCCCCTGGTGGCTGGCATACAGCTTCGACAATCCCTTACGTTTAATATTTCACAGGCCGGATCAAATCCTGCGTCCCTATCTTCTTGAAGGAATGACAGCCGTCGATATCGGATGCGGCATGGGATTTTTTTGCATTCCAATGGCTGTGATCGTAGGTGAGCAAGGGCGGGTCATAGCAGTCGATATTCAGCAGAAGATGCTGGATGTTGTGGCCAAGCGAGCATTGGCCAGAGGAGTGAACAAGCGGATCAGTTTGCACCGCTGCACCTCCGGCTCAATCGGGCTTGATTGCGAGGCGGATTTCGTTCTATCCTTCTGGATGGCTCACGAGGTCCCCAACATTGACCAGTTTATGGTCCAGGTATTATCCTTGCTCAAACCCGGAGGGAAATACCTCGTGGCAGAGCCAAAAATGCATGTTGATTCTAAAGGGTTTGAAAAAATATCGGAAGCTGCCGCGTCAGCGGGCTTTCAAATACTAAGTCGCCCCAAAATCGCTTTGAGCAGGGCCGCACTGTTCGAGGCCCTCAAGGAAAAATAGGGTCCACAGCGATCCCATGTCATTCCCATTCCCTTCACTTGAAAGGATATTGGGAGAGGCTTGGATCTTATCTCAAAGCCTTCCGGAATTCCCCCGCCACTTTCAAGAGATTCTCGGCCCAGTTCGGTGCAAGGGGGTCGGCAACAACAACCCGGCCCCCGAGAGAGGATGCAATGGCGGTGGCACTTTTGAGGGAAAACTGCGGCTGGGCGAATATTATCCTGATCCCATTGTTCTTGGCAAAGCGAATCAGGCTCTTCAGTTCACGAATGGTGGGTTCCTTTCCTTCCAGCTCAATGGGCACTTGCTCAAGGCCGTAAGCCCGTGCAAAATACCCCCAGGAAGGGTGATACACCATAAAGCGGAAGCCCCGTGGCCTTTTCATGAGGATCTTCCTGATCTTGAGATCCAGCCCCACAAGCTCTTCAACAAAATCCCGGTAATTGGCCTCATAGGTCTGGGCGTGCGCAGGATCCACCCTGCAAAACGCATCCATGATATTGCGGGCCTGGATTATTACCAGGGGCGGCGATAACCACACATGAGGGTCTCTGAGGCCGCCAGAGCTTTCCAGGTCCCTCCGCTCCCTCCTTTGCCTATACTCAAGGCGTGCCTTCATGGGGAGTTTCTCGATTCCCTCTTCAGTGTGAACCACTCTCATCCGCGGATTCATGCGGATAATTCTCTTGAGCCAGGCACTTTCAAAAGGCACTCCAATTGCAAAATAGATGGCGGATTCCGCAACGGCCACCATCTGCCTCGGCTTTGGTTCGTATGTAGCTGGACTTGCCCCGGGGGGAACCATGACCAGGACCTCCACCAGGCCCGCTCCTATTTTCCGCACAAAATATTCCTGGGGCGCAATGCTGACCATGACCTTTATGGCGGCACATGATTCCCCCCCCGCCCACAGGAACGAAAAGCATCCCAAAACACAAACGGATATGTACATGAATGCTGTTTTGAATCTCATTCGTTCACAGCCCTCCCGCATAGGTCTAATTCCGCAAAAGACGCCCAACAGACTTACTCACGGCGGATCAGCCAGAAAGCTTGGCAGTGCCAAGCCCAGGGGGGAACGGTCGCAAAAAAGATCGCTCCTCTTGGCCAAGGCACAAGAACCGATTTTGGACAGGGAGAGTATTCATCACCGCTCAACCCCGATACTCCCCCTCTGGATCGAATAAATCTATTACAAGCTTCCATTAAATTACAAGGTCTAATCCCGCCCCCCTACCCTGACCGAGCACAAAGAGGAGAGGCAAACTTGGAATCGATTCAGGACGCCCACGGAGGGGGAATATTTTTAAACTTGCAATATTTTAG
>JAOZOW010000008.1 GCA_029933075.1 Deltaproteobacteria bacterium | reverse complement strand
CTATCGTACGAACATTTTCCCGGCCAATTGCGTCACGATTCCCTTCAACTCCATTTTCATCAAAGTGCTCAATACCTCCCCTGGTTCCATATCCGCCTCCCTGACGATATGATCGATATGAGTGGGATAATCACTTAACAGATCATAAATCCTTGCCTCTTCCGGCTCCAGATCGGGAGGGGGTGGGGGCTCATTTTCCTGGGTCAGCACAGCCCCCTGGTTTCCAAGGCCGGGCCCAAACTCTTCAAGGACATCGTCCGCATTTTCCACAAGCTTTGCCCCCTGCTTAATCAAATGGTGTGTTCCGGTGCTCTTGAAAGAGCCAATGCTCCCCGGTACAGCGAACACCTCGCGGTCCTGATCTAGGGCGAAAGAAGCAGTGATCAATGAGCCGCTCTTCTTTGTGGCCTCTACCACCACAACGCCCCTGCTGAGCCCGCTGATGATCCGATTGCGGATGGGGAAGTGTTTGGGCTCAGGCGGACTGCCCATGGGAAACTCGGTAATTACTGCTCCATTTTCCACGATCCTGTCAAACAGTTTCCTGTTCGATGCCGGATAAACTACGTCAATACCTGTGCCTAATACCGCAACGGTAAATCCCTTGCCTCTCAAACAACCTCTATGAGCTGCCGAATCAATGCCCCGAGCCATCCCGCTTACCACGCCGACCCCCCTGCTTGCAAGCCCGAAACCGATCAGCTCCGCCGCTTTCAGGCCGTATTGAGTCGGGTTCCTTGAGCCCACCACGGCTACAAAGTCAAGGTCTCCAGGGATGTCAATGCCCTTTATATAGAGGATAATGGGCGGAGAGGGGATTTCTCTCAGCAACAGAGGATAGGAAGGATCCCAGTAGGTGATGATTCGTCCCCCGTGCTTCTTCAGATTCTTGAGCTCTGTTTCGGGGTCTGCAGCAAATTCCCTATCTGCGATCTTCTTGGCGATATTCTCGCGGATACCATCCACCTTCATCAGGTCTGAAACCCGCGCTTCAAATACCGCTTCAGGGTCGCCAAATGATTCAATCAGGCTCCTGTATCCCGCGTTGCCTAAGCCTGAGACCATGGAAAGCGCGAGCCAGTAATAGGTGTCGGCCACGTGTATTCTCATCCGCTCTCATCTCCAGCAATAAGTCAGTCCGAAAGGAAAATCGGGGAGACCCTCCCTCATGGGAGCAAAATTAGACGCTCCCAAGGGGCAAGAAAAGCCGGGAATTGTATGGAATCATGTTCTGGACACAGGATCGCATCCCGGAAAGGCAAAGAGAGCTGCGTAAAATTGATTCGGGAAAATATTCAGCCGATATCAAGTCTTGCCGGGACGATGATGGCGGGAATATAAAACAGAGGCGTACGACTTAGTCAAGATTTTTTTGAAATCGGAAAAAGAGCAGGGGTTCATCGGAGCTTGCAGCCCGATAATGTCGAAAGCACTTCCTGCGCCTTTGCCCAGTCTATACTCCTGACATATACCCGATCGGGTCGAAGCTCTTCTTTGCATGTAATCACAAGGGCAGTTGCCGTGTCCGGCCTGGTCTCCACTACCAGCATGTAGCCCATGCTGCTCTCAGCAAGCACGGATTTTCCCGAAGCATCCCTATGAGCAAACCTCACGATCTCAAGGAGGTTTCCCCTCCTGAGCCCCTGTTCATAACCTTTCGGGAGGTAAACAACGGAATACTGCCCTATGATCCCGCGGACATCCTGGAGTGCGGCAACCTTTGATTTAAAATCGGTCTTATTTGGCAACGGCTTGACACAGGCGGAAACCGGCTCAAAGGTCATAAGCAGGTCGTTGAGGCGAATAATGCGAAAGCTGTCAACCACCTGCGCCTTGAAAAATGAGGGCCTTACCTGCTCTTTGAGTACCACGCGCCCCAGGAAAGACACCACGTAAGCCCCATAACTCCCTTTAAGCGCATCTTTTTGAATACCCTGTACACGGCAAACAGTGAAAAGATCTCCCACATGGGCCTGGATCTCCTTTCGGAGGCCCACTGAGACAATATCCCCTTCTGACAACATGAGCCTTGATGACTCAGATGCCACAATTTTCCCCGCAGCCCTTACCGGCTGCTTGGACAAAAACCCAAGGTATCCGATCCGGGTGAAGCCTGACAGATCAACACCTTCATCCGCACTCAAAGGAGAAAAGAGCAATCCAGATAATAATAAGCAGGAAAAAAATAGGACCGGGAAAATAACCATGAACCGATGTTTCTTCATCAACATCCTATCCTCACTCTGAAAGGTCATCAGGGTTTATACCAAAATGGCAGAGGGGCACTTCACTGTCCGGTACACCCTTTGCCATGCCTACTACCTGCATTTTTATTTATATTAGACTGATTTTGCACCAATTGTCAAGCACTTTCTATTACTTTTGGCAAAGAAAATTAAACCAAGTAGAATCCGCCTTACCTTTGCACATAATAATTTCAAAAGGAGAGGACTTTTCCGGCCACGCAAAATGCTTTACAAACCCTCTTTTTCGTTATTAGATGATATATGGAGTCAATGCTCAACCAAGAGGGGCGTAACATGCCGATTTATGAATATGAATCGATTGAGCCGAAAAAGGGATGCCGGAAGTGCGGGGCTCGGTTTGAAGTGTTACAGAAGGTGGGCGAGAAGCCCCTGCGCAAGTGCCCGGAGTGTGGCGGCAGAGTCAGGAAGGTCATATCCTGGTGCAGGGCTGCCGTGGTAGAAACCTCCGAAACATACACCCGGGTCGAAAGGGAAATCACCGAGTACGAAAAACAGGGGATGTGGAGTCACGCAGCCGAGCTTGCGGACAAGCACGCGGAGAAAATAAAAGATAAGGATCTGAGAATGCGCGCCATAGATAATTACGAAAAGGCGGGCTACGATACGAAAACCTTAGAGAAACATGCAAAAAAAGAGGATTAGACCCTTTTGTGAGCGTCTATATGCAAAAATCCGTCCCGGGCCTTGACAAGGCACCAAATGCCATTATATTTTCCGTGGCATTAACTCACCAAGTAAAATCATATACTTATCTTCCATTTTTACCGGACTCATAAAGGCACCCTGGATGCAGCAACGCTAAACATCATTTGGAGGGAGGGATTGAATTCATGAAACTGAAACAGGAGGCTTCCTATTTTTCATGTCTGCTTTCCATCATCTTGATCGTAACTGTTTGCTTTATTGCAGGCACCTGTGATCCGGCCTTGGGTAAGGAAAAAAAGAAAGACCTGCCGGAGCGGAGTATCTCGGTCAGCCCCGAGTACACAGGGGTAATAGTCTCCCAAGGCGAAGACGTAAGCATTGATCTTGATGTCTCCAATGGCGGCAGAAAGGATGAGGACATAGAACTTAAACTCACCTCCATTCCAGACGGGTGGAAGGCCCGGATAAAGACATACAGTTACGGGGTCACTGGTGTTCACATAAAAAGCGGTAAGTCCAAGAGCCTGACACTGCGGGCTGAACCGGGAGAAAATGTGGGCCCTGGTAAATACACCTTCGGCATTGAGGCCCGCACCGCTGACGGAAAGCTCACCTCGAAGAGCCATGTGACCATCACCGTCAAAGAAAAAAAGGGAGAGAAGAAAAGCAAAGGAATCAATATCATCACTTCCTATCCGGTCCTCAGGGGGCCTGCGGACGGGAAGTTCGAGTTCTCCCTGGAGGTGGAGAACAAGCTGGATAAGGATGCCATTTTCAACCTGACTGCCAAAGGCCCGGAAAACTGGGAGATCAACTTTAAGCCCGCCTATGAAGAAAAATTCATCTCGAGTGTGAGACTGAAAAGCGATCAGAGCCAGAGCGTTGCTGTGGAGGTAAAGCCATATCCCTGGGCAAAGCCTGGAGAATACCCCATTCATGTCAAGGTAAGCAGCCCGGAAGCAAAAGGGGAGGCTTCGCTTATGGTGACACTGACGGGAAACTACAAGCTTGACGCTGGCACGGCCAACGGTCTCCTGTCACTGAATGCACTGAGGGGCAAGCCTGCAAACCTCTCCGTGTATGTGAAAAACAGCGGATCAGCCCCTCTCAACAACATTCGTTTCCTCTCTGTCAAACCCGAGAATTGGAAGGTGAAGTTCAGCCCAGAGAAAATCGACAGCCTTGCTTCCCAAGAGCTGAAGCAGGTGGAAGTTACGATCACCCCCACGGACCAGGCGCTGATCGGCGATTACTCCGTGCTTCTCACCATTGAAGCTGGCAGGGTCTCTAAATCCATTGAGCTGAGGGTGAGTGTAAACGCGTCGGCCGCATGGGGGTGGATCGGCATAGGGATCATCGTCCTTGTCGTGGCGGGCTTGGCATTCCTTTTTATCAAGGTGGGAAGGCGTTAGAAATGGATACCCCCACGGTCATTGAAACAAAGGATCTCAGCAAAGAATACGATCATCAGGTGGCTGTAGACCACCTCACTTTCAGCATTCGCGAGGGGGAGATATTTGGTTTTTTGGGACCAAACGGCGCAGGCAAGACTACCACCCTGTTAATGCTCCTCGGCCTGACAAGACCCTCGAAGGGTTCTGCTTTGGTATGTGGGCTGGATCCAATGAGAAAGGCCAAGGAGGTGAAACGCAGAGTGGGATACCTCCCGGAAAATGTAGGATTTTATGGGGACCTGGATGCTGTGGAAAGCCTCGAATATGTCGCTAGCCTTAACGGCATAAGGGGCACAGAGGCCCGGGGAAAAATTGAGGAATTGCTGGAATTGGTGGGGCTTTCCGAGGATGCCCGGAAGAAAGTGGGGGCCTTTTCCCGGGGTATGAAACAGCGCCTGGGAATTGCAGAAGTCCTCCTCAAAGATCCCGAGGTGCTCTTTCTTGATGAGCCCACCCTCGGGCTTGACCCGGAAGGCGCGGTGCGCTTGATCGATTTGATCTCCCAGCTCAATCAAGAGAGGAATATCAGCGTACTGCTCTCTTCCCACCATCTCCATCAGGTACAGAAGATCTCCCATCGAGTGGGCATTATGATCACCGGAAAGATGGTGGCCATGGGCTCCATCGAATCATTAGCCAAAGAGAAGCTGGGGTTGGGTGGCAGGGAATACTCCCTGGAAGAGATTTATATGAAGTACTTTCCGGAGGTTTAGGCATGCAAGGGCTTTATGCGGTTTTCAGGAAAGAGATCTGCGACCATTTTACCAGCTACAGGTTTGTGATCCTTTTCGCCCTCATTGCTATGATAAGCCTGATCACCAGCTATATGGCCGGGATCCACCTGAGAGAAGACCTTGAAGCCCTCGCTAAGACCAGATACCCCTTCCTGATGCTGTTCAGTACACCAGGGGCCATGTTTTCCATGGTCCAGTTCGTGGCCTTTTTCGGGCCGCTCATCGGGCTGGTCCTGGGTTTTGATTCGATCAACAGAGAACGAGCGCATGGGACGCTCATCAAACTCGTATCCCAGCCAATTTACAGGGATGCGGTGATCAATGGAAAATTTTTGGCCGGAGTTATGACCGTTTCCGTGATGCTGCTTTCCATCATCCTGGTGATAACCGGGTTTGGTCTTGCTATTGTAGGGCTGGTCCCCGGCGTTGAGGAAATTTGGCGTCTGTTCGTCTTTCTGATCATCAGCATATTTTATGTCTCATTCTGGATCGCCCTTTCAATTCTCTTCTCCATTCTATTTAAAAGCATTGTCACATCAGCGCTTGCCTCTGGAGCCCTGTGGATCTTTCTATGGCTCATTATTCCCGTGGGGGCCAATGTGCTGGCCAACGCCGTTGCGCCCATAAACGCGCATGAAGAGACGCAGGCCGAAACCATAATAAAAAACGCCCGAATCAAAGAGATAACATCGCTCGCCTCCCCCATGGTGCTTTACTCGGAGGCTACCGCAGCAATCATTGATCCAATGCTCAACACCACCCGGTCCATCACTCTTATGGGGCCTATGGAAAAGCTCCTTTCTTCCCGTTTTCAAAACCCTCTCCCCTTGGGGCAGAGCCTTCTCGTTGTGTTTCCACACCTGACGGTACTAATCGCCATCACCCTGATCTGTTTCGCTGTTTCTTACCTTGTATTTATGCTTCAGGAGATTCGAACATGACAGGTCGAATTATTGCAATTGAATGACGAAAGGAGGCACGCTGCATGAAGATTGAAGAGCTGATTGCCGGAAAAAAGGATAATGAAGTGGTAACGGTGGAATGGGCGGACCTGCCCGTTTCAGCCCTGAAAAACCTCATGAAAGATGGCTACGTTAACATGAAGGCCTACAAGGATGAAAAAACTTTCTCACTGTGGGGAAAGACGTGTACCGCCTGTCTCACGGAGGAGCAGATCCGGAGTCGGGCCGGAGGATTATAAACCGGCAGTACCTGCCATCCAGGTCCTCAAGGGAGACCCATCTATATTCCTCTACGAATTCTTGCCAGATCAGTCTTAGGGTCTCCCTGAGCAGAGCGATAGTCTTGGTGTCCATCTGAGTGGCGTAGGCCATGAAGTCACTGACAAAGGCCTCCTCAAAGCCTGGTAATTCATAGGGGGGAGCCTTTTCCGCTTCTCTCAGGAGTCCGAAAAACCGTTTTGCTTCTTCAAAGGAGATCTCAGAGAATGACGGCTCAAACCCTAATATGACCCGAGCCCAGATGTTGAACAGCAACGGATAAAAAGTGAGCGCTTCGGAGGAATAAGGAGGGATGTTCCCTTCAGGAGAGTAGCGCTGGACCACCTCCCCCAACAGGCCATCCAGGGCCATCACGCGCTTGAGTACCGTCATGCATTCACCCAGTTCCGAAAGCCATTCAAAGTCCCTGTATTCTTCTCCAGCCTCCAGTCCCACATAAAGCTTCGGCCTGTCGGCCAGAAGACCTTTCAGGACGCCGCCCCACTGCTCGCCCCAGAAATCGAGATGAAGGCCCTGTCTGTGGAACCAGCTTCCACTAACCCAGCGTTCCGCCTCCCACTTTACCTTCACCGCCAGACCAAACCCCACGCGAAACAGGGAGACGAGGGAATTTCTCCTCAGCACATCTTCGGCGGAGTCCATGCGATCCCCGCTCAGGCGTTCGAGTGCCAGGTTCAGGTACCCGGCTGCTTTTCGGCAGACCCTGATAAGATCGTCAAAATCCTCCACTGAAAGGCCGTCGGCACACAGGATCTGGTTGCAAAGGCCTGCAAACTCCATACGCAGCCTGTCAAGGAACACCGGGTCCCCTGTCCCATGGACCACTCTCATCAAGAGATTCTCTATACCCGTGTGAAACAGGGGAGCCACAGGGACCATGTTTCTGATCTCTTCATCCAAATAGCTCTCGATCAACTCGGGAATTTGTCCCCTTTTCAGGCTTTCCGGGGCCAGAGGCGTATAAATGCACAAAGCTTCCTCAAAGGGAAGAAACCCATGCTCGGCAAGCCGGACATTGCGCAGCCTATAAAGCTCTTCCTCGGCCTCCGCAGGGAGCAAGCCCGCCAGACCCGTTAGAAGGGCCTGATAGCGCAGGAAATCCTCATCCGCCATTGTCCGCAAAATCCCTTCAATGATTTCTCTGTCCGCCTGATTGAGAACCTTTACGTATAACACCCCATCGAGGCTTATATAACCATCCCGAAGTTCCTCTATTTCATCATCCCCTTTGACTTTCACTTCTATATTCTTGAACAGGTAAAAGTAGGCCAGGTCATTTGCCTCCTCGAACAGCCAGCGTACAAGCCTCCTTGGATCCGCCCTGTAGAGTCTCAGGAGCCATTGGCCGGTGTCCAGTAAGTCTATCCGATCCTTCTGCCATATCTCCACATCCAGGAGATACTGCCACTGTTCTTCGGAGGCCAGCTCCAGCAGGTGTAGGCAGTCCTCCTCCCCCACCTTTTTGACCATCCAATAAAAATCATCTTCGGATAATCGTTGCACCAGATCCCGGGGGCTCTCGTTCTGAAGGACCAAATCGAGTACCTGTTTCCCGGAAAGGGATCGAAGATCCCTCAAAACTGAAGGCACTGCTTGCCCTTTGAGTGGCCTATACCCGCCGGCATCCTCGCGACTCGCCTTTTCATCCCCAATTTTGTGCAATTCCATGCACTCCCCAAATACCGCTGGCAATAAGGATCCTTCCTAAGCTCAGTCTACAAACCCTGATTTCGAAATAAAACCTGTTGATATTATTTAAGAAATATCTCCTCTCTGTCAAGGGCAAGATAAGCCCGATGCCATCTGTTCCCATTTTTGACTTTTTCAAGGCTCTGAATATATGATATTAAACATTAGTTGCGCTCCTGATAAGGGTTATTCCCGGACTGACACAGAGCCACTTTTAAAAGCTGAAAACTACTGAACTGTTATAAGACTCGTTTATGACCCGAGCATGAGACCGGAGGAATCATGATAGATTTGATCATGAGAGGCGGCATCTTTATGTATCCTATTATCCTTTGTTCCATTATTGCACTGGCGGTCTTTCTGGAGCGACTCTGGGTCCTAAGACGCAAGTATATCATACCGGAGGAATTTATTCTCAATATAAGGGACCTTCTGGAAAAGCAAAAAATTTCAGAGGCCATCTTCCTCTGCCAGAGTGATTCATCCAGCATAGCCAAAATTTTTTTGGCAGGGCTCAAAAGCACGCAGAAGGGCATGTGGCTTGTCAAGGAAGCCATAGAACAAAGGGGCAGCCGTGAGGCGACAATCCTGGAAAAAAATGTGGGGATCCTCTCCACCATCGCCAACATAACCCCTCTGCTCGGTCTTCTTGGCACTGTGAGCGGCATGATCAAGACCTTTAATGCCATATCGGTACACGGAATCGGGAATCCCGCTCCCCTGGCAGGAGGCATTGCTGAGGCCCTCATAACGACTGCCACAGGCCTCTGCGTGGCTATCCCTACCCTGGTATGCTATCGATTCCTGAGGGACAAGGCAAATACCTTGATCTTTGAGATGGAAGAAAACTCCATTCGCCTGGTGGACCTGATGGAAAGCTACAGCGACTCAGGGAGTTGACACATGCGGTATTGCCGATCCGAAACAGATTCGGGACTTTCTCCTCATGAGATTTAGAAAAGTAAGAGAAGAGGAACCGAGGCTGGGGCTTGCCCCTCTTATTGATGTGGTTTTCCTGCTCCTGATCTTCTTTATGGTCACCTCCCACTTCCATGTAGCATCGGGCATCTCGATCAGGCTGCCCAAGGTGGCACAAAGGATATACGGGGAAACTGGGAGCAAAGTGGTACTTGTTATTGACAGGGCAGGCCGAATATACCTTGGGGGAAATAGGGTAAAGATTGAGGAATTAGGCAAAGAGCTAAAGGGGCTCACCACCAAAAAAGGCGCCTTTCATCTTATCCTCCAGGCGGACAAGGATGTAAAACATGGCAGGGTCGTCCATATCATGGACCTTGCCAAAAAAGCGGGTGTAACATCCATCATCATTGCCGCACAGTGGGAGCCTGAAAAGGTCTTTTGAGTTGGAAACCGAAAAGAATAATTTCTGGAAAATCATTCTGATCCTCATCTGCCTCACAGCTATTGGCGCGGCCTGGGTGGGGTTTGGTGACAGAGGATTGGTGCATCTATACAGAACAGAGATGGAGCGGCAAACGCACCTGGAGAGGATCAGGCGACTCGCCCAAGAGAACCAGGCACTAATGGAAGAAATTCACCGGCTTAGAACGGACATGAAATATGTGGAGTCGGTGGCGAGAAGGGAGTTGAACCTGGTCCGCGAAAATGAAGTTATTTATCGGTTAAGCAATGACAAGACCGGTATCGACACTAAAAGCCCTCCTCCAGGAAACCCCTCAAGAGCCACACAGACAGGAGATACTAAAGGGAGGTAAAAAACATGAGCAAATCAGACGACCTGATTGACCAAATCCTCAAGAGCGCTCCTTCACCAGGCACATTGTTTTTGGTTCTCAGTAAAATGAAGGATCAAGGCAAAGTCGCTGATGTGATACGCCACTGCATCAGTGCCCTAAATCTTTATTCCGGAGACATACGCCTCAGGCAGCTCCTTGCAGAATGCTATCAGGAGCTCGGTTTTATAGGGCAAGCGGAAGAGGAACTTGCACATGCCGCCTCTGAAATAGACCGCCTTGCCCCGGTCTACAAGGCACTTGGCCGTATTTACTGCGCACAGGGAAGGTTAGATGAGGCCGGTCCTATGCTGCGGCGATATTTGGCGCACTATCCTGAAGACCAAGAGGCCCTTGACCTCATGGCCAGCGTGAAAACACCAGAGAAAGAGCCATTACCGGAGGGTCCCGGAGAAGAATTGGCAACTCCAACACTGGCAGAGATCTATTACGGCCAAGGCCGCATTGATGAGGCCATTGCCACCTACCGGAAGGTGCTCCAGCTCAATCCGGATGACACCTCTTCTCGAAATAGACTGGCCGAGCTGGAGACCCAGGTTTCTGAAAAAGAGAGACTCGCAGCAGAGGCGGAGGCACTGAAGCTCAGGACCGAAAAAACTGTCGCCATCTTGGAAGGATGGCTTATCAGGCTTCAGGACCTGGGTCATGTCTCATAAGAATCCCCCCTTTAATTTCATGGCCACAGGCATTGGGAGCATCCCAACCACGGATGCCGAAGCTGCCTGCACAGAGATCCTTCAACTCCTTCCAAGGGCCCCCTACTGGCCTCAGCTTGTAAAGCGCTCCCACCTGGAAGACATGAACATACAGTTTAGCGAGGGGCTCCCTTTGCTGAAAATAAAGGAAGAAAAGAGAGCCCTCTTTGTGGCTGACGATGAGGCCCGGGAATCCGCCCTGGTTGAATTTTATGACCGTTTCCTTTCTCAGGACATTGAACGCTTCGCCATCAGCCCGGAATTTGCCTCCGGCCTATACGTTATGCTTGACCTCCTGAAAAAGGAAAATGGGGCGGAGAAGGAATTCATTAAGGGACAGAGCGTGGGACCGGTTACCTTTGCCGCAGGGATTACTCATATAGACGGCAAGGCGGTGCTTCACGATCCCGAGCTCAGGGAGGCCTTGGTGAACGGTCTGGCCATCAAAGCGCTCTGGCAGGTGCGGGAGCTGGCAAAATCAGGCAGGAGGCCTATTATATTTCTGGATGAACCCTATCTTTCCGGCTTTGGCTCCGCCTTTTCTCCCATTCAACGCCATGAGGTCATTGAAATCCTGAGCATAGTCATCAGTTATCTCAGAGAAAACTCAAACGCCTTGATAGGAATCCACTGCTGCGGAAATACGGACTGGTCCATGCTCCTGGAGGCCGGTCCGGACATTATCAACTTCGATGCCTCCGATTACATGGAACACTTTTTGCTCTATCGAAAAGAGCTGGTACGATTCATCCAGAAAGGGGGAACCATAGCATGGGGAATCGTGCCCACCTCTAACCTCACAGGGGATGAAAGCGTCGAAAGACTTTCTGAGAAACTCCGCCAGGGGCTCGGTAGGGTCAAACAATGGGGCATAACCCAATCAAAGCTGGCCGAAAGGTCCATGCTGACCCCTGCATGCGGCATGGGCACCATGAGGCCGAATCTCGCAAAAAAGTGCTTGGAATTGCTCTCCAACCTGTGCCATTGCCTTCCCTGAAAATCCTTTCACTTTTCCCCGGAGAGCTGTTTCTCCCGCTTTCCCAACAATCTACGATCCATTTTGCCCCGGCAAAGGATTCCTCGCTTTTCTTGAAAAATATATAGGGGTGATTACTTTAAAATAGTTTATCTGTTCGATATTTCGTCCTTTATTGAGATTTATCAACTTTTCCAGGGAAAAATAATCTCAATATGGAAGAATTAGACATAGGGGCTCATAGGAGAAAAGGAAAAGGTTGGGAAGCGTTTTGGTGGATCATTTTCGTCCTCTGCCTTGCGATCTTTGCTTTCCAGGTGCCGAAAATAATCTCGGCGTTTCAACAGGAAAGACCGATCCGGCAGGGTCCTTATGCCACAGACGACTTGACAGACCGCTGCATTCATAACCTGTGGATAATCTCATGGCGGCTCCAGGAGGGAAGAATTCCCAACACTCACATGGTTTGCCCTGCAAGCAAGAAGCCCTATGTTATTCGCCATATAAGAGGTGATCTTGTGGTCTCCTGTCCCAACCCAGAGCTGCATGGAGCAAAGGAACTCCGGGTCAGCAGAAAACACCCGGTACCTGAGCTGGTACGGAAAGGAAGAGTTGGCAAACCAGGAAGTAACAGTGGCCCGGCCTCTGAATCGATACGATCAAAAAGGAGATACCACAATGGCTGATTCAGAACGTATGAAGACTTCATTACCCAAATGCCCCACCGGCATCCTGGGACTGGATGAAATTACCGAAGGAGGCCTGCCCAAGGGCCGACCTACCCTGGTATGCGGCGGACCTGGCTGCGGCAAAACACTCCTGGCAATGAGCTTTGTGGTCAACGGAGCCATCCATTATGACGAGCCCGGAGTCTTTATGGCATTTGAGGAAAGCGCCGAAGAGCTGATCCAGAACATGGCCTCCCTTGGATGGGATCTGGAAGAGCTCATAAAGCGTAAGAAACTCATGATCGATCATATTCATGTGGAACCAAGCCAGATCGAGGAGACAGGGGAATATGACCTTGAAGGCCTATTCATTCGGCTGGCGCATGCTGTGGAATCGACCGGCGCCAAGCGCATCGCGCTGGACACCCTTGAGGCGCTTTTCAGCGGGTTTACCAATACATTCATCCTCCGTGCGGAATTTCGACGGTTGTTTCGGTGGCTAAAAAGCAAAGGGCTGACTGCAGTAATCACCGCAGAGCGAGGAGAGAGGGGTATAACACGCCATGGGCTAGAAGAGTACGTGTCCGATTGCGTGATCCTTTTAGACCACCGGTTGAGCGACCAAGTAGCTACCCGTTTCCTTCAGGTGTCGAAATACAGGGGCTCAGGACATGGCACCAATGAATACCCCTTCTTGATCAGCAAAGAGGGGATCTCGGTCCTGCCCATCACCTCCGTTGCCCTCGACCACAAGGTGTCGGTGGAAAGAGTCTCCACCGGTATTCCCAGGCTCGATTCCATGCTCGGGGGGAAGGGCTATTATCGGGGCAGCACGGTTCTGGTCTCCGGAACTGCGGGAACCGGTAAAACCAGCGTGGCGGTCCACTTTATCGACGCGGCGTGCCGTAGGGGGGAGCGGTGTCTCTATTTCGCGTTTGAAGAGTCCCCCAGTCAAATCCTGCGGAACATGCGTTCCATAGGTATTGACTTACAAGCCTGGGTGAAAGAAGGACTCTTGAAGTTTCGAGCGGCACGCGCCACTCTCTACGGCCTGGAAATGCAACTTGAGGCGATGCGGGAGGTGGTCCTCGAGTTTGAACCCCGGGTGATTGTGGTAGACCCCATCTCCAATCTTGTAGCTGTCGGCGCCGAATCAGACGTCAAATCCATGCTGACGCGACTCATAGACTGGCTCAAAACGAGGGGGATTACGAGTCTCTTTACGGATCTCACCTACCATGGAGGCCCCCAGGAGGCTACAGAGGTGCGAATTTCGTCACTCATGGACACATGGATCCTTTTGAAAATGCTGGAGGAGAAAGGAGAACGAAACAGGGCTTTATATATCCTGAAATCCCGTGGAATGGCTCATTCCAACCAGATTCGCGAATTCTTAATCACCGAAAAAGGCATAGAACTGCTGGATGTCTACCTGGGCCCTGGAGGAGTTCTGACAGGGTCGGCACGTTACGTCCAGGAGGCCAGAGAGAAAGCGGAGGCCCTGGCGCTAAGACAGGAAATCGAACGAAAAGAGCGCGAGCTTGAGCGCAAACGCAAAGCAATGGAGGCCCAGATCACCACTCTAAAGGCTCGATTTGAGGCGGAGGAAGAGGAATTGATAAAGATTATCAACGAAGCAAAGGAACGTGAGGAGTCCCTGGCCAAAGGACGCAAAGAAATGGCACGGCTCAGACAGGCGGATTAGGATACAGGTGAAAGAACTTCTATAGCAAGAACGGAAAAGAAGAGGGGATGGCAATGGAAGGCAAAACCGAGAAAAATCCACCGAGCGAATCGGAATTGGAGGAAGCTGAATGCTTTCAATTGACACTTTACGTGGCAGGTCAAACCCCTAACTCGATAAAAGCTTTTGCAAATCTCAAGCGAATCTGCGAAGAAAACCTCAAAGGCAAATATCAAATTGAGGTGATCGACCTGCTGGAAAACCCTCAGCTTGCAAGAGGTGACCAGATCCTGGCCGTTCCAACTCTGGTGAGAAAACTACCGCCCCCGGTGAAGAAGATCATCGGCGACCTTTCCAACACCGAGCGAGTCCTGATAGGTCTCGAGTTGAGACCAAAGTGAGGGGAAATTCATGATAAAGAATGGAAATATTGAGAAGGACACCCTCAAGAGTTTTGAACAAGCACTTGTGAACAAGGAACGACAGGGATATGTACTGCGGTTATTCGTAAGCGGGACAACCCCGAAGTCCATGCGGGCCGTTGAAAACATCAACTGGATCTGTAAAAAATTTCTCAAAGGACGCTATGATCTAAAAGTCATTGATGCATACCAGGAACTGGAACAGATGACCATGGAACAGGTTGTGGCCCTTCCGACCCTTATCAAGAAATTGCCTCCACCTGCACGAAGGATTGTCGGGGACATGTCCAATTACAAACGGGTGTGCTCGGCGCTGAGTATTGATCAATAATAACGAACATTCATCTCCTACCATCTTGGGTGAGAGACATCACATGGAAAGCAAAAGAAAAAAAGAGCTCGTAGAGCAGATTGAGGCGCTTCAGGAGCGCTTGCGAGAAACAGAGGAGACGCTGGAGGCCATCCGAAGGGGTCAGGTGGACGCAATTATCGTAAATGGTCCCAATGGCGAACAGGTCTTTACCCTTAAAGGGGCCGACCATACTTACCGTCGCCTTATCGAAGAAATGAAACAGGGGGCCTTGACCATGACCCCTAACGGCATGATTCTTTATTGCAACAAGTGCATGGGAGAGATGATTAAATTGGAGATCAAGAATATACCAGGCACCTCTATGGAACGCTTGGTTGCTTCTGAAGACAGGACAAGCCTAAAAGAGTTACTGAAGGAGAGCAAGCACGGCCCCTCTAAAAAGGAGCTTTGCCTCGAGACCCCAGACGGCATGAAACTACCGGTCTGCCTTTACGTAAGCCCACTGGTGCTGGACGATCGAACAATCCTATGTGCGGTGGTAACGGACCTCACCGAACAGAAACAGCGTCAAAAGCTCCTTCAATCCGAGATGCTTACGAGAACAATATTTGAACAGGCCTCAGATGGCATTGTCGTATGTGACGCTTCGGGGCGAATCATTATGGCCAACGAAATGGCGCGGAAGATGTGCGGCCGAGACCCTGGGGGGGAATTTTTTGACACAGCCTTTCCCCTTCGATGGACAACCGGCGGGGATTGGTCTTCTGAGAAACTTACCGGTGGGGACTATGCCGATAAGCCTCTTTTAAATCGAGAATCCATCCACGGTCTGGAAGGAACCCTTACCAAAGCAGAGGGCCAAGAATTGAGTCTGCTTGTCAGTTCTACACCGCTACTGAAAGAGCAAAAGGAGGTTATCGGCCGTTTAATCACCCTGACGGATATCACCGAGCAAAAGCGGGTCGAAAAAGCACTTAGGGAGTCGGAGGAAAAATACAGGCTCCTGGTGGCTCTTGCCGCGGATGCCATTTTGATTGCCCAGGACGAGGAGATCAAATTCTCAAACCCAGCGGCTGAGAAGCTCACAGGATACAGTGCAGATGAACTTTCAAAAATACCCGTCGTCGATCTTATTCACCCGGATGACCGGGAAATGGTGGTGACAAGATTCAAGAGGACATTGAGTGGAGAGCAGGCCCCGACCAACTATTCATTCAGAATTATCAATAAGGGAGGAGGTGAACGATGGGTGCACATCAATTCAACCCTGGTGACCTGGAAGGAAAAGCCTGCTACGTTGAATTTTATCAGGGACATTACCGAGCTGAAACAGACTGAGGAGAAGCTCAGGGAGAGTGAAAAACGCTTTCATGATCTCTTCGAGCACTCTTATGACGCTATCATCATGCATCGGAAAGGGAGGATCATTGATGTTAATCAGAGGGCATGCAGCCTTTTCGGTTATCCAAAAGAGAAGCTAACCGGAATGGCTTTTGCAGAACTCTGTTTTGATACCTCCACGGAAAGCTGCCAAGAACAATTCGAAACCGCTTTGCGGGAAGGATCCAAGCGGTTTGAAGCACAGTTCGTGAAAAAAAACGGGGATATATTTGAGGGAGAGGTGAGCGTTCGCTTGGTAAACCCTGATGAAGAAATTATTGAGGGGATCATCAGAGACATAACCCCGAGGAAAGATGCTGAGAGGAAAATCAAGGAATACTCCCAGGAACTTGAAAACATGGTTGAGATCCGAACAAAAGAACTACGCCGCGCCCTCTACGATACGGAAGAGGCAAGGGACAGGATTGACGGCATTCTCAAGTCAATCGGCGATGGACTGATCGTTACCGACCTGTATCACCGCGTTCAATTAATGAACCGGGCGGCCGAGGACCTTTTAGGGGTGCGGCTGAGCGAAGTGATCGATCGGTCCATCGAATTTGCCATCAAAGATGAGAACCTGAGATCGAAGCTTATCGAGGCATTAGACAGGAGAGAATCTGGCTATGTATTCGATTTTGAGATTCCAGAGAAAAATTCAAGATTCCCGCGAATCATTCGATCCCGTACTTCAGTAATCCAAGACAAAATGGGCAAAGAAACCGGTATGATCACACTATTTTTTGATGTAACCCATGAACGCGAAATAGACAGGCTGAAAAATGAATTTATCTCCATCGCCGCACATGAACTGAGGACACCATTGACCTCAATCCAGGGATTTTCGGAAATTCTCCTGAAAAGGGACGACCTCGGTGAGGGAGAAAAGAAAAAATTTCTTTCCTATATCAACAAACAGTCCGTCAATCTGGCAAGAATTGTCAATGCCCTGCTGGACATCTCGCGCATCGAAGCGGGAAAGGGTCTGGACCTGGAAATGTCCCCCTGTGACCTCAATGAGATCGTCAGGGAAACTGTCAGTTGTTATCAATCGTTTTCTGAGAAACATGATTTCGAAGTGTCTCTGCCCGAGGAGCCTGCAGAGCTGACCGTGGATCGACATAAGTTCAGGCAGGTGCTGGAAAACATTATCACCAATGCCATCAAATTCTCTCCTAAAGGGGGGCGTATACGAGTGACAGGGGAATTAAAAGAAGACTGCTACCAAGTCTCTGTGGAAGACCAGGGGATCGGGATACCCCAAGATCAGGCTGAAAAGATCTTTGATAAGTTCTATCGTATTGGCCACAAGGATTCATCGGTCCCCGGAAGCGGTCTTGGGATGACCATTGTGAAAAACCTTGTAGAGGCCCATGGAGGCAAGGTGTGGGTCGAGAGTGATATAGGTAAAGGCACTACCGTGAGATTCACCATTCCCAAAGAGCAATCAGGGAGGGAGGATAAGATATGAAAAAAATCCTTATTGTGGATGATCAGTTGGAAGTACGCGAGCTTGTGGAGGTGACGCTTAAGGCGGAGGACTACAAGATCCTGAAGGCCGAGAGCGGGGAGGAGGCCCTGGAAATTGCAAAGGCTGAAAAGCCGGATCTGATCATCATGGACATTATGATGCCCGGAGCCATTGATGGAATTGAAGCGACCCGCCTTTTGAGAAAAAACCCGGCCACAAAAGACTCGCGGATAATCATGCTCACCGGTAAAGGGCAGGAGCAAGACAAACAGATAGGCTTGGAAGCCGGTGCTGATGATTATTTTATTAAGCCTTTCAGCCCCTTGAAACTGATCCAGAAGGTGGAAGAAGCCCTTGGGTAAGGAGGCCCTTCATGGAAGGGGACGACTTCCGGGATCGTGCACTCGGTCCTGAGCAATTGAAAAAATATGCGGAAGACTTGGTAGCGCTTTATCAATCGGAGAGAGAAAAAAGAAAAGAACTCCGAGGGGCGAACGAGCAGCTCAAGAAATTCGCCGAGGACTTGAAAAAGACATTCCTGAATCTGAAATCCGCGCACAAAGAACTGAGACTCGCATACATTGATACCATCTACCGGCTCGTGCTCGCAGCGGAATACAAGGATGAAGACACGGGAGACCATGTGGTTCGCATGAGTCAATATTGTGTTCTCATGGCAGAGAAATATGGCTTGCCGCCCAATGAGATCGAAAATATCCGATATGCCGCCCCCATGCATGACGTGGGGAAAATCGGCATCCCGGACAGCATCCTAATGAAGCCGGGCAGGTTGACTGAAGAGGAATTCGAGACAATGAAAACCCATACCACCATAGGCGCAAGGATACTGGCAGGTTCCAGGTCTGAAATACTGCAGTTGGGAGAGCAGATCGCCCGCTCCCATCACGAACGATGGGATGGTAACGGATACCCCGATGGCATTGCCGGGGAAGAGATCCCTCTGGTCGCCAGGATAGTGGCCCTTGCAGATGTGTTCGACGCCCTGACCTCCAGGCGTCCCTACAAGGAGCCCTACCCCGTGGAGACGGCTTTGAGCATCATCAGAGAGGGCCGGGGGACACAATTTGATCCCCGACTCGTTGACCTTTTCCTGAAAAACATTAATGACGTGATCTCCATCAAGGAAAAAGTAGCGGCCGGGGAAGAGCTGTTTCCCATAGGGCTCCCTTCCCATCTTGATGAATCCCCAGAGAATAACCATGCGTAAAGACGCTGATGGAGTTGAAAACAGGGGCGCTAATTCATACCCCGGACCTGAAAGGAGGCGCCTCCGTCGTTTTCCAATGGACTTTGAGGTGGAAGTTGCCACCTTTCAAACCTCTGGAAAGAAGCACCAAGAAAAGGCTGTGTTAAAGGATATCTCCTGCGAGGGCGCCAGGTTTATTGTCCCGCAGCCGCCACACTATGTTCCTGGCCAATACCTTGAAGTGACGATTCACCTGCCCGGCACACGTGAGGTCAAGGCAAAGATGAGGGCTAAAGCCAAGGTATTGCGTGTGGGACAGTCAGGCAAACGGCTGTCTGAGGCCGGGGATCGAGAGACGGGAGTCGTGGTAAAGTTCGAAACACCGCTCTGTTTTGAAAGAGATCCGGTAGAGGTTGAGCGCTCCGATGATATGGGCAAACAAAACTGATTATCAAGGTGGCAAAAGCTTCCGGGGTAAAACCCGAATCATTTTCATACTTGAGGGGCTCTTGCCTTACATGCTGGTCGTCTACCTGTTCAGCCGTGAAAAAATCGGTCTCACGGACACGGTGATCCTTTTCTCTGCCCTGGGGCTTCTATCCATCCTCAGCGGTTTTTCACTTATGAGGAAATTTGCCGACCATCTCGTGGATCTCGCCAAAGAAATAGGTGTAAAGGAGTCGGCCGGCACACCCATATGTGTGCAACAAGATGCAGATCAAGAGATCAATGATATTGCGAATCATTTCAATGCCTTGATCGAAAGGCTGGATCAAACTACCAGGGCAATGAAGGAGCAAAGCATCCAGCTGATGATCTATGCCAGAGACCTCTCAGTATCTTATAAGAAGGCCAAAGAGGAGGAGGCATTGCGCAATCGCCTCTGTCGATATGTTGGGGAGAATGTAGTGGAACGGCTGATGCGGTCACAGGATGAGGCGGCTTTCACCGAAAATGAGAAAAAGGAGCTGACCGTGCTTTTTGCCGATATCAGGTCCTTTACAAGAATTTCCGAGTCTCTGGATGCTGAGGAAGTGGTTTCCATGCTGAACGAATTTTTCGAGGCGGCAGTGAACGTCATCTTCAGGAATCATGGCGTGCTGGACAAGTTCATCGGAGATCAAGTTATGGCCCTTTTCGGACCGCTTCCTCCCCTAAACAGCACGCCTCATCATGCTGTAAAAGCCGCGGTAGAGCTTCAGGAAGCTACCGAGCAGCTGATGAAAAGGAGGAAGGCAGAAGGTAAAGTAACCTTTGAAATAGGCATTGGTATTAACACGGGCATTGCCATTGTAGGGAATGTGGGTTCCGAAAACAGAATGGATTATACGGCAATAGGGGACAGCGTAAATCTTGCGGCAAGATTGCAGCAGTTGGCCAAAGGGGGTGAGATTATCATCGGAACGGACACCTACCGCAAGACCCTCGGTCAATTCAATATCCGCAAAAAAGGCGAAATAAAGGTCAAAAACAAGGCGGAACCGGTATCCTGCTATGAGGTCTTAAGAGACAATAAGCAACCACGGCATTGAAAATCCCACAAGAACCCTGCAAAGGCTTTAAGGACCTTGTAACAAAAAGCTCTTTACAAAGAGGATCGAGATCCGCGTCAGCAGGTAAGAGGGAAATAAGCTGGCTGGAAATCATTTGCTCTTGAAACATTGCGCCTGGCAGGTTAGGATGGATGCCAGACAACCTCACGAATTCCGGGAGTACTCATAATGATTTTTCGCACAATCATATATCTCGCGGCGGGCATATGGCTCATTTCCTTTCCTCTTATTGCTGCCGCATCCGGCCCCTCTTCAGACCCCAATCTTGAAGCCCTTAAATCGCTCCTTAATGAGCTTGAGCAAACCATTGAAGAGGGGGACAGGCGGATGATCGCCCACCCGAAATTCCTGGATGAACTTCGTTCCCTGGTGGATCGATATAGAAGAAAGCTTCGGGAGATCTTCATTTTCGACGATTTCTCCGACGGCGACTACCGGCACAATCCTACTTGGATCGTTAAATCAGGCTATTTTGAGGTGACATCCGACCACAGACTGTGGAGTCGGGTATACGTGGACGCTCCGGCCCACTCATCCCGGGAGGAGGAGCCTCCCATTGGCCTGATCCTGAAGGAAATTATGCGCTCCACAAAAAAGGACAAGCGGGAGAAAAAGAAGGAATTTGTCGAGGAGCAAAAAGCATCTATTCAAACCCTTGCTACAATATCACCAGCCTTTGAAGTGGACCTCACTCTTGTCTCTCGCTCCCGATGGGGGGCCATGGAGATCGTGCTCCTTGGGGGCACCCCCCCGGTCCCTCGCTACAGGTTGATCTACCGTGCGGCTGCATCACAGGAACGCCCCATAGAGATAGTCCGCAGAAGGGGCTCACGCGATTACACCATTGAGTCGGCTGTAAAGTATCCTGCGCTGGATGACGGGTTGCCACACAAAATCCAATGGATCAGGGATGCCCAGGGCCAAATGAGAGTGTTGGTGGACGGAGAAGAGGTGCTTTCCACGGTAGAGATTTTCTATAGAGATAAATTTTCAGGGCTTGCCCTGGTCAACCGGGGCGGCACCTATGAATGGGGGCCCCTGCAGGTCCTAAAGGCCCAGGAGGCCAAACCCCATTAGGTATTCCACTCCTATTCCTCCTGCAAAGGGCCCTCTCGGGCCCTTTGAGCTTCCCTGATGCTTGCATGCTCAATGGCAAGGCAGCTCAATTTCCCCAGGCTGTTCAAGAGTTCCATCTCGGCATGGGTGGGGATTTTTCTGGAGGCAAAATAGACCCTCAATATGCTGTACGTAGTTTCATTTACCGTAAAAGGGATGCCTATGACCGCTTTGAGCCCCTCTTTCCTTGCCGCCTCCAGGTTCTTGATCCGAGGATCCCTCTCGAAGTCATTAATAATGATGACGTCTCCCTCCATAATTTCGGTCATGCTCTTCCCATGATCTATGGCCCCTGATTTCAGGTATCCTTGGCTGAGGCCGTAGCTTGACACTACTTTAAGGTCAAAACACCCATGTTCCAGGACCCTGATGGTACTTCCTTTTGCCCCCGTCAATTCCGCGGCAAGCGAGACAATGAAATAGAGAAGATCGCTCAATGCTTCCTCGCCTCTGTAGATGACGTCAATCACCCTGTTGAGGGCGTAAAAATATGAATCCATAAGTTCATTTTCTTTTTCTGGCATGAGGGCCTACCTCCATAGTGGAAACAGGTTTATCTGAAGCGAGTCAGCGTCATGTAAACTCCTGGAAGATACAACAAGAAAATCTTAACATTTTAACTGGCAAATATCAAAGTCTTCACCCCCCTCTATCTCTTTACAGATGCGCGGCCAAATCCTTTCCCTCCAAATCCCATATTTTGAATTGACAAGAATCCCTATGCCTTGCAGAATGATTGATCAGTGGTACTCAAAGACACTCCCCTAAAGCTCATGAAAAGGAGGCCATTCGATGAGGCTGGAGTTCATTGAGGCGCGCGATCTTCCCGACGCCTGGTTTCAATGCGTTTACAGGCTGCTCGAGGCTGGCAACGAGTATGTCATAGACAGAGGGAGCTACGAGGGGCAAAAAAGGCTCGAATTCGATTACATCACCATCCACATCAAATACCCCGGTGTGCGCCCCCTCCTCCCTGATATTCCCCCTTCCCTCGGAATCCCAAACCCGGTGGCAGATGGATACCTGGAGGAATACCTGCCCTACCTCATGACCTCCGCCAAACAGCCGGGGGAGGATTACACTTACGGTGAGTATCTCGAACCGCAGATAAATGAGGTTATCCGTATGTATAGAGAAGACGGCTACGGGACAAACCAGGCATACATGGCTGTGGGGGACCCCCAGGCCATTCACTTAAAAGACCCTCCATGTCTGCGCGGCATAGATACGAGAATCAAAGATGGCAAGCTTCACTTCATGCTCTATTTCCGTTCCTGGGATCTGTGGAACGGTTTCCCTGCAAACCTGGGAGCTATCCAGCTCCTGAAAGAATACATGGCCTCCAGTATCGGAGTGGAAGACGGGGAAATTATTGCTGCAAGCAAAGGGCTTCACCTTTACGATTACGTATGGGAGCTGGCCAAATTGCGAACCATGTGCGAAAGCCCGTCTGCCCTTTCCGAGGCTGAACACCCGGCACGGGGATGATACTCATATACTCTCATCCGTATTATTAAGGGAAAACACTCCTCCAGATAAAGCTGAGATGAAGACCGATCTTAAAGCCCTGGATCTTTCCGAAACGGAACGATGGGCTATTGCCCAGGGCCTGGAGCCTTTTAGGGGCCGCCAGATCCGCCGATGGCTTTTTGGAAAGATGGCAAGAAGCTTTGAGGAGATGACCGATCTTCCCAAGTCCCTCAGGTCCACTCTGCCGGAAAAGGCGAGTATCACCTGCCTGGAGACCGTCAAGATCCTCGAGTCGAGGGATGGCACACGGAAGCATCTCTTCATGTCGGAGGACAACCTGCTAATCGAATCGGTCCTCATCCCTGAAAAGGACCACGATACCCTCTGTATCTCCTCACAGGCAGGCTGCGCCATGGGATGTCGTTTTTGCCTCACAGGCAAACAGGGTCTTGCGAGGAATCTGAGGGCTTCGGAGATCATTGAGCAGGTCATCCAGGTGAAAAGGGGACTCCGGGAGCCCCAAAGGCTCACCAATATAGTCTTTATGGGAATGGGTGAACCCCTTGCCAATTATAATGCAGTGCTCAGGGCCATTAATAACCTTATTCGAAGTGATGGGATGAACTTCTCCCACAGAAAGGTGACACTTTCCACGTGCGGCCTTGTTCCGCAGCTAAGAACCTTAGGTAAGGATACCACGGTTAACTTGGCCGTCTCGCTGAATGCGGCGGATGACAGTACACGGAGCTACCTGATGCCGATCAATAATAAATATCCCCTGAAAACGCTCATGGCGGCATGCAGGGAATTTCCCCTGCCCAACAGGAGGATGATCACATTTGAATATATCCTCATCAACGGAATCAATGACCGTGACGAAGATGCTATCGGGCTGGCAAGACTTCTTTCCGGTTTGAGGGCCAAAGTCAATCTTATCCCTTTGAACCCATACCCCGGCACGGGAATGGAGCCAGCTACCATGGAAAAGATCCTGCGGTTTCAGGAAATCCTGCTGGACAATCATTACACGGCAATTGTGAGAAAGAGCAAAGGGAGGGACATCATGGCGGCATGCGGTCAGTTGAGCGGCTTAAGGGAAGGGTCGATAGGGGCTGCCGCCTGATTTTTGCTTGCCTCGGCCCTGTTGTTAGTGCTATCTTACCGCCCTCTTTCTCAAGCGAGGTGGATCATGTTGGTAGAGCTTGATTTCTCCAAGGGAAATGGTCTGATACCCGCCATAGTGCAGGACTGGCAAAGCGGGAAGGTCCTGATGCTTGCATACATCAACAAAGAGTCGTGGGAAAAGACCCTTGAGACCGGAGAGGCCCATTACTGGAGTCGATCACGCCAGGAGATCTGGCATAAGGGCGGGACATCTGGTCATGTCCAAAGGATTAAGGAAATCTATGCGGACTGCGACAATGATACCGTGCTTTTCAGGGTGGAACAGGTGGGTGGCGCCGCATGCCACACCGGCTATGCCTCCTGTTTTCACAAAAAAGTGGGCCGCGATGGAGAGATCAACATCGTAGGAGAAAAAATTTTCGATCCGGAAAAGGTATACAGGAAATGAAAAAGCTGAAGTTGGGTATTCCAAAGGGGAGTCTGCAAGAGGCTACCATGCATCTTTTTGAAAAATCGGGGTGGAAAATAAGCATCAACAATGGCAGGAGCTACTTTCCAGAGATCAATGACAGCGAGATCGAATGCACTATCTGCCGTGCACAGGAGATGTCCCGGTATGTGGAAAGCGGCACCATTGATGCAGGGCTGACGGGGAAGGACTGGATTGAAGAGAATGAGTCGGACGTGGTGGTTGTGGATGATCTCATCTATTCCAAGGTAAGCCAGAAGCCAGCACGTTGGGTCCTTGCGGTGCCGGCAGACTCCCCCATCACCAAGCTCGAGGACCTTCACGGGAAAAAAATCGCCACGGAGCTTGTCAATTATACCAAGAAATATTTCGAGCAGAGAAATATCGACGTAAAAGTGGAATTCTCGTGGGGCGCTACAGAGGCCAAGGTGGTCTCTGGACTGGCCGATGCCATCGTTGAGGTGACGGAAACGGGAAGCACCATAAGGGCCCATGGCCTGAAGATCATCTATGAATTCATGAAGTCCAATACCCAGTTGATCGCCAATAGGGAATCATACAACGACCCTTGGAAACGGGAAAAAATAGGGCAGATTTCGCTGCTGCTCAAAGGGGCGCTAAAGGCTGAGAACATGGTAGGACTAAAGATGAACGTTGCGGAAGAAAACCTTGAAACGGTGATCAATCTATTGCCAAGCCTTAATGCTCCTACTGTTGCAGGGCTTTACAACACCCCATGGTTCTCCGTGGAAACGGTGGTCGAATCTAATGCGGTGCGAGAATTGATTCCTCGGCTCATCAAGGCCGGGGCGGAGGGCATCATAGAATATCCATTGAACAAGGTGATCTGAGATGACCTCATACCAAGACAAGCAGCGAGGAGAAGACCCGGTGGAACGCTTTACCTCCAGCGACTCCCAGGAGAGCTGTCTTCCCACTGAAAGGGCGCGCAACATCCCCTCTTTCATCGTGATGGATGTGCTTGAAAGGGCCCACGAGCTGGAAAGACAGGGCCGCAACATTATCCACCTGGAGATAGGGGAGCCGGACTTCCCGACCCCGAAAGTCATCTGCCAGGGCGCAGTTGACGCCATACAGAAAGGGTATACCCATTATACGCACAGCCTGGGACTCCTTGAGCTGCGCGAGGCCTTATGCGAGCACTATTTCCAAAAGTACAACGTCCGGATTGACCCTGATAGGATCATTATCACCTCCGGGACCTCTCCGGCCCTCTTCATGGTATTTTCGGCCCTCCTCAACAAAGGAGACGAGATTATTATTTCCGACCCCCATTATCCCTGTTATCCAAATTTTGCGGAGTTTTTAAAGGCAGTCCCCGTGTTTATCAACGTGTACGAAGAAGAGGGATTCCAGTTCAGGCCCGAAGAGGTGAAGAAGCGGATCGGGCCCCGCACCAAGGCGATTATCATCAACTCCCCCTCCAATCCTACGGGGAATCTTCTGGCGCAGGATCGCATGGAAAGACTGGCAAGCCTAAGGCCTTTTATCATATCCGATGAGATCTATCATGGCCTGGTCTACCAGGAGCGGGAGCACTCCATACTGGAGTTCACCGACAGGGCGTTCGTCCTCAATGGTTTTTCCAAGGCCTATGCCATGACCGGCTGGCGGCTTGGGTATGTAATAGCGCCCCCTGACTTCATACGGCCTCTTCAAAAAATCCAGCAGAACTTCTTCATTTCGGCAGGCAGCGTATCGCAATGGGCCGGCTTGACGGCAATCAAGAAGGCCTCGGATGATGTGAAGCGAATGAAGGCCGTGTACAACGAAAGACGCAAATACATGATCAAGAGACTCAGAGAGCTGGGGTTCGGCCTCGCCGTAGAGCCCGCAGGCGCCTTTTACATGCTGGCCAATGCAAAACACCTGTGTAAGAGCTCATATGAACTGGCCTTTGAAATACTGGAAAAGGCGGGCGTGGGGGTGAGTCCCGGTATCGACTTCGGCCGGAATGCAGAAGGATATCTCAGATTTTCCTATGCAAATTCCTTGGAAAACATCAAAGAAGGTCTCGCTCGGATCGAAGCATTCCTGAAAAACAGATAGAGGGGATCCTCACCCCTCTGTATCCTGATGGACGTATCCTTTCTCACAAGCGCTTTCCAGGAAGATCAGTTCCCTGAACCAGATAGGCCGGAGGTGGCCTTTGCAGGGCGTTCCAATGTGGGGAAATCCTCGCTTATCAATACCCTTGTGGGCCGAAAGAGGCTCGCCAGAACCAGTTCAACTCCGGGGAGGACCAGGTCCATCAATTTTTTCAGCGTGGGCGACTCCCTATATCTGGTGGATCTGCCTGGATACGGTTTCGCACGCGTTCCGATGAAGGTCCGCGAATCCTGGCGGCAACTGGTAGAAGCATATCTTCGCACCCGGGCAAACCTGAAGGCCGTTGTACTGATCATGGATATAAGGAGAGGCCCTGCATCAGGGGATCTTGACCTGATGGAATGGCTCGAACACTATGCCATACCGGTCATTATGGTCCTGACCAAAGTAGATAAGCTGTCGCGTCAACAAGCCAAGAACCGCGTTATGCTTATCGCCAGACAGACCAGTGCCCTGGATCCGGATGATATAACCCTTTTCTCAGCAAAAACGGGAGAGGGCCGTCAAGAATTGTGGGAAAGGATAAAAAGCATTATCCAAGGCAATACAGCGTACCGAGCATGAAAACATCGATCATGGCTTGAGAACGTCCAGTCCATACGCTTTTATTTTCTTGTGGAGGTTGCTCCGTTCGATTCCGATGGCGTGAGCGGTTTGAGATACATTTCCGCCGAACTCCTTCAGCTTTGCCTGGATATAGGCCTTCTCAAATGCGCGTCTGGCTTCTTTGAACGAGTCGAGCATAAGTACGTCATCTATCGCACCTTTCAGCCTGCCGGACCTATTGTAGGGAGGAGGAATGTCTTCCGGCCCGATTCGGCCTGAGGAGGTCATTATCATGACCCTTTCCACCAGATTCTTCAGCTCGCGGACATTTCCCGGCCATTCATAGTTCTGCAAAACCTCAATTGACTCAGCTGAAAATTCCTTGGGCTCTAAGTTTGTCTTGAGTGAAAATTCCTCCACGAACTCATGGACCAATTCCGGAATATCCTCCACCCTCTCACGCAGCGGAGGCACTCTCACAGGGATCACATTGAGGCGAAAATAAAGATCCTCCCTGAACCGGTTCTTTTCAATCTCTGCCTCTAAATCCTTGTTGGTGGCAGCGAGCACTCTCACGTCCACCGCAATGGTCCTGGTACCCCCCACCCTCTCGAATTTCTGTTCCTGGAGGATCCTCAGGGTCTTCGACTGTGCTTTGAGACTCATGTCCCCTATTTCGTCAAGGAAGATCGTGCCTTCATGGGCCTGGTCAAACTTACCTTTCCTCATGGTGGTGGCCCCGGTAAAAGCTCCTCTTTCATGACCGAACAGCGCACTCTCAATCAGGTCCTCCGGGATGGCAGCGCAGTTCACCTCCACCATGGGCTTATGGGAACGCTTGCTGAGTCTATGAATGGTATGGGCCACCAGCTCCTTCCCTGTGCCGTTCTCCCCGGAGATAAGGACCCACGCATTAGTGGGCGCCACAATTCTGATCTGCTCCTTTAGTTCCACAATCGCCTTGCTGGAACCTGTGATATGATGCCTACCCTTCTCCCTTTCCCTGAGAATACTGATCTCTTCCTCCAGCCGGTTGTGCTCGAGAGCATTATTCACCGACAAAAGGAGCTTCTCAAGGGAGAGGGGCTTTTCAATAAAATCGTAGGCTCCTACCTTCGTGGCCTTTACGGCCGTCTCAATGGTGCCGTGCCCGGACATCATGATCACCTGGAGACCGGGATGAGCCGACTTGATTCTCTCGAGGGTTTGGATACCGTCCATGTCGGGCATCCATATGTCAAGGAGGACCAAATCGGGCATGACCTCCTCAATCATCTCCAGCGCCCTTGAACCACTATCGGCACATACGACCTCAAACCCCTCGTCCGACAGGATACCTTCCACGGACCTAAGAATGCTCGCTTCATCATCCACTACTAATATCGTCTTGGCCATACTATTGCCCCACCAGGCGCCCTCGCGGGAACCTCGGGCCTTCCTCCATCATCTGCAGTGCTATCTTTGCGGTTCTTATCGATGCCCCGCCTCTGCCAAGGGTTTCTCTTACCTGTTTCAGGCCTTCCTCCGTACGGGTACGGACCTTCCCATCTTTAAGTATGGTAACAAGTTCGGCCGTGAGGCGCTCTGGTTTGGCATCGGCCTGAATCAATTCCGGGACTACCCTTTGTCCCGCAACAAGGTTTACCAGCCCGATATATGGAACCTTGATCAGCATCCTGCCCACCCAGTAAGAAAGCGAGCTCACCCTATAGACAATCACCATAGGGACCCCAGCAAGGGCTGCCTCCAGGGTGGCTGTCCCGGAAGTCACCATGGCCGCCCTGCAGAGGCTCAACACATGATAAACATCCTCATTCACCACCCTTATTTTATCTGACATATCCCTGTCAATAAAGGACTGAACAAAGGAACGTTCAAGGGTGGGAGCAAGGGGCAGCAAGAATAACATATGGTTATCGCGTTCTGCCAACATCCTCGCCGACTGAATCATGACAGGCAGCAGTTGCTTGATTTCCTCCTTTCTACTGCCCGGAACAATACCGATGAGAAGATGGTCGGCCTGAATCCCCAATCTGGCCCTTGTCTCTTGTCGGTCCACCTCGGCCGAGCAGGCGTCAAGAATTGGGTGTCCCACATATGAAACTTCCACCCCTCTCTTTCTGTAAAAGGCTTCTTCAAAAGGCAGTATCACACTCATCTTATCCACGCGCCGGGATATCTTCTTCACGCGCCACCTTCGCCAAGCCCATACCTGGGGGCTGATATAATATAGAACAGGGACACCGTGCCGCCTTGCCGTCTTAGCAATATGGAGATTGAACTCAGGATAGTCGATCAATATCAGAAGGTCCGGGGGGTGGTTTTCAAGGATGGATTTCAGTCTTATGGAGGCGCGGAATATGTTGCTGAGCCGCTTCAGGACTTCTGTCAGCCCCACTACGGCTATCTCAGAGGAGGTGAAAACAAGCCGGACACCCGCCTGTCTCATCCTGTCCCCACCAATTCCCCAAAAAATGATATCGGGGTCCATACGCTTCATGGCCTTCACAAGGTTGGAGCCATGAAGGTCCGCCGAGGCCTCCCCGGCAACCATCAGTACAAACCGACCTCCCATGCAAGATGGACCCCTTTCTGGTAGACTGTCCCGCCTGTCAGGGCACCGTTATAAAGCCTCTGGTCCCCTCCTCAATCTGCCTGATGATCTCAAGGGCATAGGCCAGTGCCCTGCGTCCGTCGTGGCCGCTTACGACCGGTTTCGATCCGCGGGTCACCGCATCCACAAATGACTCGATCTCGTCAGCAAGCGGATCCCTGCCCGGAAATCCTATCTTCTTGGATGTGAGTTCAGGATAACCCTCAGGGCTCCTGGCAGTGCCATCCAGCCGGATGACGCTCAACTCTCTTTTGACACAATTGACCGAAAGATAGGCATCCGGCTGAAACACACGAATTTTTCTCAGGGTTTTGTTTGAAACTCGACTTGCAGTCAGGTTTGCCACCGTGCCATTCTCAAAGATCAGACGAGCATTGGCAATATCCGTCTTATCCGTGATCACCGACATGCCCACCGCGTGAACCTCCCTCACGGGAGAAGGTGTGACGTGCAGAATGATGTCCAGATCATGGATCATCAGGTCCAAGACCACATCCACATCTATGCCCCGCGTGGTAAATTCGTTCATACGGTGGGACTCTATCAGGACAGGCGTGGTGAGAAGAGATTCCATCTCCACCACTGCCGGATTGAAGCGCTCAACCAGCCCTACCTGTAGCACCAAGCCTTTCTCATCGGCCAAGCGGAGCAAGGCATCTGCATCTTCGAGCCTGTAGGTGATGGGCTTTTCGATAAGAACATGAATCCCCTTCGAAAGGATCTCATAAGCCACATCAAAATGAACTTCTGTGGGGACGGCAAGGCTCACGGCATCGACACGCCCAAGGATCTCTCGGTGTCCTCCATAAGCTTTGATTTCATAACGTTTCTCTATCTCAACAGCCCGATCCGGATCGGTATCCACCACACCCACCAGCTCCACAGAGGGGATGTTGCGATATTTCTTTACATGGTACTCCCCCAGATGGCCTACACCGACCACCGCAACCCTCAGCCTATCCTTATCCATATTTGTGCTCTTCTCCGGGTCAATGTTCCCACAAACCAACCACCAGCAATTACTCCGCAATTATCTCCGCCCAGATTTTCAGCGGCATACGATAGAAATCCCCTCCCTGTCTGCAAGGTCGATCATCTTTTCCCTGTCAAATATTAATGTCTTTCCAGCCTCCAGGGCAAGAACCGATGCCCTGACCTCGGCCATCACCTTTATGGTTTCTACGCCCACGGAAGGCACATCAAAACGAAGATCCTGATCCGGCTTGCTGACCTTGACAACGACCGCCTTTTCTCTTGCCAGCCGACCTCCCCTCAGGATGGTATCGTCCGTGCCCTCTATGGCCTCCAAGGCCAGCACGGTTTTCCTCCGCACCACCACGCACTGCCCGATATCGAGCCTGCCAAGCTCCTTGGCCACCCTCCAGCCGAACTCCACGTCAGCCGCCTCGGACTTGCTTGGTTTCCTTCGGGTCAAACAACCTTCTGGGGCGAGGAGTTCGGGCAGGTAGAGCGTGGAGCTGACGATCTCAATACCTTCTCTTGCCAGCTCCGAGGCAACTGCCCTCAGGATGTCGTCGTCATGAAAAATCGCAAGCTTCGACATTAGGGTAAGGCCTTTTAGATCCGGCACCACACGATCAAACATCCGCCTCTTGTTGATGGTGCCGGCCATCAGAGTCCTCTCAACACCCCGCTCTTTCAGGGCCTTTATGAGACGGCCCAGCTGCCCCAGCCTGATCCAGACTATCTCATCGACCTTTGACTCCAAGGCGGTATCGGTCTCCCCTTTGTGGGCCACTGCAACCACATGGACACCTTTTTTCTTAGCAGAGTCCGCCACCTTGAGAGGAAACTGCCCTCCCCCTGCTATCAAGCCGATAAGAGAACCTTCCATTATCTCAAAATACCCCTTTTAGACCCTTTCAGGAATTCCAGAAGCGTCTCCAGTTCCGGGAAAGACGTCAGCTCCCTTCGAACCTGTGCAATCCCCTCATCAAACCGCCGGTTCTTGCGCCAGATAATGCTATAGGCCTTCTTGAGACCATCAATGGTCTCCCCGGCAAACCCCGCCCTGCTCAGTCCTCTGCGGTTAATGCCGTATAGCCGCGCCCTCGGACCAGCCGTGATCATAAAAGGCGGAACGTCGCGGTCCACCCCCGACTTTCCTCCCACAAAGGCGTGGGCCCCGATGCGTACAAACTGATGTACGGCCACCATCCCGCTCAGGACGGCATAGTCACCAATGACTACATGGCCTCCAAGGGTGGCCAAGTTTGACATAATCACGTTGTTTCCCAGGACACAGTCATGGGCCACATGGGCGTAAGCCATAATATAAGTGCCACTGCCGATCACGGTCTTCCATTCCTCTTTGGCAGTGGCTCTGTTAATGGTGACGTACTCTCTTATTATATTGTCATCGCCGATAACAAGCCGGGTATCCTCGCCACGATAGCTCACATCCTGTGGGGGGGTCCCTATGCTTGAAAATGGAAAAATCTGGTTCCTCGCCCCGATCTCCGTATATCCATCTATGACCACATGGGCTCCAATAAACGTATCTTGCCCAATTCTCACATGGTCGCCGATCTGTGTATAAGGGCCGATCCTCACTCCAGAGGCGATTTCAGCGCGGGGGCTTACCACGGCGGATGGATGAATTTCCACTGGCTGATCGTTCATCTTCCTCCATCACCTCTATCCAAAATCGATTTCAGCAGGGATTGAGCGAAAATCCTTCCTTGCCTCCGCTTGGACCCGTCTAAAATTGATGTCCTCAACCTGATGTCGAGGCCGCAGGGATGTTTTTCAAACACCGTAACTCTCTTTGCCAACTAAGGATCTTTAATGGCTCTATTGGCTTCGTCGCAATTGCGCTCAGGACGCACAGCGGGGCTCCAGGTCTTCAGGGCGTTTCAACCGATTGTGGCCGTCAGCTCTGCTTCCGCTACCAGGTTCTCTTCCACATAGGCCCTGCCGCGCATTTTCCATACACGGGTTCCGGTCCTCAGGGCTTCCAATACAAATTTCAATTGGTCTCCCGGTACCACCGGCTTTCGGAATTTTACCTTATCCATGGCCATGAAGTATACCGCATTGCGGGCACCCTTCTCCAGCACACCCGGTACGGAAAGGCGGGCGAGCACGCCACCGACCTGCGCCATGGCCTCAATAATAAGCACCCCCGGCATTATGGGATTGCCTGGGAAATGGCCCGCAAAAAAGGGTTCGTCCCCGGTCACGTTCTTCAAACCCACCACCCTTTTCCCTTTCTGCAGTTCAGTAATCCTGTCCACCAGCAGAAAAGGATAGCGGTGGGGCAAAATCTTCTCGATATCCCGGTATTGAAGCGGCAAGCTGATCTGGTCCATCTCGTCTGTCTCGTCTGTCTGGCCTGTCTCGTTCATTTGACCTGTTTGGTCATACCCGCCCGGGGGGCTGCCGTTTTCTTAGGAATCCCTTTTCTCCAGCCTTTTTACCCTTTTTTCAAGTTCCCGAAGCTCCTGGTAGAGCCCTGGCAACCGCCTGATTAACCTGGTGGTCTTTAGCCACAGGCGGTGAGGCATGGTCGGGGAGCCCGAGACCACTTCTCCCGGGCCAATGGATTTTGCAACACCTGACTGGGAACCGATCATGGCATTATCGCCGATCTTTATATGGTCTGAAATGCCCACCTGACCTCCGATGATCACCTGACGTCCGATCTCGACGCTGCCTGACACACCTGTCTGTGCAACCACAATGGTATCGGCTCCTATCACGACATTGTGTCCCACATGGACCATATTGTCAGTCTTCACCCCCTCCTGGATCCAGGTTTTGCCAAGAGTGGCTCTATCGATACAATTGTTTGCCCCGATCTCCACCTGGTCATCAATCTGAACGCTTCCCATCTGAGGAATCTTCACGGATCGGGCCCCATCTCGCACAAAACCAAACCCATCGCTTCCAATCACAGACCCTGCATGGATAATGACTTCTTTGCCTATGCGCGTATCGTGCATAATAGTCACATTGGGGTATATCACAGAACGATCCCCGATTCGCACCCTGTCGCCAACAAATACGCCGGGGAAGAGAATCACACCATCTCCGATTATCGCCTCTATGCCTATATACACGTGGGGGTAAATGGAGACATTCGTGCCCAGGCGACTGGTCTCATGAATAACTGCCCGATCACTGATGCCGGGATAGGAGGGAACGGGTGGTGAAAAAAGGGCTATGGCCTTCGCATAACCCAAGGCGGGGTTCTCCACCAAGACCTGAGGTCCTTTAAATAGCTCGGTTTTTTCGGAGAGGATAAGGGCCGAGGCCTTGGTCTTTGCGAGGCTTTTCTCATATCTCTTGTGGGTGTAGAATGAGAGCTCTCCAGGACCGGCAGCTTCAAGCGAGTTGATACCGCTTATGACAACCCCGCCATCACCCACGACCCTACCGCCTACGATGCGTGCAATTTTTTCTAAGGTTATCTTCAAATATATGACGTCCCTATTTCTTAGTTTGGTCGTAGGCCTGGATCACCTGATCGGTGATATCGATTGCATTGTCAAAATACATAATCCCGCTGCTTCTCCGCTCAAACACAAAAAGGTATTTACCCTTTTGACCGATATCGGTGACTACAGACTCCAGTTCCTTTAGCATCCTCCTCTTTTCCTGATTCTCGGCTTTTCTCATCTGCGCGCTCAGGTCTTCGTAGAGATACTTGAACTCGCGACGCTTCCGCTCGAACTCTTTTGTCTTGTCCTCCTTGGCATCCATGCTTAGCATCATGCTTTGCTTTTCCAGTTCCTCTTTCAATTTCAGCAACTCGTCCTGCTTTTCATCCAGTTTCTTCTGCATCTCGTCCTTCTGCTTCTTGAGCTCCTGAAAAACCCTCTTGCCTTCTTTGGACTCGGTAAGGCATCTCTGGAGATCTACCACTGCGAATGTACCCGGACCCGCCCCGAAGGTGGTAAGCGGAAAAACGGACAAAATGAATGCCAACAATAATATGGTGTAATATTTTTTCATGTTCTCCCCCTTCATTAGTCTCACAAACAAATTCGATTTTGGATTTGTCCTCAGTATTTTACACGACAGCTCTACCTTAAAGAACGCCCTTCGTCACAATGAGGCGTTTTGGTCTCCCCTTTTTTTAGTACATTGCACCAATGCTGAATTCAATCTGGCTGGTATCCTCTCCTCTTTCAGGATCCAGGTTGTAACCCCACTCCAGTCGCAGCGGTCCCATTGGGGAATTCCAGCGAACCCCCACGCCCGTGCTTGTGGCAAAGCTTCTCTCGGTTATCCCTTTCTCGGTGGTGTAGACATTGCCAGCATCGAAAAAGACTACACCCATCACGCCCTGTTCCTTGATTAGCGGAAACCGGTATTCCACATTGTATACCATCATTTTTTCCCCGCCCACTTTATCGCCGGTCTTTGGATCAACGGGTGAAACGTCCGCATAATCGAACCCTCTCAACGTATTTATGCCGCCAAGGAAAAACTTCTCATACACGGGCAGGTCACCCCCCGATCTCCTTTCAATATACCCCCAACGACCCTGGACCATGAAGACCGTATCCCACTTGAAAGGAAAGAACCAGGTGGATCTGGCCAGGTACTTGATAAAATAGTTGTCCCCTCCCAGGAACCCGCCGGCATACTCCATGGATATGCTGTTGATAGAGCCGGTGGTGGCATAGTATGCCCGATCCGTGGAATTCCTGGTAAGGCCGATGCTTAGGCTGCTGGTAACATGGCGTCCCTCCATGTCGCGCAGGACAAGAGAAGCGGTGCTGTCCACATTGCTGATATCCGCATCCTCGTACTTGTATCCCGCCATCGCCCTCGTGTACTCGTCAATCATCTCAAGGGGCCAGCTGAAATCGAGGGAGCCCCCAAAGGCATCCTTGTCATATTCGTCATACTCTCTGTCCCATTTAAAGGCCCTGACCTGACCGGAGATGGGTTTGTCCATTATCCAGGGCTCGGCGAAGAGGATATCAAACATGGTGGACCTGCCTCCTATCCTTGCAGCCAGCACCAGCTTCTGACCGCGCCCAAAGATATTGTCTTGCGCCACTTGCGCGGATCCCACCACATTGTCCACCGAGCTGTATCCCGCGCCGAAGCTGAGACTCCCCGTGGCCCTTTCCTTGACATTGATATCCAGAACCATAAGGTCATCGCGGTTCCCCTTCTTGGTCTGGATTTCCACATCTTCGAAAAAACCGAGGCGGTTCAGGTTCTGGATGCTCCTTTTCATGCCCTTTCCACTGAAATAATCCCCCTCAACCACTTTCAGCTCACGTCTGATGACCTTATCTCTTGTTTTAGTATTTCCAGAGATGTTGATCCTTTCAAATCGGACCTTCTGGCGCTTGGAAATCTTATAGGTAATATCCACAACAGAGGCCTTTTCATCCTCCTTTGTGATAGGAATCACCTCTGCGTTTGCATAACCCTCATCCGCATAAATCTCTTTCAGAGTCAGTACGTCTTTGCGAACCACTTCTCGGTTAAAAACTTTCTCCTTCCCGATCTTTACCATTTTCAGCAGCTCGTCCGCAGGCATCAAGAGATCTCCGGTTACGTTCACCTTGTTGACGCCATATTGCTTGCCTTCATCTATTTCAATGCTGATCCTGAGCCCCTTTCCCTCCACGTACGTTACCTTGGGCTCTCCGACTTTGGCCTTGATAAAGCCGTGGTTGTGATAGAATGCAGCGATTTTGTGGGTGTCGAATTCCAACTTCTTCTTGTCCAGGTATCCCGAATTGGTAAACCATGAAAACAACCCCTTCTCGCTGGTTTCCATCAGCTTCTTGAGCTTTTTGTCCTTGAAGTGCTTGTTTCCCTCAAATGTGATCTCCGTGATATAGATTTTCTCGTTCTCCACTATCTGGTATTCCAGCAACACCTGGTTGTTGGGCAGGGGTTCCAGCCTCTCCTTGACCTGTGCCCTGTAGTAACCCTTCTGGCGGTAGTATTCCCGAATGCGGTTGGTACCCTGTCTTATTTCATTTCGATCCAGGATAGAGTAAAGCTTGATCCCCAGCTCCTTTTTCAGATCTTCGTCCTCGATCTTTTTATTTCCCACAAACACTATCCGGCCAATGGAGGGCTTTTCCACCACCTTAAATGTTACGATCTTACCCCGGGGACCATCTTCCGTCTCGGTTTGAACATCTTCGAAATATCCCATTTTATAAATATTTCTCAAATCCTCATTGAGTTTCTCGGGATCGAGCTTATCCCCTTTCTTTGTCTCCACCACGGCCAGGATGGCCTCTTTTTCCACCCGCTGGTTCCCCCTTACCCGTACAGAGTCGACCTGCGCTACCCCGGCGATCTGGTGATGAACGCTCACAGCTATCCTATCGGCCGTATCTGCCAGTGCGTCAATATTGTCCGCCACCATGAAAATAAAGAAAGGGGGTTTCTGTGCGCTCACATCAACGAGCTTCAAATCAAGGCTTATCTTTTCTCCAATCTGCGTCAGACTCCCCTCAATGATCCAGTCGGCCCCCAGGTCTTTCCCAGCCTTTAATAAATCCCTAATCTCCACCTGAGGTTGAAATGCAATAGGGTGTTTGTTCACCCGCTCAGGGCTGATAACAGTGTAGCCCCTGTTTTCAATACGATGGGTCAATATTTTCTGCATTCCCCGCTGTAGATAACCCAAGGGCTTGAGGGCGTGAACTTTAAGCGGTAAGATAGCGATTTTACCACCATCTTCGGCCTGGGAGATGCATGGCCAGAGAAAAAGAACGACTGATAGTAGGAACACGATCTTGACATAAATTACTTTAGCTCTCATAAGCTCTCACCTTTGATGTGATTAGACATCTCACCACCCCTATTGCGTGACTGCATCTTGCCGCCGACAATCTCCAGTTGTCTGGACATCCTTGCTGCCAGTTTTAGATTGTGGGTGGCAATAACCATTGCAAGCCCACGCTCCTTCTTCAGTTGAATAAGCAGTTCGATGATTTCCTGGCCCGTGGCCCAGTCAAGATTTCCGCTCGGCTCATCCGCCAAAAGCATCCTGGGCTTCATAACCAGAGCCCTTGCAATGGCCACCCGCTGCTGCTCTCCCCCCGAAAGTTCCCCGGGGCGATGGGTTAATCGATCCCCCAGTCCCACTTTCTCCAAGACGTCCACGGCCATCCCGGCCGCCTCCTTTTTCGGGTATCGAGCGATCATAGCGGGCATCATGGTATTCTCCAGGGCGTTTAGCTCCGGCAGAAGGTGATGGAATTGAAAAACGAAGCCTATTTCCCTGTTCCGAAAACAGGACAGGGCCCTTTCATCCAATTCCCCCAGGTTCTTCTCGTCGAATCTTACAACTCCCTTTGTGGGTGGTTCCAAGCCGCCCATAATATTCAGCAACGTTGTCTTGCCTACCCCCGAGGCCCCTATTATGGCAACGCTGTCTCCGGCATGCACCTGAAGGTCTATTCCCCTCAGGACCTCAATTTCCCGCTCATGGTGGGTGAAAGACTTGTAAATACCTTCGAGGGAGAGCACCGGTGTATCGATGGCCGAGTGCGCAGTCTCCGAATTGACCCATATTTCGCCTTCTACCATTCAGCCTTACACCCTTGCCTTTCCCAATATTGATCCACCTCCTGCCTTTCACTCATACCTCAAGGCCTCGGCCGGATGCAATCTGGATGCATACCAGGAGGGATAGATGGTTGCGAGAAAAGAGATTACCACTGCGGCCAGGGCAACAAACCATACATCCATCCACTCCACTCTGACAGGCAGGGTGGAGATATAATAAACGTCTGACGGTAATGTAATAAATTTGTATTTTGCGAGCAGACGACAGAGAACCAAGCCAGATGCCAAGCCCGTCACGGTTCCGATCAGCCCCACCATCAGGCCCTGGAAGATAAAAATACTCATCACACTCCTGGACGAAGCCCCCATGGCCCTCAACACCGCTATATCCTTTGTCTTTTCCATGACCACCATCACCAAGGTGCTGATAATATTCAACGCCCCCACAAGAACGATCATGGTAAGAATCACGAACATGGTGATTTTTTCCAGTTTCAGAGCGGCAAACAGGCTCCTGTTCATAACCTTCCAGTCTTTGGTCCAATAGGGATAGCCGAGTCTTTTCTCAACGGCCCTGGAGATTGTGTCCGATTGGTCAACATCATGAACCCTCGCCTCCAGGCCGGTCACCCTGTCACCCAGCCCGAGAAAATCCTGGGCCTCTTTGATGGAAACGAACACCATGGAGGCGTCATACTCGTACATTCCCGAGTCGAAAATCGCCGTAACTTTGAAACGGCGCGTATTGGGAACTCTCCCAAGCGGCGTTAGCTTTCCCTCGGGCGAAACAACCGTGAGCGTATCCCCGGGAAAGGCCCCTATCTGTCTGGACAACTCCCGGCCT
This sequence comes from Deltaproteobacteria bacterium, assembly GCA_029933075.1. Classification (GTDB taxonomy): domain Bacteria; phylum Desulfobacterota; class DSM-4660; order Desulfatiglandales; family Desulfatiglandaceae; genus JAOZOW01. The sequence goes on along the minus strand of JAOZOW010000008.1, from coordinate 17,439 downwards.
ATGATAATCCCAGGGAGCCCCCCCCACCTGGTTTTAAGAGAACCGATAGAGCCCTTTGTCACCATCTTCTCTATGGCCAGGACCTTTCCGACGCTCACCGGGTCGATTCCCCTCAACACGGCCCCCGAAACATTTCCGCTGTGCTTGACCATTACCTGATTATAAATGAATGGGGTAAGGGCGACTACGCCCTCCGTCTCGAGCGCTTTCTTCCTGACGGCCTCATAGTCTCCAAAGGCTCCCCTATAATTGAGTATCAGCAGGTGTGAATTGACGCCCAGGATCTTAGACATAAGATCGGCCCTGAAACCGTTCATCACAGAGAGCACAACCACGAGGGCCATTACCCCCACCATGACGCCCAAGATCGAAATGATAGTTATTACCGAAATGAAGGCCTGTTTCCGTTTGGCCTTGAGGTATCTTATTCCGAGAAATAGTTCGAACATTTAAGAATCAGCCGACCTTGGGTCTCATCTGGGGAAACAGAATAACGTCCCGAATCGACGGAGAGTCCGTAAGGAGCATGATAACCCTGTCAATCCCAATCCCTTCACCCGCTGTGGGAGGCATCCCATATTCAAGGGCCGTCAGGTAGTCCTCATCCATGAACTGGGCCTCTTCGTCCCCTGCCTCGCGGAGGGCTACCTGATATTCAAATCTCCGTCTCTGATCAACGGGGTCATTAAGCTCCGTGAACGCATTGGCGATCTCTCTGCCCCCGATAAACAGCTCAAATCGGTCGGTGATATCAGGTGATTCATCGCTGCGTCTTGAGAGCGGAGAAACATCCGTGGGATATCCAATTATAAACGTGGGCCTGATCAATCGAGGCTCCACCAGGTGCTCAAAAAGCTTGGTCAATATCTTCCCGTGGCTGTCCTTTTCCGATATGCTGACCTCCGCCTTTGCCGCAAACCTGGCAGCCGCCTCCCTTTCTTTAAAGATCTCCTCTCCCATCCCTCCCCATTCCCGTAGGCTGTCAAAAAGCGAAATTCTCGGCCACGGAGAGGCAAAGTCGATGGTGTTGCCTTGGTACTCTATGACATTCGTCCCGAAGATACGTTGAAGCATATCGTTGAAAAGCTCTTCGGTCAGTGCCATCAGGTCTTCGTAAGTGGCATATGCCATGTAGAACTCCAGCATAGTGAACTCGGGGTTGTGCCTTATTGAAATCCCCTCGTTTCTGAAATTGCGGTTGATCTCAAACACTCTTTCCAACCCGCCCACCACCAAGCGTTTGAGATAAAGCTCTGGCGCAACTCTCAGGTACAGCGTCATTCCAAGGGCATTATGGAAGGTCTTGAAAGGTCTGGCCGTTGCTCCGCCCGGGATGGGCTGCATCATGGGAGTCTCCACTTCAAGAAAATCCCTCGCAATAAAAAACTCTCGTATGGCCTGAATTATGCGGCTTCTTAGGATGAATACCTCTTTGACATGATCATTGACAATCAGGTCCACATAGCGCTGCCGATATCTTGTCTCCACATCGGTCAGCCCGTGCCATTTCTCGGGAAGAGGCCTCAGGGATTTTGACAGCAGGGTCAACTCCTCGGCCATAAGAGTCAACTCGCCGGTTCTCGTTCGGAAAAAAGGGCCTCTGAGTCCGATAAAGTCCCCTATGTCCATTAACTTGAAAACCTTGAAGGCAGCTTCGCCCACTTTGTCTTTGCGGATGTAAGCCTGGATCTTCCCTGTCCCGTCCTTGAGGTGAATGAAAGCGGCCTTCCCGAAATCCCTCAGCGCCACGATCCTGCCGGCCATGGTATGGGACTCACTCTGCTTTTCCAGGGCCTCTGCCTCCAGATTACCGACCCGCTCCAGGGCCTCCGACACGGTCATGTCCCTGGGATACCCAGCAGGGTAAAGGTTCACTCCCATGGCCTTCAACTTTTCCCCTTTATTGATTCTTTCCTCGATCAACGGATCCGGCTTTTCCATGACTTGCCCAGATTCACCTCCGCAAAGGCTTCCAACACTTCGTGCCCTTTGCCAAAATTAAACGTAAATTACTAATCCAATAGCGGTACTTAGTCAAGGTAAAAGGATTTATAATATTGTGGGTTCAGAAATGAATCATGATTAAAGTGGGGATTTGATGTCTCGTAAACCGGAAGGGATGTAAGGGTGTGAAAAGCGGGATGCGCTTTCCTTCATCCGGTGATCACATATAGATAAAGCTCCTTGGGCCCATGGGCCCCATGAATCAGGATCAGCTCGATATCACCGGTCTTGCTCGGCCCCGTGATGAAGGTCATGCAATTGGTCAATCCCTCCTCCTTGTGGTAAGGATCCCATTTGAGCAAAGCGTATAGCTCACGTAGATCTGCAATAATTTGGTCCTGTTCAATCACCGCCATGTGTATGGTAGGCACAAGAGATACCGAGCGCGGCTGACCGGGCCTTGTTTTCATGACCAATGTAGCAGAGGAAGCTACGCAAAACTCCGCTGATGTTACCCCGATATAGGAAGCAATAACCCTTTCGCGAACCATGTCCGTTCCCATGCCTGCAGGGCCGGGAATGGTGAAATCAAGGGGAATGCCTTTCTTTTGGAGTTCTCGGTTGAGCTTCATCCTTTCAATAAGGGGGTGCTCCCATGCAATAACCCGCTTCGGTCCGCCCCATTCCGTTTCCTTTTCCTGCGCAACCTTAGCGATTTGCTTTGCCGCACTCTGTGCGTCTTTGACCGGAACAACCATCATGTTGAGGGCCTTCGCCTCTTCAATAAGCCTTGCCAACAACCACTGCCTCTCATCCGGTCCCCTGTTCTTTATTCTCCTTATGAGTTCCACGGATTCTTCTGCCCGACCATCGGGAAAGACGCCGGAAAAAGTCCGTCCCCCTTGAGACCTGTACCCGAGAGCCAATCTTATCTTTCTAATAAATTCTTTATTATCACCTGGGTTCATTGCCCCCCTCACCTCTCCTCCCATGCGTCTCCGACCATCGTCTGATAAAACTTTTCCCGCTCACCGGCTTCATATCCCGGTGGATGCTCCACCCATGAAAAGGCGGTGGCAGTCGATGGACCCATCCTTCCCTTCTCGGCAAGAGCTTTTGCGCCCCTGAGACAGCCCGCAAAGCAAGCTCGTACATCCTGCGATCACGCACCATTCCGGCCCATGCCATATAAAACGCCTTTTCCATTAAGCTGGACCTAGTGACCGACCATTGAGGGTCCCCATCTGCAAGCTTGGCTCGCAAGGAAAGCAACATCCGGGGGATATCAATATTCACAGGGCATGCGGCCTGACACGCCCCGCACAGGGTCTCGCCCATACACAGGTCTTTTGCCCGATTAACTCCTACAAGGAGTGGGGTCAAGACTGCGCCGATCGGTCCGCAGTAGGTGTGTCCGTAAGCGTGTCCCCCTATCTTCCCATATACCGGACAGACATTGAGGCAGGCTGCACAACGAATACAGCAAAGAATCTCCCGAAATTCTTCATCGGCAAGTATTCTTGAGCGACCATTGTCAAGAATAATCAGGTGGAACTCTTCCGGTCCGTCTTGCTGGCCTGGAGTCCTGGGCCCTCCGATATAGCTGACATAAACGGCCATTTTCTGGGCTGCAGCCCCGGTTGCCAAAAGCCTCAATAATATATCGTGATCTTCGAGACGAGCCACTATTCTCTCCATGCCCATAAACACCACATGGATCTTGGGCAGGGTTGTTGCCATACGGATATTTCCCTCATTGGAGACGGTCGTGATATGCCCTGTCTCAGCGCATGCCAAGTTACAGCCCGATATTCCCATGTCGGCTGATAGAAATTCTTCCCGAAGCGCCTTTCTGGCCGCTTGTGTGAGGGTCGGCGGATCGGTGGTATATGGTATCCCCAGTTTCTCCGAGAAAAGCTTGCCTATCTCCCTCCTGGTCTTGTGAACAGCAGGTGCGATGATGTGGGAGGGATGCTCCCCTGCCAACTGCACAATGAATTCCCCGAGGTCTGTTTCCGTTACCTTTATTCCCTCTTCCATGAGCGCCGAGTTAAGACCGATCTCTTCGGTCACCATGGACTTCCCTTTAACCACCCGCCTGACCCCCCTGCTGAGGGCTATCTCTTTACAGTACTCTGTAGCCTCTCTCCCATCTTTGGCAAAATGTACATGGCCCCCTTTTTTCTGTATGTTCTCTACCAAAGTCTCCAGCAGGATATCCAAATTTTCTATGGCCTTCATTCGAATGTCGTGGCCCAAGAGCCTCAGTCCGGGGCCTTCCGGAAAATCCATATAAGCCTTTGCCGTTGCCCCTCCAATCCTGGACTGGGCGGCCGCAAGTGCACTTTGCAATACCGGGTCTTGTTGTGCCTTTCTTGCCCCATCCCTGTAATATTCTGTCCTGATCTCGCTCACGTCAGCCCTCAGTTCCCTTACCCTGCAAGCAGTTGTGCAATATGCAAAACGGCTATGGAAGAGCCTATTCGGCTAAGCCTTCCCTGAATGCTCATGAGGCAGCTCATGTCGCATCCCACCACCAGATCAGCACCCGTTGCCACGATATTTTTCACCTTGTCATCCAGAATAGCGGCCGAAATATCGGGGTACTTGAATGAGAATGCCCCCCCGAATCCGCAGCACCGCTCTGAGTCTTTCATCTCGATTAACTCCGCGCCTCTTACATGTCGGATAAGCCTCCGGGGTTGCTCGGCAATACCGAGCCCCCGAAGCAGATGGCAGGAATCGTGATATGTAATCTTACCGTGGTACGCGGCGCCAAGGTCTTCAACTCCGAGGACGTCAACAAGATATTCGCTCAGCTCATAGGTCCTGGCGCCTATCTCCTTGGCCCGTCGAGCCCATTCGGGATCATCTGCAAACAGATCCGCATAGTGATGTCGAACCATATGCACGCAGGACCCCGAAGGGCAGACAATCCGTTCAGCCCCCTCGAAAATTTCAATGAACCGCTTGGCAGCACTCCTGGCCTCCTTCCGGTAACCCGTGTTAAAGGCGGGCTGACCGCAGCAGGTCTGGGCTGTAGGGCACTCAATCGGGATACCGAGCTTCTGGAAAATACGGACGACCGCCTCCCCTACCTCCGGGTAAAGGGCATCCACCAGGCACTGAACAAACAGGGTGACAGGATGGTTCATGGAATGCATACCGTTGCTGCAGATGTGCAATTTTGGCTGCGCTTACGCCTTACACAAAAGGAGGGGTACAGGAAAACCTTTGCCCCCCTGAAAAAATCAACAACTATTGCTGATGAGCAGCATTTCCCCGGTAAAGGCTGTCGAACTTGCCCAAGAAATATGATACAGGCTTGTTAAAAAAACAAGTCCTAATTCCTTCTGCTCATTCCACAGGGTTGATAGCCGCGATCTGATCGCAGGGTACAGGAGGGCAGTGAAAAAATATCCCCTGCCCCGGTTCTAAAAAGCCGAGCCCATAGACAACTTCAACTCAAAGACAAGTAAAGATCCGGTTCCAGAGGGCCCGGCTTTGGGCCACCACTGTAAGGGGCTATACTCAGGCTGCGCGAATGAATTTTCTCCGCCCAGATTTATTATGCCGGAACATTAAACGAGTTTTATTGAGGGCAAGGAGGGGAGTAATAGGCTTTGAAAAATTTTTCCTTTGGTGATATAGAAAAAATATCTTCAAGGCCCTGCCCGTAAGGGCCAAAGATGACAGCAGAACAAGTTCAACCCTTATATACCTATCACTGATCGCAGGAGGCAAAAATGGGAAAATTACTGTGGCAACCCTCGGAAGAACGCATAAAAAACAGCAACATGTATCGTTTCATGAAATTAGTAAATGAAAAATATGGAAAGAACTTCACCGAATACGATGCCCTTTACCAATGGTCCATTGAAAATATCCCGGATTTTTGGGCGTCCATGTGGGAATTTGGGGAAATAAAGGCCTCCAAACCTTACACCCAGGTGGTGGACGACCTTACCAAGATGCCGGGAGCCAAGTGGTTCTCGGGTGCTGAGCTCAATTTTGCGGAAAACCTCCTTCGATACAGGGACGACCGGGTTGCCCTGATATTCAAGGGCGAAGCCCAAGAGTCCACCAAAATGACTTATGCCGAGCTATACGACGAAGTGGCGCGGGTGGCCAAATCGTTGAAGGAACTCGGCGTTCAACCCGGTGATCGGGTTGTGGGGTTCATGCCCAACATGCCCCAGACCACCATTGCCATGCTTTCTGCCACGAGCCTGGGCGCCGTGTGGTCCTCATGTTCCCCGGATTTCGGCATCAAGGGCGTACTGGATCGATTCGGCCAAATCAAACCAAAGGTCCTGTTTACGGCAAACGGGTATTCATTCAAAGGGAAAAGTTTCGATTCTCTTGAACGTATCTCCAACATCCTCAAGGAGCTTCCAACCACAAAAAAGGTAGTGGTAGTCCCTTACACGGAAAAGGAGCCGGATATCAGCGGGGTGCCCAATGCGGTTCTCTATGAGGAGTTCAAATCCAAAGAGGACAACCTGGAAATAGAGTTTGAGCAATTGCCCTTTGAACACCCCCTTTACATCATGTACTCTTCTGGGACAACCGGGCTTCCCAAATGTATGGTCCAAAGCGCAGGCGGAATATTGATCCACCACCTGAAGGAACTAATGCTTCATACGGACCTCAAACGGGAGGATACCATATTTTACTTCACCACCTGTGGGTGGATGATGTGGAACTGGTTGACCAGCTCCCTGGCAGTGGGCGCAACCCTTGTTCTGTTTGACGGCAACCCTTTCCATCCACACCCGGGCGCTCTATGGGAAATGGCCCAAAATGAGAAAATAAGTATTTTCGGGACAAGCGCCGGATACATCGCGGCACTCATGAATGCAGGAGTGAAGCCCGGCAAGGAATACAATCTTGCGCCCCTGAGGACCATTCTTTCCACGGGCTCTCCACTTTCCGTGGAAGGTTTCGAGTTTATTTACAAAGAGGTTAAAGAGGACGTCCAGCTCGCCTCCATTTCAGGGGGAACAGACCTGAACGGCTGCTTCGCCATCGGCAACCCAATGCTGCCCGTGTATGCGGGTGAGCTGCAGTGCAGGCCCCTGGGTATGAAAGTGGAGGCCTTTGATGAAAACGGTAAGCCGGTGATCAACCAGCAGGGAGAGCTTGTCTGCACCGCGCCGTTCCCCTCCATGCCCATCTACTTCTGGGATGATCCGGACGGAAAAAAGTACCACTCTGCCTACTTCGATGTGTACCCCAATGTATGGCGACACGGGGATTTCATTGAAATCAACGAGAGGGGAGGCATCGTGATTTACGGCCGGTCGGATGCTACCCTTAATCCCGGGGGCGTCCGCATTGGAACGGCGGAGATTTATCGCCAGGTCGAGCAGTTGGAAGAGATCGAGGACAGCCTGGTGGTGGGACAACCGTGGAGAAATGACGTTCGAGTAATCCTTTTTGTCAAAATGGCAGAGGGTCATGAATTGACAGATGACCTTAAAAATAAGATCAGGCAGACCTTGAGGACCAACGCATCGCCAAGGCATGTGCCTGCAAAGATCATATCGGTCCCTGACATCCCCTATACCCTGAACATGAAAAAAGTGGAGTTGGCAGTCAAAAAGGTAATCCAGGGGCAGGAAGTCCTCAACAAGGACGCCTTGAAAAACCCCGAATCACTGGACTACTATGCCAACCTGCCGGAACTTCAGGAGGATTAGGAAAGGATTTGGCCAAACACCCTGCAGTTCTTTTCCCTCACGTTACTATAACGGGAGCGCAACTGAATCTGATGCGCTCCCGTTTTGACGCCCTTATCATATGTCAGCCCTGGTTCATGGATGCTTTTGCGAGATCTACCGGTGATGACGACCCTCCCTTCATCAGTATCCTAAGACCTCCTGAGAAGATGAAACCCGGGGAGGATTTTCTCCTGCTTTTTTCCGAGTACCGAGCATGGATGGCCCAAAATTCGGACAAGGGCTATGCCTTTTTCCTAAAATCGGCCGGTCACGACGAACCCCCAGAAGAGACAACCTGGGGCATCAGGGGGTTGCTCCGGGGGAAAGAGGGGAAATACCCCACCGGAGCCGAGGAAGAGCGGATCCTGAAATGGCACCTGATCCTCCATCTCGCCAAGGAGGTGGAAATACAACACGGGGAGGTGGAAGAGATGCTGGAAAGGGCGAAATCCGCGCCACCTCCACTTGCAGAGGCTTTGGGAGAAGAGACGCCGAAAAAAGGGCCCCTGGAAGACCTGCCGGCCTCAGAAACAAGCCCTTTTCTGGAGGAGGAGCACCTCCGTGCGGTAGCCGCGGCCTGGTTCGGCCTGTTCGGCCAGCTGACAAGAGACCAAAAGGTCTTCGTGACACTTGATGCCTATCTTTTCCGATACGTCCGGGATATCTTCGAGGAAGCCTGTGGGCCTCTTTCTGCTGATGATCAAGGTGGCAACCGAGGGGAGCTCAACGCTGATGGCGAGTCCTATCGCCTCACGCTCCCCGCGCTTTCCCAAGGCCCTGCCCCACGAGAGGAACCGATGCTCGAGGGACTATCAGGCAAGACATTGATTCTCGTCAAGAAGCGGTAAGACCGTGGACGAAAACAGGTCAAGGATCGAGATGCTGGAAAGCAAGGGCTGGCGGAAGCAGTTTGTCGCTTCAGAACCCCGCCTCAGTGAAGCGGTTCAGATATACGAGGAAGCCGGTTTTGAAGTCCACCTCGAACCGCTTCCCAAAGAACCCCGATGTGAAAGCTGCGCCGGAGAGGAAAATAAAAAGGAGTGCCGAATCTGCTTCGAGGGCTCTGAAGATCAATACCGAATCATACTTACCAGGCCGAAAAAGGGCAAAGACAGCCCTGATGACGACCTTTTTTAAACAGGCCGGGAAAGCCCTATCCCACTACTCTTGTCACTCTAAGGGTTTGGCCTCATCGATTAGCATGATCGGTATATCATCCTTAATTTCATAGAGCAACTTGCAGTTCTCGCAAATAAGGCCGTCACCGGTGTCATTCAGATAAATTTCCCCCTTGCACTTAGGGCATGCAAGTATGTCCAGAAGTTCCTTGCTGATGGCCATGAGTCCTCCTTAGTCAACACATGATCTGAAATTTTATGCTGTACCTTACCTGGCGGGAGTACATGCACAGCAGCTTAAGTATTTCCATTATCTTCCCCAAGAATGTCTTCCACCGCTTTTAATACATCATCCACACTGATTCCTCTCATGCAGGCCATATCACTGCATCGCTTTTTAAAGCAGGGGCTGCACTCCAGGTTCGCCTTTATGGGTCTGTGGCCAGACCCGTAAGGCCCTGTCCGGCGGGGCGTAGTGGGCCCGAACAGGGCCACCACTGGGCATCCCATGGCCGCGGCAATATGCATGGGCCCAGTGTCTGTTGTCACTAACACGTCGCATCGACGATAAAGAGAGGCAAGCTCTTTAAGGGTGGTGCGGCCTGCAAGGTTCAATGGCTCTACTCCCGACATACTGATGATCCTATCAATAACGGCCCTGTCTCCTTCACTTCCGGTAAAGACCACATCGCATGACAGATCCTCGACCAGCAGCTCCGCCACACGTGCGAAACGCTCGGGCGCCCAGAGCTTCGTCTCCCACCGGGCCATAGGGTTAACGGCCACAAGGGCGTTTCGTCCCTCAATCCCTTCTAAGAGCATGTCCACCTGGGCCTCGTCAGGGAGGAACACAGGAACCTCACCCTTCCACGATGCGGAATTACAGCCCAGATACTGAGCGACCTGCAGGTACCTATCAATAGCGTGCCCCGAGTAATCAACCGGAACAGGGGGCTCACTGAAAAAGAGCCATCCTCCCTCCCTGGCGCCCTCCATGCCCACCTTCCTCTTGCCTCTTGAGAGGCCGGTAATGATTCCGCTACGGAGAAGTCCCTGAAGATCAACCACCAGGTCATAATCAACGGACCGGACCTCCTTGAGAAATCGGATGAGTTCACGGAGCACAGAGGAAAAACCGGAAGCACTTTTGAACATCAGCCTCTCCCACAATTTTCGTCGCGAGACAATCATACGGCTGAGAGCAGGATGCCCTTCAATGACCAGGGAGGCCTCCTCCTCCACAAGCCAATCGATCCGGGCCTCAGGGAATCGCGCCCTAAGCACCTCCAGAAAGGGAAGGGAATGAACCACGTCACCGATGGAACTCAGTTTTATGATGAGGATATTCTCAGGGCCCATTGTTTGTCCAAGATCGGGTCCATTACGATACAGAAAGGCGCTATCCTCTTTTTGACCTAACTCTTCCCACCCTGTCTCTTTATGATCCATTTGACCGCCTCAAGTAGATCGTCGGCAATATAAACTGGCCTGAGGGTAGATCCGGGCAGCAGATACTCAATTTCTCCGCGGCCATATCCGGTCCTTACCAAGATGCCTTTCAGGTCCAATCTCTCGGCCATTTCAATGTCCGAAAGGCGATCACCGATAACATAAGAGCTCTTCAAATCAATGTCAAAGCGGTCAATCGCCTTCCGAACCATTCCTGTGGCAGGTTTTCTGCAATCACAGGCCTTCCGGTATTCGGCCACATTGCCCGAAGGGTGATGCGGGCAGAAATAAACTGCATCTACCCAGGCTCCTTCCTTTTCCAGCATGGTCTTCATGCGAGAATGGACCTCATTAACCAACTCAATGGGGAAATACCCGCGTGCAACTCCCGACTGATTGGAAATGACGATGACCAGGAACCGATGAATGTTCAGGAGCTTTATTGCCTCAGCCGTCCCAGGAAGAAAGGTAAATCGACTCACATGATTGATATATCCCATCTGCTCGTTTATGGTGCCATCCCTGTCCACGAAAACAGCGGGTCGCTTCATCATACGCCGCTCCTTTTCAGATCCTCCATGGCCTCCCACACTTCTTCCGGTTCTATCTCCAGGAGGCACCGATAATCCTTTGGGCAAACCGGCTTCAGGCAGGGGGCGCAGTCCACATCATGTTTCACTATCCTTGTGTTTGGTCCACGAGGTCCGGTGGCAACCGGATCGGTTGATCCGAATATGGCCACTGTGGGTACGCCCAGGGCCGCTGAGATATGCATGAGGCCGGAGTCATTTGTAATGAAAAATCCAAAGAGACTAACCAGCGCTATCGCAACCCCTAGTGATGTAAGGCCGCAGATGTTCACCGACCCATGGGTCATGGTCTTGCAAAGGCGTTCACAGATTCTTGATTCGGCACGGCTCCCCATCACAAGTACCTTAGCCCCCCATTTCTCCACAGCCTGATCGCCGATTCTGGCAAAACGTTCCGGGGGCCACCGTTTTGTCTTCCCATAGATAGCGCCCGGGCCTATCCCCACAAGAAAGTCCTCGGCTTCCAGTCCATGGGACCGGAGAAGATGCTTGGCCTCGTCAATATGTCTCTCACTCACGTATAGAACTGGATCGCGGTTGGGAGCCTCCCATCCCATGGCTCTCAATATGCAAAGATAGTACTCCACTTGGTGGACTCGAAGCACGGCTTCATTCCGTTTTACGGGATGGGTGAGCAGGAAGCCCCTTGCATCAGCATCATACCCCACAATGTACCTGCTCCCGCCCAGTCGGGCCACCAGGGCGGCCTCAAAGGCATTCTGAAAAAGGACGGTGAGGTCAAACCCGCCGTTACGGATCCTGGAGCACAACCGAAACATGTCCAGAGAACCCCGGAGATACCCCTGCCTTTTCTTGAAGGGAATGATCTGATCAACAGCGGGATGGCTTTCGAAAATGGGAGTAACCCAGGGTTTTGCCAAAACGGAAATCCGGCTCCCAGGAAAATTTTCCCTTACGGCCTCAAGAGCGGGAAGACTCATGACGGCATCGCCCACCCAGTTGGTGGCACGGACCAAGATTCGCGTGATATCAGACTTATGGATCTTTTCGCCACGGGAAACAATGTTCATCATGTCTCATTCGCTCTTAATTTTGGCCTCAGCTCTCTCTCTGATCATCCTGAAGAAGGCATCCTCGTCCTTGATTAGTGAGAACCTGATGGAAAGATAGCCAATCTCGGAAATCTCAGGACCAATGGAGGCGATCCTCACCCAATCTTTTTCAGTGGTCAACAGATAGCCTGCCCCCACGCTCTGCTTGAAGGTGATCAGGCTACGGATATCCTCCGGCCTGAAGGAATAATGGTCCCTAAATGATCTGAAGCCAGCCAGATCGGCTCCGAGTGTTTCAAGGGTCAGCCTGAATGTATCCGGCTTAGCGATCCCGGCAAAGGCAACCACTCTCTTTCCTTTAAGGTGTTCAGGCTCGAGCTCCTTACCTGAACCTGGGAAGACAACTTTTTCTGGAACATGATTTGCACAGAAGAAATGTTTTCCAGGGAATCTCTTTTTGAGAGCTGAAAGTGTTCCGTCCCCCGAAGAGGGATCCTTAAACCGGGTGAGCACACACGCATCGGCCCTTGATAGGTGGTCTACCGGTTCCCTGAGGGGGCCGAGCGGGAGGAGATAGCCGTTTCCGAAAGGGCTTTCGCTATCAATAAGGACAAGATCCAGGTCTCTTTCCAGACCCACATGCTGAAATCCATCGTCAAGAATGAAAAAATCGCACCCGAGTTTTTCGTGGGCATACCAACCTGCCTGATACCGCTTCCGGGATACCAGCACCGGAACGTTTTGAAGCCTTTTTGCCAGGAGGTAAGGCTCATCCCCGCTTTCCCGGGGGCTGGCCGTCAAATGGGTGCCGTCGGAAACTACCAGTACCTCAGGGCCATACTTGCCCCCATAGCCGCGAGAAAGCACCGCTACCCTGTACCCGCTTTCGGCAGCCCAGCTGGCCAGGAAAAGAACCGCAGGAGTCTTTCCTGTCCCTCCTGCAGTAAGGTTGCCTATACTGACGACGGCGCCAGGAAGAGACTCTCTCTTCATAAGCCCGCACTGGTACCCCCACTGGCGTATCCCCACACCTGCCCCATACAGCCGACAGAAAAATGCCAGGAAAGGAAACCAGAAACGGGGTGGTCCCTGCCTGTGGATCAAGGCCCAGTCCGGCCTCATATGCGGCACCTGTTCCCCCCTCATATTATGCACTCCCGCGGGGTTTCTGCGTCCCTTTGAGAGCGGCGTCAACATACGAAATCACACGGCTGATGGCTCCTCGGTTTTCGGAGACAAATTCTTTTGCGCTCAGACACATTCTGTGACGGACCTCATCGTTCTTTAAAAGGGTAAATACCGCCTCATAGAGTTCTCCTGCATTACGGACCCGCCAGCCCGCCCCCCTTTCCGTCATGGACTCAGACATGAAAACGAAGTTATGGGTATAAGGGCCAAAGATCACCGGCACACCCAACTGTGCAGGCTCCAGGAGGTTATGCCCGCCAAATGGCACCAGACTGCCCCCTACGAAACTCACCTTTCCGAGGCCGTAAATGCGAGCCAATTCTCCAAGGGTATCAACGACCAACACATCATACCTTTCCTCCCCCGGTTCAGTTCTCAGGACCGCCCTGAGTCCCATTGCTTTGGCTTGCTTCAGGATCTCAGGGGATTCTTCTACCCTCCTCGGGGCCAGTATCAACCTCAGGGAAGGGAAATATGATTTCAGCTTTAGGTACACACTCAAAATCAGCTCATCTTCACCACGGTGAATGCTGCCAGCCACCCATAAAAGATCGCCCCTATTAAGCTTGAGTTTGTCCAGCCATTCACCATGCTCTTCTTCGTTCATTGGGGGCCAGTCTCTATCGAATTTTATGTTCCCCACAGTGTGTACCTTTGCCGGGTCAACGCCCACCTTTAAAAGACGGTCAGTGTCAAGATCCGACTGCATCAGACAAGATGACAGAGGCTGAAACATCATTCTGGCGAAAAACGAGAACCTCTTGTACGCACTGAAGGTCCTGGGGGAAATCCGGCCGTTTACAAGGATGCTCTTGATGCCCTTCTTTCTCAGATACTCAATTAGACCGGGCCAAATATCCGTTTCCACAAGAATAAAAACCCCCGGCCTGAGATAGTTCACCATGCGCCGCGCACAGTACCAGAGATCCAGGGGCATTGTAAGGAGGGTATCCACCCGCCCTTGCAACTCCTTGATAGCGATACTCATCCCCTTCCTCGTGGTGACGGTGAAAACAATACTCTTTTCAGGATATCTCGCCCTAATGGCATCCACTAAAGGTATCGCCGAAAACACCTCTCCAACGGAGAGGGCATGGATCCACACACTCCCCTGTTTGGGCCGAGGGGGAGGCAGCACCACTGCGAGTCTCTCGGAGATCCTTTTCTTCCCCGCAAATGCCATAGCTGGAACTGATAGAGCAATCAGCCCGGTCCAGAGGAAATGATAAAAAAAAATCAGAGCAGAAAAGGCTTTTTCCATGTCACACTCTGACCGGCAGTTCGATGATGAATCTCGTTCCCTTCGGTTCATTATCCTGGACCCGGATGAACCCATTGTGGTCGGTAATAATGGTCCTTACAATGGCAAGGCCAAGGCCTGTCCCCTGTTTCTTGGTGGAAAAATAGGGCTCAAACAATCTCTCTTTGTTCTCGGGGGGGATCCCCTTCCCTGTGTCCGCCACTTCGACCCGCACCATCTGAAGGTCACTGTCATAATTAAGGGCCACCACCACCTCCCCCTGACCATCCATGGCCTCAATGGCATTATCCAAAAGATTGATCATGACCCTTTTAATCTGCTCTCTGTCCAGGTTGAATATGGGCACTTCCGTTGAATCCCTGAAAATGAGCTCCACATCTCTGTGCGCCTCCCTGTAAAGGCTAAGGGCCTCTTTGATGATCTCGCGGATATCTTCAGGAACCGGGTTAGAAGTTGGCATACGGGCAAAGTTGGAGAATTCATTAACCAAACCTTTTAGTTCCTCTACCTCCTTGATAATCATCTGCGTGCATTCATGGAACACCTGGCCCTCGCTTCCCCGCAGTTTATCCCCATATCTTTTCTTGAGCCGTTGTGCGGACAGCTGAATTGGCGTAAGGGGGTTCTTGACCTCGTGGGCAATTCGCCTGGCCACCTCTCTCCAGGCGGCCATGCGCTGGGCTTTCTCGATCTCGGTCAAGTCCTCCAAGACCGCAACCAGACCGAGATATTTCCCGCGATCATCTCGAAGCACATTGAGAGATACCAGCAGGGTCAGCCTTTTATCCCTGACCGAAACATTGATCTGCCTGTTCAAAAATCCCTTCTTGAACAGGCGTTCATCATTTATGAAATCGTCTATAATCTCCACATACTCCCGGGAAAGGACCTCCTGGTAACTCCTGCCTATAATCTCTTCTCCCTTTATCTCCAGCATTTTTTCAGCGGACTTGTTGATGGTCAGGATCTTGCCATGCCGGTCTGCCGAAACCACCCCTGCTGCCACATTGGCCAGCACCACTTCCATATAGAGCCGTCTCTGCTCCAGCTCGATATTGCTCCTGATCAGTTCTTTGTTGGCTTCCTCCAGCTTGGTCTTGCTGGTTTTCAGATCCATGGTCATCCTGTTGAAAGAATTTACGAGGCTTCCAATCTCGTCTTTCGCTTCCAGGTCAATAAAAAAATCATAATCCCCCGAAGCGATCCGGTTGGTTGCCTCTGCCAGCTCTTTGATCGGTACCGTGATTTCTCTGGAAAGATAAAATCCAAACCATACAGAAGAAAAAATGATGAGAAGAGTCACAATGGAAAGGGTGATCATGTGGCTTATTTTCATCGGTTTCTTCAGCATCTTGAGCTGGCGGTATTCCTGAAGCCCTTTTGAAATGGCCTGAAGACGATGCACAAACCTGCCCGGAACGAACTTTGATAGGACAATAAGCCCCACCACAGCCTTTGTCTCAGTCCTGGAAAAGACCGGAACGATACCGCTGATGAGATCCCCATGGGCAGAGGATTCGATATACTGTGTGTCAGCTCCCTTTTCTATGCTCTTCTTTAGGATGTCCGGGCCAGGCCCTTTGAAGGCGCTCAGGTCAATTCTATGGTCCTGGCTCACGGTCTTCCACCCTATTAGCGGCGAATACACCTTTATTGAGGCCAGCCTATATTCCTTTCGCTTTTTCTCGATGAACCCTTCAAGCTCCTTTTGTCTGGAGATAAGCATTATCCCTTCATAGGTAATGACCCGGCTCAAATTATTGCCAAGCGAAAGGATATCGTCCGTGATCCGCTCGTAGTAATCGTGCCCCACCTCCAGGGAGTTCTTTAAAGATCGCTCGATCTGAAGGTCAAACCAATATTCGATGGATGTGGAAATAAACTGAACCGACACAAAGAAAAGGATAACCGTGGGAAGTAGAGAAAGGGTCATAAATGCCAGGACCAATTTTGTCCTGAGCCGCGCACCCATAATATTTTTCCGCCTCTCAAAGAACAGCTTGACCAGATTCCTCACGGTTAGGAAGAGGAGGAGGAGAAGCAGGATCACATTCACGTTTATCAGGATAAAGACAAGGATGCTACTCGAGAACGGAAGGTCCAGCCCGAGGTCCGAAACTCGTATCCCCAGAAAGGTCAACGATGAAATCACGAAAAAGAGAAATATGATGATGAGTCTTTCTCTTCGCCGTCTCTTGAGGTCAAGTTTTTTAGCCTGGACGTATTCTGTCATTTCGACAAATCAGCTAATGAAAACATTTTCTCTCAGGTTGAGGTCGTCTTCGGCTCTTTGCTAATGGCCTTGGTGGGGCCAGGAATACTTTTTCCGCAAGGAGTCATTGAAAGGGAGGTCCATGCCTCCTGTTACCACCTGAGATTCAAATCGATTTCGGAGAGGCATAAGCCCACGTATTTCAGTAGGAAGTCAATACCTGTAATCCTGCGTGTACCAGTCGGTCTCGAAATCCCACAAAGATAGGAAAAACAGGACATAGTGGAGATAGAAGGGAAGTCTGATCTTGTCAAGTTGAGCCATCATCCGCACCCTGTACAGGGTACCCTTATGAAGATCGTCCAGTTCGGTCACCGCAAGGCCTTTGACTTCAGACATCCATTTCTTGGCCTCCTCAAAGTCTTCGACAATAATGACTTTGTTCTCTTTTTCGGAGAGTTTGATCCTGTAAACCTTTTTGAGACCGTCATACTGAATCTCATGGCTTATCTTGATGTCAGCTATCTTTTTGTCCCACCACAGGTCTCTTACCTCATAGAACTTGACCCAAAATGTAAAGGTGGTTCGGATCCCGTTCTCAATGGCATCCTTCATCTCTCCCGTGAAACAGTCGGTCACCCGAAAGAACACCAGGCAGTGATCCCTTCCCGTAGTCACTGCAATATCCGTGAGCCGGGCCTTGTTGGCATAAGAGGAGGTGGGGGACTGGGCGAAAAGCAGGAGAAACGCAAGCACGACTTGGGCGCTGAATTTTTTCATGGCTAACATAGGAAATCAGCGTTAGAGAAAACTCCAGATATGACGGTGGAGGGATCCTTTTATTCCTTCCTGAACACAATACTTTAGGCCCTTTGGAAATGCAAGACATATCAGACCCACTGAATGCCGGTACCTGGCCGCTGGCTACCAGGGGGCAGGCC
>JAOZOW010000113.1 GCA_029933075.1 Deltaproteobacteria bacterium | reverse complement strand
ACCATCCCGCTACAGGGAACGGTCACCTTGAGGATAAACCCTGTGGCGAGATAGGGGTCGGCATGGCTGAAGAGAACGTGTGTCCAAAGCGCTCCGAGGAGCGGCGTGAGAAGAAAGTTCATAAAAACCGCCACGGAGAACAGCTTCCAGTCTTTTAAGGCCTTCCCGATATCTTCCACCCTCAGGTTTATCATCATGGGGTAGAGCATCACAAAGAGCAAAAAGGGGATGGCGGGTTTCAGGGCCTTGACGCCGTGAGTATTGTAACCGATGAGCAAGGCCAGGGTGATCGAAAGGGCGACCCATAGTGGCAGGTATTTTCGCATCAGTTCAGGAAATGTCATAATCTGACCTCTTTCTTTCCCTTTTTGTTTGTGGGATCATCCTGCTTTTCGCTGGAATATGGCAGAGAGAGCATCCCACATCCTCCTTGCATGATAAGACCCGAAGCGGCTTTACCTGCACATGGTACTCCATCCCCTCCGATCGCCCTGGCAAAGGTCGTTGAAGCCAGGGCAAATCGTGTTGATAGGAGCATTTAACAAGATCCCACAAAACATACTTGTTGTGGCCAGTACCCGGTGCCCATGACGGATGCGAACCACGCCGGTGAAAAATTTCTTGTAAAATCTCCTTCTGACACGATGTCCTTTCTCCTACCAAGCCCGAGGCAATGAAAATTTCAGATGGGTAGATGCAACCACGCAAATACCCCGATCATCTTGAGCCCCATGTAAAACATCACCGCGATAAAGATGTACTTGAGCTGCTTGGCCGGAAGAATGTGTGCGGTTTTCGCCCCAACGATGGCCATGGGAATGCTGCAACCGGCCAGCAGTATCCACTGAAGCCAGTTCAGGTACCCTGTTGAGTAGGGCGGAAGGCCCTGAACCCCTAATCCATTGATCAGAAAGGAAAGTGATCCGCCGAGGGCCGTGAAGATCATCAGGGCCGTAGACGTGCCCACGGCCTGGTGCATCTTGAACCTCAAAAAATAGACCATAATTGGGATCATGAGCACGCCCCCGCCGATACCTATGATGCCGGAAACAATGCCCAGGGGGATTCCCCAGAGGATAAAGGCGGCCAGACTATCGGATGGTTCCTCCGTGATTTGCGGCGGCTTTGCCGTGAGCATCCTAAGCGCACCTAAGACCACAGCTGTTCCGAAAGCAATATTTAAGATTTTCCCCGGCAAGTGTGCAGCTATGAAGGCCCCGAAAAATGCACCAATAGCTCCGGTAATTCCCAGGGTGATACCCGCCTTCCAAACAACAGCTCCTTTTTTATGGTGGGTCATGGCCCCGCTAAAGGCCGTGGGAAGAACCACCAGCAAATTTGTCCCGAAAGCAATCCGGATGGCAATGGTAGGGTCTACGCCAATCGATTTCAGGACCCAAAATTGCACCGGGATCATGATGAAGCATCCTCCGACACCCAAAAGCCCTGAAGCAAAACCAACGCCCAGACCCGTAATCAGTAATGCAATAATTTGAGCAACATGCATCTCCATTTTTGTTACCTCCCGTTTTGATTTTTCAGATTTACAGGTAAATCCTGCGAATTATGTGCTGCATGGGTCGCCCTTCGAAGATCATGGAGCCGTTTCACAATTTCAGTGATCTCCGGGGTTTCATCCAGCCAGTGTTTGAGGTTGCCCAACATCGCGACTGCATAGGGGCTGCCGCTCCCATGATTCAGCCGATAGTAGACCCATAGGCCCTTTTTTCTGGAATTCAAAAAGTTTGCCTCCTCCAGAATTTTAAGATGCTTGGAAGCCGTGGGCTGGGAAATCTCCAGAGCCTTCTGAATCTCACAGACACACAGCTCGCCATGCTGAAGCATCTTGAGGATTTTGACCCGATTAGTGCCTCTAAGGGCCTTCATCACCTTAATGAACTCTTTCATAGGCATCGCGGTTCACCCGATCCCTTTTTGACCCAAATCCCATGGCAAGGTCTTTATTAGCCGGGATCCTCTTTCCTCAATCTTTCAAGAGTCGGTGGACAACCTCCCTGGCCACACCTTTCTGGTTGTCCACCACCGTGATCCCCTTCCTGGTCAGCCAGTCCTTATGATGATTTTGAATGCCCCCGCAGATAAGCTTCTGCACTCCCAAAGCAACGAGGCATCTGGCAATCTCCGCAGGGCCTTCTCCTCCAACGTCCTGGATGGCCTCCTGAAAGACCGTCACACCACTCGTCTCCAATAAAAGAAACTTTGAGGAAGAACCAAAATGGGGTGATACCCTCTCTTTGAACAGAGGAACAGCAATCTTCATTCTGATCTCCCGGATTCCTTTACGTCATCCTAATGCTCTTTCAAGGAATGAAAACTCAGCCCTCTCAAAAAAACCAACACCAATGCACTAATGCCTGTTTATCCATCTATAAGGCAAATAGGATGCCAGACCTGCCCATTTGGAGAGTAAATTTTTTTATTTACAATATCAGCAGGTTAAGCTGACAAAGGAAAGGCGGAAAGGATAGAAGCTCAGGGCGGGTGTTTCAAAACGTGAAACGGTTTCAGTCTTCGTTCCAGACTATGTGTCCATGATTCTGTATTTCTTCATCTTCCGCCAGAGGGTGGTTCGGCTCATGCCCAAGGCCCGAGCTGCTGCAGGCCGGTTCTGCGGGTATTGCTTCAGAATGGCACGTATCTTTTCCGCCTCTTCGCATTCGTTTTCTGACAATAAGGAGATCTGATCTTTTCGCTCATCGACCAGGTCCCTTGGCAGATGCTCCATGCCGATGACATCTCCCTTGCAGGTGATGAAGGCATACTCGATGATGTTTTCAAGCTGGCGAATGTTGCCCGGAAATGGATAGCTAATGAGAAATGAGAGTGCCTCCGGCGCGACCCCCTGGATGGATCGATCCTTGAGGAGGTTGAACTTGCGGATGAAATGTTCGGCCAGCAGGGGAATATCCTCTCTCCTTTCCCGCAAAGATGGCAAGCTGACCTTCACCACGTTGAGGCGGTAGTAAAGATCCTCCCGGAACCTCCCTTCATCGACCAATTTCTTCAATTCAAGGTTGGTTGCGGTGATCACGCGGAAATTCGCCTTCAACGTCCTGGTACCGCCAAGGGGCGTAAATTCACCATCTTCGAGAACCCGCAAGAGATCAGCCTGGAATGCCCTTGAGGTGCTGGAGATTTCATCCAGGAACAGCGTTCCCCCGTTGGCAAGAAAAAACCGGCCCGGCTTATCTCTCATGGCGCCCGTAAAGGCCCCTTTTGTGTAGCCGAACAATTCGGATTCAAGCAAGGTCTCGGGCAGGGCCGCGCAATTGACCGCAATGAACGGACCTTCCTTGCGCGGACTCAGGTGATGGATGGCCCGAGCGATAAGCTCCTTGCCCGATCCCGTGGGACCTTCAATGAGTACAGGGCTCTCGCTTTCCGCAATGTCCGGCAGGAATGAGAGGATCTTCTTCATCCTGGGGTGCCTTCCCACGATGTCCTCATGGGTATAATTTCGGGCCAACTGCCTTTTTAACCTTTCAAGCTCAGAAAGGTCTCGAAAGGTCTCTACGCCCCCGATGATATCGCCGTTCTCGTTTTTTAAAATGGATGTACTAATACTGATGGGTATCTGGTCCCCTGTCTTGCTGATAATTAGGGCGGGAAGGTTTACCTGGGACTGGCCGGTGGTGAGGGTTTCGTCAAGGGCGCATTTCTTTTCACAAATGTTGGCGCGAAAAACGTCAAAACAGTATTGCCCAATCGCCTCCCCGGCCTTGAAACCCGTGATTGTCTGTGCCGCCCGATTGAAGGACGTGATCCTCTTGTTGGGATCAATGGTGAAAACACCGTCGCTGATACTCTCTAGGATGGTGCAACAGGGAGACCTTAGAGCGGAGGTAATGCTGCAGAACATGGGGTCGCTTTGAGCTCGAGTCCCGGAATCTTTCTGGTTTTGCGGTGTTGTCCTTTTCATGGAATCCTCGCAATACAACCCGGAATAGGTTCTTTTATTGTGTATAATAAAAGTTTATTTATCAAGACTCCGTATAGCTGGGCTGGAACGGATACACCATCTTCCTGATTTCTGTTGGGATCACAGGGCCTTTTGTCCGGTGCCATAACTGGCCTCGAAGACAGGCACTCAATGAGGCTGAAGGCTGTTTTTCACGCGTTTTGCCAGGTTGTCTTTAATGAACGCCAAGGCCTCCTTGGCATCCTCATCCATATCAATCCTCAGGATGTCCCGGACATCCGAGTTGTCCAGCTCAATTATCACTTTTTTAAGATTCATTGCGTTAATCTCCATCATCCATATTTCTCGTAGTCCCCTCTTCAAAATTCCTCTTTCTCGGCGAGCAAACGAGAGAGTTTGGCCCCTCTGCTACACCTCAAAATGAAACCTGCTCATGTATTCCCTGAGCCTTTCTTTATCTTGCTTATCAAGTGGTGGACAGTCTTCCGGGTTTTTTGCCCCTTGGGCCACAAGGGTAGCAAAGACCATGCACGTGGGCTGACCGCATTCACGGCAATTGGTCTTTGGCAGGAGTTTCAGGATCTCGAGGACCTTCGGCTTTGGGGCGCCCTCATACCGTGGTTCGATCTCCCCCCTCTTCTCCCACGCCTCGTTGATCTCCCGCCTGAGCCATTCAAGGATCCTCTCGGCCTCCTTTTCATCCCTGAGGGCGTTGACTGCAATTTCTCTGGGATGGACAGTGATGAGTTTGCCGTGGATCCTGAATATCACGGCCGGGGGATCCTTCAGGTATTCAAAGCCACCCAGCACCGCATTAAGATATGGAAGCACCTCGCTGATGTCTTGATCCAGGTGGGCGATGCAGTGGAGAGATTGAAAACTGGGGTTGCACTCTGGCCGTGATATTTCCTTGGTATATGATTTAAGTAACATTATTACACCCCCCCTTCATAATGTACGTTTTTAGCTATGAGCTATGAGCTGTAAGTTCAGGGCTACGAGCCTTTTCAAGGCCCGTGGGTCATATGGTAGACCCCGGTCGGCGTCTCAACGGCATATGGAAAATACTTTCTCTTAAACCACAGGGCCACATTGACCAGGCTGATCAAGACCGGCACCTCTACAAGGGGCCCGATAACCGCTGCAAAGGCCTGGCCGGAGTCGATTCCGAAAACAGCCACGGCCACAGCAATGGCCAATTCAAAATTATTGCTTGCAGCCGTGAAACTCAAAGTGGTGGATTGCTCGTAAGTCGCGCCCGCCTTCATAGAGAGATAAAAAGAGACGAAGAACATGATCACGAAATAGATGCAAAGGGGCACCGCCACCCGAACCACGTCCAGGGGAAGTTGGACAATATATTCACCCTTGAGGGAGAACATCACGAGGATGGTGAAAAGCAATGCTATCAGGGTAATGGGGCTGATCTTTGGGATGAACTTTTTCTCATACCATCCACGTCCCTTTGTCTTGAGCCCGATCAGGCGCGAGAGCACACCGGCAATAAACGGAATTCCCAGGTATATGAAGACGCTTTCAGCGATCTGAGTGATGGATATGGCCACCACGGCTCCTTGCAGACCAATCAATTGGGGGACTACCGTGATAAAGATATATGCGTACAGAGAATAGAACAACACCTGGAAAACGGAGTTGAACGCTACAAGTCCCGCACAGTATTCCCGATCACCAGATGCCAGATCATTCCACACAATGACCATGGCGATACAGCGAGCTATTCCAATCATGATGAGTCCTACCATGTATTCGTGGTGTCCCGAAAGAAAGGCGACGGCTAACAGAAACATGAGGATAGGACCGATCACCCAATTCTGAATGAGTGATAGGGTCAGGACTTTGAAATTACGAAACACATGCCCCATCTGCTCATACTTCACCTTTGCAAGGGGCGGGTACATCATGAGAATCAATCCGATGGCAATGGGGATATTGGTGGTACCCACCTGGAAATAGTCGATCACCTCCCTGACGCCCGGAAAGAGATACCCCCCGCCCACCCCAGCAAACATGGCCAGGAAGATCCACAGGGTCAGAAACCGGTCAAGAAATGATAGCTTTCGGGCTACTCCATCCGACATGACTTACCTCTTGTTTGTTCTCTTATGAAAGGTCTTTTCATGTGGAACTGTCAGCCGCCACGATTGGGATGCAATGGCCGATGGCAAAAAGCAGGATAAAAAGAACACCGGCACCGCGGTCCCATCACCCGCCAAGACTTCCAGATCGATCATCCCCACTATGCCAACCAAGGCCAACAAACCGACGAGAACCCTTCGCAAATTCACTGTCATTCACCTGACCTCCATGGCCACAGATTTTTTCAATCCCGGCATCCTCATATAAGCTTTTCAACCACAGCAACTGTTTGAGCCATCATTGGCTTTGGAGATGGCAGCT
>JAOZOW010000046.1:2377-21523 GCA_029933075.1 Deltaproteobacteria bacterium | reverse complement strand
ACATCCCTACCTGCGGCAGCCCCTGAGATTGAAATCGATTTTGGACAGGAGTGACTCTGCCGCGTCATGATATGGATGAAAGACCCCATGCGCCGGTCAGGAGCGGTCCAGGTCTATCCACAAGAATCCGTATTCATCCACGGAAATGGTTGCGTCTTCGCCCACGATCACCGTGGATTCCCTCTCCTCGATTATGGCAGGTCCTGGGAACCGGGCCCCGGGAAAGAGCCTGTAGCGGTCATAGACCGTAAACGGGATGAAACCGCCTGCAATGCCGGAATAGGCGTCTCTTTTTCCCTTTTCGGCATCCTTCAGGGAACCGGCCTTTCGGTCCATTTTGGGCAGTTGAAGAAGGCGCTGAGGCAGGCTGGCCCTGACCTTGAAGTTGATGAACTCCATCGGGGAGTCCGGATAGGTCCTTCCGTACAGTCTCTCATACTCTTTGTCAAAGCGCTGCCTGATCTCCTGTTTCTCAATAGCCCTGAAATCATCCTCCGGGATGGGAATGTTCGTTTCGGAACCCTGTCCCACAAAGCGCACATCCACGGACCTCTCAAAGTGAATCTGGCTCTCCCCCCCCGCCTTTTGGAGCGTTTCGGCGCCCTCCCTTTCCAGTTCCTTGAAGATATTTTCGATCTCTTCGAAGTCCGCTTCGTTCAGCGACACCTTATGGCTTCGAACCAGATCGAAGGCCCTTGGGGCCGTAAAGAACCCCAGGGCCGAACCGACCCCTGCGTTGGGCGGCACTATGAGTCGGGGTGAGCCGAGTTTTTTGGCAAGACCGTAGGCGTGAACCGGCCCTGCGCCGCCGAAGGCCGCCACCGTCACCACCTTTGGATTGCCTCCTTTTTCGGCTATGTGGGTCTTGGCCGCCGCTGCCATGGTCTCGTTGATGAGGTCATGGATCCCCCATACGGCCTTCATGAAAGGGACGCCCAGGGGGCCGGCTATTTTTTCCTCGATCCCGCGCCTTGCCCCCTCTTTGTCCAGTTTCATCTCGCCGCCTAAGAAGTAATTCTCGTCCAGGTATCCCAGCAGGAGGTCCGCATCGGTGACACCCGGCTCCGTTCCACCGCGGCCGTAACATATGGGGCCTGGATCCGCCCCGGAACTCTCCGGTCCGACCTGGAGGGTCCCCAGCTTGCTCACCTTGGCGATACTGCCTCCTCCCGCCCCGATCTCCATGAGATCCACCACAGGGACCTGGATGGTAAGACCGCTTCCCTTCATGAACCTCTGTACGCGCCCCACCTCAAAGGTGGGAACCACGCCGGCAACTCCTCCCTGGATCAGGCATGACTTTGCGGTGGTGCCTCCCATATCAAAGCAGAACATCTCGGGGATGTTGAAGAGCCTTCCATAATACTGCCCCGATATAACGGCTGCCGTGGGCCCCGACTCGATGATCCTCACGGGGAACTCCGCGGCGGTCTCAACAGATGTGATCCCCCCGCTTGAGAGCATTATGAAAAGTCTGCCCTTAAACCCCAGGCCCTTTAGTCTTCCGGAAAGCTTGCTGAGGTATCTTCCCGTAAGAGGTTTCACATATGCGTTGGTGGCGGTGGTGCTGGTCCTCTCATATTCTCTTATCTGGGGAAGCACTTCGAAAGAGATGGAAACGGAGAGCTCCGGGGCCTCCTCTTTTATGATTTCCTTTATCATCAGCTCATGGGCAGGGTTTTCAAAGGAATTGATCAGGCATACCGCGATGGATTCAACGCCCAGCTCTATCAGTTGCCGGACCACCGCCCTTGCCTCTGCCGGGTCGAGCCTTTTTAACACCGTGCCGTCGCTCCGGACCCTCTCATCCACCTCGAGTCGGAATCTACGGGGAATAAGGGGCTGGGGAAATTCAGCGAAGATATCATAGGGGGCATACCGGATCTCCCGGCCCAATTCGAGTACGTCCCTGAATCCCTTTGTTGTAATGAGCCCCGTCCTTGCCCCTTTCCTTTCTATGATGGCGTTTATTACAAGTGTGGTTCCGTGGATTACCTCATCCAGTTTCGAGGTGACATCCGGCACCTTGTCTTCCAGCTCTTTTATGCCCTGTTCCACCGCATCGGAAGGGTCGCTCGGGGTGGTGAGGCATTTATTTATGTAGATTTCGCCGGTCTGATCATTGAGCAGCACAAAATCGGTGAAGGTGCCGCCTATGTCACATCCTAATCGATAGCATTTCTCAGACATGAAAACTCCTTACGGCGCGTCGGGTGTATCATCCCGGACATTGCACTGAGTCAGGATACTCCTGCTTGCTGGTGTTATTGCTTTTTTTTGAGGGCGGACAGGATCTTCTCCGGGGTGATGGGAAGGTCCCTGATCCTGACGCCTATGGCGTCGTAAATGGCATTGGCGACTGCCGGGGCAACGGGTACGAGGCCAGGTTCCCCCACGCCTTTGGCGCCGAATGGCCCCTCTTTATCATCGGTTTCGATGCACTCTATGTGTATGGGAAAATTCACATCGGGCGCCGAGAATATTTTGTAGTCAAGGAAGTTGGGATTCAAATTGCGGCCTTTATCCGTCTTATACTCTTCACACAGGGCATATCCCAGCCCCTGCATCATGCCGCCATAGATCTGGCCTTTGATGGTCTGCCTGTTTATCACTTTGCCCACATCGTGGGCGGCCACAAATTGCAGGATCTTGACCTTGCCGGTTTCCCGATCCACTTCCACCTCAGCCCCGTGCGTGCCGAAGATATAAGTGGCGGAAAGGTTGCCACGGCCCGTCTTCATGTCGATCATCTGATTGGGGGGATCATAGAAGGCCTCGGATATGATCATCGACCCCTGTTCCCTGTAATGGGCTTCCCTGAGGATTTCCTCCAGTGAAACGCGGAGCAAGGGGTTGTCGGGCTCTTCCTTGAGAAAAACGACATTTTCTTTCAATTCGAATTCGGAGGGGTCGCATATCCTGTTGTAATCGAGGTCAGGTATTTCAAAATCCGGGTCCTTTTTCTTGCGTTTTTTCAGTTTGTAGTGAACCCTCGGCATGAAGTGTTCGGATGCAATACGGAAAATCTTGTCCCTGGCCTTCTGCGCGGCCATGATGGCCGCATTGCCGGCGGTGAATGCGCCGCGGCTGGCGTGGGTCCCCACATCCCAGGGACAGGTGGCGGTATCGCCGGAAATCACCGTGACTTTGTCAGGGGTCACCCCGAGGGCCTCAGCGCTCACAAGCGCTAAGGCAGAATTGAACCCCTGCCCCATTTCGATCCCGCCTGTGATGACAGAGACGTTCCCGAAGTCATCCAACTTCATAATGATCCCGGTGCCGTCGGAGCGGTACACCCTGCCTGATCCCCCTACATGGAACAGGGAGGCCATACCTACACCCCTGGCCTTGTCTCTGCCCTTCCCGCGCTTTTGCTTCCAGTTCAGCCTGTCCGCTACTGTCTTGAGACAGGCCTCATGGCCGCAGCTGGTGATGTTGAGTCCCATGGGCGTTGTGTCATCGGGGATATTGGCATTGAGCATCCTGAACTCAAAGGGGTCCATTCCCGCCTTTTCCGCAAGGTCGTCCAGGTTGCACTCCAAGGCCCAGGCGGCCTGGGGGTTCCCGTATCCCCTCATAGCCTGGCAATAGGTATTGTTCGTGTAGACGATCTTGGCTTCGTAGAGGACATTGGGGACCCTGTAGAGGGAAGAGATGGGTAGCATCATGACACTGGGGGTGGTTGCGCCCCAGGACGTGTAAGCGCCATTGTCCAGTACCATCCTCACTTCCCGCAGTGTCAGCTTACCTTCCTTGTCGCACCCCTGGATGATGTGGGTCTCAGTGGGCTGGCGGGGTGAAAGGGTTGTAAATTCTTCCTCCCGGTTAAGGACGATCTTCACCGGTCTTCCCGTCTTGTAGGCCAGGAGAATGGCAATGTACTCATAACCATGGGTGTCGAGTCCCGTACCGAAGGAGCCGCCCAAAGTGGGGACGGTTACCCTCGTGTTCTTCCCCTTCAGGCCTATGGCGGCCAAGGCGCGGTTGAAGTCATTCTGTGCCAGGAAGGGGATCTGGGTCTTGGTGTGAATCGTGAGATTGCCCTCAAGGTCGAATTCGGCAATACACCCGGCAGTGCCCATACAGGACTGCTGAATCAGGGGGGTTTGAAAGCGCCCCTCCGCAATAAAGGCCGCTTCCTGCTTGGCCTTTTCAACATCGCCGGCAACGAAATTCCATGCTACCGGGACCAGGTTGTCCGACTTGGGCCTTCCCCGGGCGTCAGTTTCGTGGACGATGGGCGCTCCCTCTTTGAGCGCATCCTCGGGTGTGAAAACGGCAGGGAGCTCCTCGTACTCGACCCTGATCAGCTCTACCGCCTCCTCGGCAATCTCCGGGTCTATGGCGGCCACGGCAGCCACCTCGTCCCTGAATTGCCGCACCTTGTCTTTTTTTAACGGCATGTTGTCCCTGATAAAACCGATCCGGATCTCCGGGGTATTATAGCCCGTGATTACGGCGCGCACCCCCGGAAGCCTTTCCGCCCTTGAGGTGTCTATGTGCTTGATACGGGCATGGGCGTATTCGCTGTATTTGATCTTGCCGTAGAGCATGCCCGGCAGCACCATGTCGTGGATGTAAAGGGCTTTGCCCGCAGCCTTGTCAGATGCATCGGGCCTCGGGACTTCCGTGCCGATGAAACTGTACTGGGTCATGTTATCTCCTCTGCTTCTTTCTCGTCTCCGCCCCCATTCTCGCTTTCCATTAACCGTGATGGCGGATCAATACTTTTCCGCCGCTTTCCTTATAGATTCCACAATTTGGACATAGCCGGTACACCGGCACAGGTTGCCTGAGATTCCCCTCTTTATTTCATCATCCGTGGGGTGCGGGTTTTCGTCCAAAAGCGCCTTTGTGGACATAATCATTCCTGGCGTGCAGAATCCGCACTGTATTCCCCCGTGCTCCACAAAGGCCTCCTGGATGGGGTGGAGTCTGCTCCCCTCTTCGACCAGGCCTTCGATTGTCGTAACCGACTTGCCTTCCACCTCAAAGGCGGGGTACAGGCAGGAGTCCACGCTCAGCCCGTCTACCAGCACGGTGCATGCCCCGCATTCTCCCTGGCCGCAACCCTCTTTGGTGCCGGTAAGGTGAAAAGTGTTTCTCAGGACTTCAAGCAACATTCTGTGGGATTCCACTTCCGCGGAGACTTCGTGGCCGTTAAGGGTAAATCGTATAAGCTTTTTCATGGGGTAATCCTTCAATCCTGTTTTTGGGATTCGCTTTTTTCCTCTTAGCCCGCTCGGTCAAGGGCCTCCTTTATGGCCCGTTTGACCAGGATGCCGGAAACCGTTTTTCTGTACTGCGCGGTTGAACGGACATCGGTTATGGGGCTGACATCCTCCTGCACCATTTCTGCGACGCGATCAAGCAGATCGGGTTCGATCTTCCGCCCCTCAACTATGCCCTCAATACGCTTCAGCCTCAGAGGGACAGGCGCCACCGCTCCCGCGGACAGGCGGCATTTGCGACACACGCCATTTTCCACAACGATAAGGGCTGCGGCATTGGCAATGGCGATATCCTGCGCCACCCGACCTATCTTCAGGAATGCCATGCCGGTCCCTTTTCTCTTTTTGGGAATAGTAATGCGGGTAACCACCTCGGTGTGCTCGAGACAGGTTTCCCCCGGTCCCCTGAAGAAATCCTCAATAGACACCTCCCTTTGTCCACCCGGGCCTTCTATGGTCAATGTAGCCTCCAGGACCATCAGGGGCGGAGCGGCGTCTGCGGAGGGCGCGGCATTACAGAGATTACCGCCGATAGTGGCGACATTTCTCACCTGCGGGTTTGCCAGCACCGAGGCCGCCTCCCCCAGGGCTGGATAGTCCCTGGCAATGGCAGGATCCCTTTCAATGTCCCTGAAGAGCGTCATGCTGCCCATGGAAAGGCCGTCCTCGTTTCCCAATCCTTTGAGTGCGCTGATTCGCCTCAGGGAGATCAGGGCATCAGGGTGAAGAGCCCCCTGCTTGATCCGTACAATCACGTCAGTCCCCCCTGCTATGAATCTGGCCTCGCCATTCAATTTTTCCATAAGGCCGTATGCTTCTTTGAGGCTTTCGGGCTGGTAGTAATCGAATTTTTTCATAAGCAGTCCCTGAATTATTTGTCTCTGTTATCGAATACTCGCTTGCTTTTTCTCTCGGATCTCGGGAGTGCCCCGTAATCTACGATTTCCACACTGACGCTGACAAGCATCTGCTTTTTGATTTCGGCGCCGATCCTATCCCTGAGTTCCGGGTCACGACCGCTGTCAACCCTCTGGTCGCGCTCTACCCTGAGGGTCATGTAGTCCCTGCCATCCTTTCCCCTGTCCAGTATAATCTGGTATTCGCTCCCTATGCCATCCACACCTGACAGCACGTGATCAATCTGGCCGGGGTAGATGTTCACCGCCCTGAAGATGATCATGTCGTCAGAGCGCCCGAGCAGACGGTCATGCCTGGGCAGGATGGATCCGCAGGGGCAATCCCCAGGTACCAGTCTGGTGAGGTCCCTGGTGCGATATCGGATCAGAGGCGCCGCCTCCTTCCTGAGGGTGGTGACCACCATCTCACCCGTTTCCCCTTCCGGTACCGGTTTGAGGGTATCGGGGTCCAGGATCTCCAGGATGTAATAATCAGCCCAGTAATGGATGCCCGTGTGGTGGATGCAGTCCAGGCCGGTGCCGGGGCCATACAGCTCGGTCATGCCGGGGATGTCAAACATGTGCTCCAGGCCGAGGAGTTCCTCGATGCGCTTTCTCATGGCATCGCTGGAACGCTCGGAACCGAAAATCATCTTTTTGAGATTTATTTTATTCCTGATTCCCCGTCTGTTCACCTCTTCGGCCAGCAGGAGGCCCATGGAAGCGGTGCAGCACATCACGGTGCTCTGAAAGTCCACAAGGAATTCACACTGCATGTCCAGGTTCCCGGGGCCGGCCGGTATGACCATTGCACCGTATGCCTCGCAACCCATCTGGAAGCTGATGCCGGCAGTCCACACGCCGTATCCCACGGCCACCTGGACCCGGTCCTCCGGCGTCAAACGGGCCATCTCGTAACAACGCGCAAAGAAATGGGTCCAGTCATCGATGTCTTTCTGGGTATAGCAGAGGACCTTTCTCTTCCCTGTGGTCCCGGAAGAGGCGTGAATCCTCACAACCTTTTCAAAAGGTACTGAGAGGAGCGGGAAAGGGTACTGGTCCCTCAGATCATCGGCCGTTGTGAAGGGAAGCCTTTGGAGGTCCTTCAGTGAGCGGATGTCATCCGGGCCCACACCCGCCTCATCCAGCCTTTTTTTGTAAAAGGGGGAGCCCTGATAGGCATGGGAGACGGTCCACTTCAGGCCTTCGAGCTGGAGGGCCTCAAGCTCCTCTTTGGTTTTAACGGATGGCATAAAGGTTTTTGTCATGGTTCTTCGTCTCCTGTTTCCTTTCTCCAGTACTTTTCTTTAGCGGGCCATGTTCGGTATCACCAGCACTATGTCGGGGAAAATGATCAAAATGGTGATACAGACAAGACAGGCCAGCAGGAAAAAGCTGACACTCTTGAAAATGGTGGAAAGCTCTATGTCCGGGGCCAGGGCCTTGACGACATATATGTTCACTCCGACCGGGGGCGTGATAGCGCCCATCGTGGTCACCATGGTAAGTATTATGGCATACCAGACAGGGTCGAATCCGAGGGCCACCCCCAGAGGGAAAAAGATGGGGATGGTGAGCACGAGGAAACCCAAGGAGTCCACAAAACATCCCCCGATGAGATAGATCACGAGGATGATAGCCAAAATGACGTAGCGGGATACCGGCAGGCCCGAGGCAAACTCCGCCACTTTGAAAGGCAGTCTTGTCACCGCCAGGAATCTTCCGAAGATGATGGCCCCCGTGACCAAGAAAAAGACCATGGAGGAAATCTTCAGGGTATCCATAATGGAATTGAGAAGACCCTTCCAGCTCAGCCTCCCGAAAGGGACCGTGACGCAAAGGGTGAAGAACACGCCCACGGCGCCGGCCTCGGTCGGGGTAAACCAGCCCATGTAGAGCCCGCCTATCACAAGCAGGAATATGATAATGGCCTCGATAATGCCGGCGAGGGATTTTACCTTTTCCTTGAGGCCTGTTTTTGGGCCTGCCGGCCCGAGTGCCGGATTTATTTTGCACAGGGTAAAGATGGTGAGCACGAAAAGGGTCCCCAAAAGGATGGCCGGCAGGATGCCTCCGAGAAATAGTTTGATGATGGATTGCTCTGTCTGAAGGCCTATAATGATCAGTACCACGCTCGGGGGCATGACCGTTCCCAGGGTGCCGCCCGTGACCACGGTGCCGCTGCTAAGGATAGTGTGGTAATTGTATTTTTTCATCTGGGGCAGCGCCACCGTGCCCATGGTGGCTGCCGTGGCAGTATTGGAGCCGCATATGGCCGCAAAGAGCTCGTCGGCGCCTATGGTGGCGATTGCCAGACCGCCCCTCCAGTGCCCGAACCATTTGTAAGCGGCGTTGTACAGCCTCTCGGCGATCCCAGAATTGAAGGCCAGGTAGCCCAGAAGAATGAACAGTGGAACCACCGTAAGACCATAGCTTGAAAAAGTGGTCCATATATCCGTCCCCACCACGGTAATGGCCGCATTGAATGATACCACATACCAGAATCCGCAAAATCCCACCATGCCCATGGCAAAACCAACGGGCATGCCCAAAAAAAACAGGACGGCAAGGAGGATGACAATCCCCAGAATTCCTACCCCGGTGATACTCACTTTTCATCCTCCTTGTTTTGGGTGAGGGATTGCAGAAACTCGCTCAGAAAGACAAGGCCCAGGGCCGCACAGCCCAGAGCCACGGCATAGGTGAAAGGATAGTAGATAATCCTGAGGGTTTCCGTGACTTCGCCGGTTTTCATGAGCGTGGTGGCATACCTGGCAATCTGCCAGGCAATGAGCCCGAAAAAGCCGGCGCATAGGACGGCATTGAGGGCGTTCAGGATGCTGCGTGTCCTGCCCGAGAATCTCAGCACCAGTACGTCAACCGCAATGTGCCCCTTGCCGAGCTGGGTGAGCCCCAAGGCGAATGCGGTTGCCACCGCACTGAAATATCCCATCAGCTCAAAGGTCCCCGCAATGGGCACCCAGACTTTTCTCAGAAAAATGTTGGCGCAGGTGAGCACGGTCATGGCCGCCAGAAGGAATCCCGCCACCCATATAAGCCCTTTACATATAACCTGTGTAACCCTGTTCAGCGATGTCACGTCAGCCCCCGCTTAGTGCCCAGTCTCTCTCTGCCCGGTCACTGATTTAAAATGCCCTGTGGCCCTGCTGGGCCGCATCATGTCGCAGCAGGGCCACGGAAACATATTCTCTTAACGGTGTTTTTTTGCAAAGGCCTTTATATCCGCAACAATCTGCTCCGCGGGCAGGCCCTTTGCCTTCATGTCCTTGATCCACTTGGCCGTGATGGGTTCCAGCAGTTTATCCCACCTGGCTTTTTCTTTCTTGGACAGTTCAATGACTTCCACGTTTTGGTTCTTCTTGGACCACTCGATCGACTCGATTACATGATTGTCCATGTATACGCCGGTCCACCTGCTCTGCTCCACACGCAGGTCATCCATGACCTTCTGGACGTCTTTGGGAAGACTGTTCCATTTATCCATATTCATGACAACGGCAAAAGGATATACCGGCGTCTGGGTCATGGTGACATATTTGCACATCTCGGCAAACTTGAAGTCTTTCATGACCTCGAGCGATGAGAAGAGGCCCTTGACCACTCCCTTTTGCAGGGCCTCGGGTGTCTGGGGCATGGGCATCCCTACCCGGTTTGCCCCCCAGGCCTTCAAGATCTGGGCGGCTCCTCCGGAGGCGCGTATGGGCACCCCTTTCAAGTCCTCGAGCTTCCGGATGGGTATCTTCATCATGAGGTTTGAAGGGGCTGTGGTGAACATGGCCAGGACCTTCACTTTTGCGAATGCCTTTGGCCTGTATTTGTCATAGAGATCCCAGAGCGCAAGGCTGCCTGCTTTGGCATTCGGGATGCCCAAGGGGAGGGCGATGGCGTTTGTGATCAGAAACCGACCCGGCTGGTAGGCCATGCAGAGGCAGCCGATATCGGCGGTCCCGGCAATCACCCCGTCCATCATGCCCTTTGCCTTGAGCAGGGTTCCCCCGGGAAATGTATCTATGGAGACTTTTCCGTTTGTCCGCTTTTCGACTTCCTTCTTCCACCTTTCCATCTGAACGCAGGGGAAAGTGGGAGCAGGCGGAAAGTTTGCATATTTCAGTTTGATTGGTCCTGCTGCTGCAGGTGCCGGCAACAGGGTAAAGGAGAAGAGAGATGCCAAAAAAATGCCCGCCAGCATGATCACGAATTTTCGTCTCATTTTTCATACCTCCTTGTTGGTGGATGGTTCATTGTGAGCCTTTCCCTTGATGACGTTCACTTTCACCTCCCTTCAGAAAATACTCTCCAACCCGGATGTTGGGATGGTGTCCCGGCGGAGTCATGGAAAGATGAGTAAGTTGCGCCCATCAAAAACCCCTGTTGTCCTGTCGGGCCAGGCCCTTAGAAGGCGTGATCGACCAAATCATCAGAAAATACCGGGCTCCCTGTACTCCCCGAACACATCACGAAATACGTTTGCCATCTCGCCCACGGTGGCATAGCACTTGCAGCAATCCACGAGGTAGGGCATAACGTTTTCCTGATTCGTTGCCGCCTTCTCAAGGGCCTTCAGGGCCTGGTTCACGGCCTTGTTGTCCCTGGTTTTTTTGAGCTCCCTGAGCCTCTGGATCTGCAACTGAGCCCACTTCTCATTGTATTCATGGAGTTCAACCTCCATGTCCACGCCCTCGGTGTACTTGTTCACGCCAACCTTGGTGACCTTCCCTTCCTGAAGCTTTTTCTCGTATTCGTATGCCTGTCTTGCCACCTCCCGCTGTACATAACCTGACGCAACGGCCTCCACCATGCCCCCCACCTTTTCGATCTTTTCCATCTCCTCCAGGATCTTCTCTTCCATTTCCTTGGTGAGGGTCTCGATGAAATAGGAGCCTGCAAGCGGGTCGACGGTATCCCTGAGCCCGATCTCGTCCATGAGGATCTGAAAGGTCCTCAGTGAAATGAGCGCAGCCCTCTCCGTGGGGATGGTGTAGGCCTCGTCGAAAGAGCAGAGCGCCGTTGTCTGGGCCCCGGAAAGCGCAGCGGCAAGTGCATAATAGGCCCCCCGGACGATGTTGTTCTCCGGCTGCTGTTTGGTCATTCCCGAGCCTCCCCCTCCGAATATCCCCCGCAAAAAGAGTGCTTTCTTGTTCTGGACATTGTATTTTTCCCGGAGGAGCCTAGCCCACAGCTTCCTGGCGGCCCGGAACTTGGCCACTGTTTCCCAGAGATTGCCGTACACATTGAGGTTGAAAGAGAAGCGGCCGACGAAGTCCTCGGCCTTGTAACCGCGGGCCACCACATTGTCGATGTAAGCGAAGGCGATCATAAAAGCGTAAGAGATCTCCTGGGCCGGTGTGCATCCGGATTCCCTGATGTGGTATCCGCACACGGAGACAGGGTTGCATCTGGGCAGTTCCCTCATGGCATACTCTATGGTATCACCTATGAGACGCACCGCCGGCTCCACCGGGTAGATCCATGCGCCCCTTCCTACAATTTCTTTGAGGATGTCATTTTGCGGGGTCGCGGATATTTCCGTTCTTTTGTAGCCGAACTTTTCGGCTACGGACTGGTACATGGCGAGCATAACCGAGGCCACCGCATTGATGGTCAGCCCCACACCGATGCGGTTGAGCTGGATGTCCTTAAAAGCGATCTCGAAGTCTTTCAGGGAGTCCACGGCCATGCCCACGCGACCCACCTCTCCTTCAGCCAGGGGATCGTCCGAATCGTAACCCATCTGAGTGGGCAGGTCGAAGGCCACATTCAGTCCGGTCTGGCCGTGGGAGATCATGAGTTTGAATCTCTCGTTGGTCTCCTCCGGGGTGCCGAAGCCTGTATATTGTCGGGTGGTCCAATTGCGGCTCCTGTAACCGAGGGGGTAAAGGCTCCGGGTAAACGGGAATTCCCCCGGATCTCCCAGGTCTTTATGGTAATCGAATCCCACCCTTTTTAGGTCTTCGGGAGTGTAGGCCGGTTTGACCTCGATCCCCGATTGCAAAATGACCTTTTCAATGGCATCCTTTTCATTCTTTATGTAGGTTGCAACTCCCATGATCTCCCTATGCTCCTTATTCTAACGGTCCCTTGTCGTGAACGGCAACACCGGCCCCCCGGACGATTTCAATTTCGAGCCGTGTTTTCCCTGATAAAGGCGATGATATCACTGAAGTTGGTGCCACCGGGGAACACGCCCTTGATTCCCATATCTTTAAGGATAGGGATGTCCTTGCTGGGAATGACACCTCCTACGACGATCAATTTGTCTTCCAGTCTTTCGTTTTTGATAAGTTCCATCAGTTTCCGGCAGATGGGCACATGGGCCCCGGACATGATGGAGAGTCCTATGACATCCACGTCTTCCTGAATCGCTTGGCTCACAATGCTGGGCACGGTCTGATGAAGCCCTGTGTAGATCACTTCCATCCCGGCCTCTCGCAGGGCATGGGCCACCACCTTTGCTCCACGGTCATGCCCGTCCAGCCCCGGCTTGGCCAAAAGGGCTCGTATCTTTCTTTCAGCCATGATTTGTCGACTCCTATGCTATTGGATGCTCCACGTCGAATTCCTTGAGGACCACTGCCTGTCCTCTCAGGATATGCTCCCTGACCACCTTTTCCACGCCATCCGCATCCCTCTCTTTGATCAACACAAGCATCCGCCTGTGATCTTCATTACTTCTCCTGGCCATTTCCTCTTTCCGCAGGATCACCTGCCTGAACCGGTAAATCTGATCCCTCAGTTCGTTTATCATCTTGACAAGCCTCGGGCTGCGACTCAGGGCATACAGGAGGTCATGAAATTCCGTGTTGATCCTCAACAGGGGCCCGGAGTCTCCTCTATCCAAGTAGCGTTGGTATTCCTCTATCTTGTTTTCAAGGGGTTTGAGCTCTTCTTCCCTGTGCTGTATGGCTGCGAGTCTTGCGGCATAGCTCTCGAGCACGCTTCGTATCCCGAATGTCTCTTCCACATCGGCGCGACTGAACCCGGC
This sequence comes from Deltaproteobacteria bacterium, assembly GCA_029933075.1. Classification (GTDB taxonomy): domain Bacteria; phylum Desulfobacterota; class DSM-4660; order Desulfatiglandales; family Desulfatiglandaceae; genus JAOZOW01. The sequence continues at coordinate 8,393 of JAOZOW010000046.1, read as the reverse complement.
CACAAAAAGTCCGCCGGTAGGGGATTGGTATAAGAGCCCCTCCCTTTCAAGCTTGTGGATGGCTTCCCGCACCGGCGTGCGGCTGATCCCCAGTGCCTCTGCCACACGACTTTCCACCACCCGGCTTCCGGGTGCAATTTCCCCTTTTACTATTGCCTCCCTCAGATTTTCATACACATGCCTCCCAAGGGATTTTCTCTCGGGAAGCGATTTGATGAAAGCGGAAAAATCGGGTCCTTTCAACTGCGCCTTGTCCATGTTCCCGATGCCCGGCCTTACAGCCCGACCCATCTGGCAATATTGGGCTGCAGGATTTCGTGCGTCCCTCCACCGTAAAGGAGGAACCGGTTGTCCCTGTAATAACGCTGGGCCGAGTATTCCATACTGTATCCGTAGGCCCCGAAAATACGAGTGACCTCATCTCCGGCCTTGCATGCGGACTCGGTGGCAAAGTATTTGGCAATCGAGGCCTCTTTCAGGCATTCTTCCTTGTTGTCGATCATACGGGTGGCTTTGTAAGTGAGCAGCTTTGAGGCCTCGAGGTTCACGGCCATATTGGCAATCTTGGCCTGAATGAGCTGGTACTTGCTGATGGTGCGCCCGAATTGCGCCCTTTCATGGGCGTAGCGGATGGAGTCGTCCAGCGCGGCCCGCTGGAGGCCGATTGCCAAGGCAGCCGTCATGGTTCGGATCTCCGAAAGAATGGACAGGAGGTTGTTCAGCCCCTGGCCCTCCTGTCCCAGCATGTATTCATGGGGAATGTGGACTTCGTTAAACGCAAGTTCGGATATTTGGGTGGTCCGGGTGCCGAGTAGATCGAAAGCCTTGCTTGCGGACAGCCCGGGAGTGTCCTTGGGAAAGAAGAAAAAATTGAGCCCCCGCAGTTTCTTTGCAGGATCAGTCTGACACAGGACCGTATAGAAATCGGCAACAGGGCCGTTGGTTACCCAGGTCTTCATGCCATTGACCACGAAACCCTTGTCGGTCTTTTTGGCCAGGGTGCTTACATTCCCCAGGTCCGAGCCTGCCTCGGGCTCGGTCAGGCAGAAACAGGAAATCTTTTCCCCCCTCATGGCAGGAAGAAAATACTTTTCATGCATTTCCTTTGTGCCGAAGTGGAAGAGAAAGTTGGTTCCCATGAGGCATTGCATGGCCGTAATCGCGGCAACGCTCATCAGTCCCCGGGCCAGCTCTTCGCAGATGATGCAGTACAGCGTTGTATTGCCGCCTGCACCGCCTTTGTTCTTGGGGTACCTGATCCCGAAGACGCCCATCTTCCCTATCTTCTGGAACATCTCCATGGGGAATTCGCCCTTTTCATCTATCTCCTGGGCGCTCGGTATGAGCTCGTTATCAACGAATTTGGCGATGCTTTTTCTGATCAACTCCTCGGGGTTTGACCGGATCATATAATCCTCCATATCCTGAATAGGGAGAAAAGGATCAGCCCTTTTTCAACTCTTTGATCATTTCCGGGACCACATCGTGGAGGTCCCCGACAATGGACCAGTCCGCCACCTGGAATATAGGCGCCCTGGGATCTTTGTTGATGGCAATCACATATCTGGAGTTCATCATCCCGGCCCTGTGCTGGATGGCGCCGGAGATGCCGCATGCAATGTAGAGTTCGGGCCGAACCGACTGGCCTGTCTGCCCCACCTGACGCTCTGGCGGGATCCACCCTTCCTCAACGGCGACCCTGGTGCCTGCGACCTCGCCGCCTATGGCCGCGGCCAATTTTTCCAGTTTCCTGAACCCCTCTGCGTTACCAACGCCCCTGCCGCCTGCCACAATTACCTTTGCTTCCGAAAGATTCACGCCTTTTTTCTTTTCCTTGACCACCTCCAGGACCTTGACCCCGATTTCCCTCTCCTTCAGTGATACCTTGTGCCTGATCACCCTCCCTTTCTTGCCGGGAGTGGGCCTGGGTTCCATCACCCCGGGGCGGACTGTGGCCATCTGGGGGCGGGAGTACCGATTGGCTATGGTGGCCATGACGTTCCCGCCGAAGGCCGGCCTTGTTTGCAGGAGGATGCCTTCTTCCGGATCGATGCTCAATTCAGTGCAATCGGCCGTGAGCCCCACCCCTATCCGACGTGAGACGCGGGGGGCCAGGTCCCGTCCCACATGGGTGGCGCCCATGAGCAGGATATTGGGTCTGTATCTGGCGACCAGCTCTTCAATGACCTTGGTATAGGCAAGGGTGCGAAAATCCTTCAGGGCCCTGTGCTCCGCAAGATAAACCCTGTCCGCTCCATGGTTGATCAGGCTCTTGGCAAGACCGGAAACCTTGGAGCCTAAGAGTAGGGCGGAGACGTCCTGGCCAAGGGATGCTGCCAGTTCCTGCGCCTTACCGAGCAGTTCCAGAGAGACGGAGGTCAATTTGCCTGCCCGCTGCTCCGCAAAGACCCAGACGCCCTTCCTATCGCTGAAATCGGGGATAACCTTAGGCTCCATATCCGAAAAGATGGCTTTCTGCTTGCAGACTTCCAGACACGCCCCGCATGATGTGCATCGATCAAGGATATGGGCCTTGCCGTCCCTCAACTCCACTGCCCCGTAAGGGCATGTCTTGATACAACGTTGACAGCCGTTACAGAGATCAACTTCGATCCATACCGTCATCTTTTCCTCCAAATGCCCGTTCCGTCTTCCGTAACAGTTTAGCGGCTACCGTCTTCCACAAGTTTCAGATAAGGCTGTTTTCCTTGAGCTTGCCGATCAGGCTCTTTGCCGCCGCCTCGGCATCCCCTTCTATCATCTCTCCCTGTCTTTGGGATTTCGGTGCAAAGGTCCTGATCACATGGGTGAGAGACCCCTCGAGCCCCACATCGCAGGTCTGAACCCCGATATCCGCGGCATTCCAGAGCTTGATGGGGGCCTTTTCCCGGCAGGCGTCAATCAAGCCTCCTACCATGGCATACCTGGGCGTGTTCAATTCTCCTATCACTGTCAGGAGGGCGGGGAGTTCGCATTGGATCCTTTCGTAGCCGTCCTCCATTCGTCTTTTCACCAGGATTGATTTTTTCCTGACCGCTTCTATCTCAAACACATAGGTGACCTGGGGAATTTTCAAGTAATCAGCCACCTGGGGCCCGATCTGGGCTGTGTCGCCGTCTATGGCCTGCCTTCCGCAAAGAATCAGGTCAAAGCCGCCGATTTTCTCAACGGCTTTTCCAAGCGTGAAGGAGGTGGCCCACGTATCCGCGCCTGCAAAGGCCCTGTCGGTCAAGAGGATCCCCTCATCAACCCCCATGCCTATTGCCTCCGACAGGGCGTCAACCGCCTGGGGGGGGCCCATGGACAGGGCGATTATTTTCCCGCCCGTTTTTTCCTTCAGTGAAATTGCCGCTTCAAGGGCGTGTCTATCATCAGGGTTGATGATGCTCTCAATTCCTTCTCTGATGAGGTTCCCTGTTTTTGGGTCCAGTTTGACCTCGGTTGTATCCGGGACCTGTTTGACTAAAACGATAATTCTCATGATGGTTGCTCCCTGTTCGAGTCGCTATGCGTTTTCTCTCAGAAGGACCGGGCCTGTTTGCTCTCCGGCATCCTTCATCGGATTGATATAATCAGATCACCCTTTTTTCTTTGAGGCGCTGGAGATCGCTTTCCGAGTATCCCAGACCGCCATATATTTCCGCGTTATGCTCGCCGAAACGAGGGGGGAAAGTCAGCCTCCGTTCTGATCGCTCAAGGAAAGGGGTCATGTAAGGGGGCGGAGGCAGAGTGATTTTGGTCCCTGTGACAGGGTCTTCCGAGTAAAGGAGCCGCCGCTCTACAAGAGGATCGGCCACTACCTCCGGGATACTCTTGATCTTGCTGATGGGGATGGTAAGGGCATTGAGGAGATCGATCAGTTCTTCGGACGTGTGATTTTTCGTAATTTCATTGATGGCCCGGTTCAGATTTTCCACGTCCCCTATGCGGCCTGCGTTTTTCTCATATTCCGGTCTGTCGAGCGTTCTGAACATATCCTGGGATACGAGAGACTTCCACTGTCTGTCATTACCCACTGCCAGATAGACAAAGCCGTTTTTTGTCCTGTATACGGAGACGGGGCAGAAAAATTCATGTGTATTGCCTCTCCTGGTGATCTCTTTTCCGAAGCTCGTCGTGAAAGTAATGGGGACGGTGAGCCAGGAGACCGAGGACTCAAACATGGACAGGTGAATGCAACTTCCTTCCCCTGTGGCCTGTCGCCTGTACAGGGCCTTCATCAGGAGACCGTAGCCATGCTCGCTTGTCCCCATGTCGGGAAGAGGTATGCCCAGTACCTGAGGATCTCCATCCGGCTCTCCTGTCAGCTCCATGAGCCCGGAGCGAGCCTGGAGGATTGGATCGTAGGCCGCCTCGTTGCTATCAGGTCCAAAACCGGTCACACCGAGCCATATTATATCAGGTTTCAAGGCCTTGAGAGTTTCGTAATCTATTCCGAGTTTTTTGTAGTTTCTGGGAAGCTGGTTGGTGGCGAATATAGCCACATTAAGCTTCTGTATGAGGGAGCGAAATATTTGAGCGCCTTCAGGGTCAGAGATATCTAAGGTCAATGCCTTCTTCCCCGCATTTATGCAGAGGAAATAGGCGTTCATTCTCTCCTCGCCCAGCACGTTATCTCCTATGAGGCGATTGGGATCCCCATAGACGGGATGCTCCAAGCGAATTACGTTCATGCCGTCGTGGGCCAAACGGTATGTGAGATAAGGTAGAACAGTGGCCTGTTCAAGAGAAAGCACGGTGAGATCTTTGAAAAGATCCATGATTTCCTCCGCGATTATGCAAAGGGTAAGCGCTGGGGAGGGAGGTTGCTACAATAATGACTGCCTATGCGTTAGAGGTTGGATACTGTATACAGGTTATCCTGTCAAGACGTTTTTTGTGACCTATGCCTCCTCCTCTTCTGGTAGGTTTCCACTGCCCGGTTGTGCTCCTTGAGGGTCCTGGAGAAATAATGCGTCCCGTCATTTTTGGACACGAAATAGAGGTATTCTGTCTTTGCAGGATAAAGCACCGCCCTGATAGAGTCTTTTCCAGGGTTTGCAATGGGTCCCGGAGGAAGCCCTTTGATTACATAGGTATTGTAAGGGCTCTGCTCCGATAGGTGGCTTTTTTTCAAGTTCCCATCGAAGCCTCTGAGCCCGTAGATCACTGTCGGATCGCTCTCAAGGCGCATCCCTCTTTTGAGGCGGTTGATAAAGACGCTTGCGATCAGGGGCCTTTCCTTTGCATTGCCCGTTTCTTTTTCCACTATGGAGGCAAGGGTGACCACCTGTTGCAGGGACATGCCTGTTTGTTTCATTCTTTCCTTGAAGGGGGCGATGATCTGGAAGAAACGCCTGACCATGGTATCGATTATTGAGGCGGGAGAAAGTCCGAGGCCAAAATAGTAGGTATCGGGGTACAGATATCCTTCAAGGCTGGGGCCGGACAACCCGTAGCGTCTTGCCACTACCGGATTTTTCCCCGCGGAGATGAATGCCTCTTCATCCACAAGACCTTTTTCATCCAGCAATCGGGCGATCTGCCGCATGGTGTATCCTTCCGGGATAGTTACTGCGTGGGTGACGATTTCGCCTTTTCTCAAGATTTCGATGATCTTGACGGGCGACATACCGGGATTCAGGCGGTACTCCCCTGCCTTGATATCCCGACTATATCCCCTTAGCCTGGACCAGAGCAGGACGAGTTCCCGGCTCCTGATGATCCCTCTTTGTTGAAGCTCGCTGCTTACCTCCTTGAGGGTTGCCCCTTCCCTAATAGAGAACACCTGGTCGGCCCCTTTCTCGCTGGCAGGGGACAGAAGAAAGTATCCGAATCCAATGGCCAGCGACACTCCGAGCAATAAACAGAGGACCAAGGCAGGGAAGACCAATTTTTTTAATGGCATCTGCTCCGGCATGTTATTATCACACCTGCTTCTTGTGCTTATTAAATATTAACCGAGACATGCTTTTCTCACAACCACAATCATGTGTGTCCCCTGAACCACTATCCAGTGACCGGTTGGGCAGTTAGG
>JAOZOW010000046.1:0-2277 GCA_029933075.1 Deltaproteobacteria bacterium | reverse complement strand
ACCGGTTGGGCAGTTAGGCCTGCTCTCTGTCTTTATCGGTTTTGGACGTAAATCTCAATTGAATTTGATTTTTGAGACAGATTATTTTAGAAAATGTAATCTGTATTTATTGAAAGTGAGAATTATCGAATGAGGCTCCCTTTGTCTCAGGGAAATTCCACTGTAAGCAATATTGGCCGGAGGTAAATCATGAAGAGGGTTATCAAATGGTGTCTAATTGCCGGGGGGAGCCTGGTTGTTTTCTTGATCCTTGCCCTCCTCCTCGCTCCCATGTTTGTGGATCTCCAGAAGTACAAGCCGGAGATCGAAAAAAGAGTTTCCGAGGCTACGGGGCGGCCTTTTACCTTGGGAGGGGATCTGGAGCTGACCCTCTTCCCGTGGGCCGGGGTGTATGTTTCCGATGTCCGATTAGGAAACCCGGAAGGCTTTGACCGGAAGGATTTCATCAGCTTGAAATCTTTTGAGGTCAAGGTGAAACTTATCCCACTCATATCAAAGGAGGTGCGAATAAGGGGGATCAGATTGGAAAGGCCCAGGATCGTTCTCATAAGGCGCAAGGACGGGCATACCAACTGGGAAGGCCTTGGAACACGCCCTGGAGGAGCCCCGCCCCCCGCCTCAAAGAGAGAATCGGCCCGTGCTGCGGGTTCAGTCCCTCCGGCTATGCCCATTAAATCCCTGAACATAGGTGAGATTGCCATCACCGAGGGTTCAGCGTTGTGGATTGACCGGGTCAAAGGGGAGCGCAAAAAGCTCTCGGACCTGACCCTCCGTCTAAGGGATGTCTCCTTTGAAAGGCCCATTCATCTATTCTTGAGCGCCGTTCTTGACGGGAAGCCGCTATCGGTGGAAGGCGATGTGGGGCCTGTGGGAAAAGAGCCGGGCAAAGGTACCATCCCCCTAAATATAGCTTTAAAGGCGCTGAACCAGCTTGATCTGAGACTGAATGGAAGCATAAAGGACCCACTGCTTCGTCCCTCGTTCGATGTGTCCCTGGAGGTTTCCCCCTTCTCTCCACGAAAGCTCATGGCCGCTCTGGGCGAATCGTTTCCCGCAAAGACGACTGATCCCAAGGCCTTCAATAAGGTCGCACTGAGGGTAAAGGCTGCGGGTGACAGGAAACATGTGAGTGTTTCAGAAGGCTTGGTTAAGCTGGACGACTCAACGCTTACCTTTAATCTGAGGGCCAGGGAGTTTTCAAAACCGGATGTGGCGTTTGACATCAATCTGGACCATATTGACTTGGACAGGTATCTCCCGCCTCCCGGCAAGGAAAACCCCAAAAAAGCCAAGCCCCGTCCTTCTGAGAAGAAGAAGATAGATTACGCTCCGCTGCGCCGACTGGTCGTCAACGGGACGATCCGCGTTGGGAAGGCCAAGGCCCACGGGGCCAGGTTCCATAATCTTTACATGAAGGTTGCGGGCAGGAATGGCCTGTTTCATGTGGATCCCCTTTCACTCAAACTCTACAGCGGTTCCTTGTCATCCCATGCCGCCCTGGATGTGAGGAAGGATATCCCAAAGGGCAAGATGGAGCTCAAAGCCGAAGGGATCCAGGTGAACCCCCTTCTCAACGATCTCCTGGAAAAGGACTTCTTAGAGGGCAGAGTGAAGATGAGCGTGGCAGTGAGTATGACAGGGGATGATCCTGACAGGATTAAGAGGACATTGAACGGAAGAGGTGACTTTCTTTTCCATGACGGGGCAATCAAAGGGGTAGACTTGACTTCCATGGTCCAGAATGTCAAGTCCGCATTCGGCCTGGCAAAAAAAGGGGAAAAAGTCCCCCGAACGGACTTCTCGGAATTTCATTTCCCTTTTACCATAAGAAATGGCGTCTTGGACACGCGCAGGACCGCCATGAGGGGGCCTCTGCTTCGGGTGCTTGCGGCGGGGAAGGCCGATCTTGTCCGGGAGACTCTCAATTTTCGCGTGGAGCCCAAATTCGTCGCCACACTGAAGGGCCAGGGAGATGTGATTCCACATATGGGTCTAAAGGTGCCTGTGCTGATCACGGGCACCTTCTCCTCGCCTAAATTTCGTCCGGACCTAAGCGGCATGTTCGGCAAAGGCCTCATGGAGGAAAAACAGGGCGCCGAGAAATCCGAGTCTCTGACCGACAAGATCAAGAAACTTTTCAAGGGCCTTCCTTTCGGAAGGTGACATCCGGGCGTAGTCAAGGCGCTAAAATCATATGGTTCATCCTACTAAAGCGTACTTGCTATGTGGAAATGGCTACAAAAGGGCATAAAGTCTTTTCTTCGATTCCGGGTCTCC
>JAOZOW010000045.1 GCA_029933075.1 Deltaproteobacteria bacterium | reverse complement strand
AGACTTTATGCCCTTCTTAAAGCCATTTCCACACAGCAAGTACGCTTTGGTCGGATGAGCCAAATATTTGTAAAAAGCAGGAGTGAGGCTCAAGGTTATCCTTTTCAAGGGGCCAAGTTGTTGCAATTATGGAACGTTGCCTATGACTATTTTCTGTGTGCCAAGCTGGTCGCCTCAATTTGAGGGAAGGCATTTATCCTGATTAACTTATTGAAATGATGAGAGCTACGGCGTGAAAATGAGTACACCCTTTGGAGAACTCAAAGCATCCAGGGACCAACTCCTATCCATGTGTTCCAACGGGGATATCCCCGAAGACTTCCATGACAAGTATACCGAAGCCATGGATCAGTATTTCAGGCGGGCCCTCCAAGAGAGCGGGACCGGAAGGGGGCTTTTTCGCCTGAAAAGACCTTTCGCGCTTATTGCCGTGGGAGGATATGGCAGAAGAGAACTCTGCCTTCACTCCGATATTGATATCATGATCCTTTTCGGGGCCGGTATCCCGCAACAGGCAAAAGAGCTCTCAAGGGAATTCTTCTTCCCTCTCTGGGACTTAGGCCTGGAGGTGGGATACGCAATTCGGGATATCAGAGACTGTCTTTCCCTCTCCAACAATGACTTTGAGGTCCTGACCTCGATGATGGATGCCCGCTTCATATGCGGGGACTCTCCTCTTTACCTATCTCTTGTGGAAAAACTCAGATCAGAGGTCCTCAGCAAGAAGAGCACCGCCTTTGCAAGGTGGCTGGATGAGCGAGACCAGATCCGCACGCGGATCCACGGGGATGCAAGTTCCCTTCTCGAGCCACACCTCAAGGAGGGAAGCGGGGGCCTGCGCGACTACCATCATATGCTCTGGCTGGCAAAGGCCTTTTTCAACTTAAGGATTCCTCGTGATCTGGAGTATAGCGGGAAGCTTTCCCACAATGAATATCAACAATTGATGGGCCACCTCAGGCTCATCTGGCTTGTCCGGAACCATCTCCACGCCCTTTCTGAGAGGAAAAACGACAAATTGACATTCGAGCATCAGGAAAAGATCGCCGCAAGGCTCGGTTTCAGGGACAGGAAGGACTTCAAGGCGGTTGAGCAGTTTCTGGGAAAGCTTCACACCTCCATGCTTTCCATAAAGTCGCTTCATCGCGCCTTTACCAAGGAACATCTCCCGCACAGACGCGCCATCAGAGAGGCTCCCGCCTACGGTCTCATTCCCGAGGGAATCCATATTGACGATGAAGAGCTGACCTATGACTCCGCCACCACCATCATATCAAGGCCCCTGCTCCTCATGGAAATCTTCGAAGCATCCGCCCACTTAGGTCGCGCAATATCCCTTGAGGCCATAAGGCTGACCCGGGAGTTTCTCTACCTCGTGGATGACAACTTCAGAAATTCCCCAAAGGCGGTCAGGAGTTTCCTGAACATCATAGGAGGAGAACATGGCGTCGAAGCGCTTGAACAGATGTTCGAAACCGGGCTCCTTGATGCATTCATCCCGGAATTCGCTCAGATCAAAGATCGGGTGCAGTTTGACACTTACCATATCTATCCGGTGGGAAAACATTGTCTGGAGGCAGTCAGATTCCTCAAAACTCTCGGGGCCATGAAAGAGATTCTGTTCCTTGACATTTTCACGGACCTGGCAGAGCCCGAAACATTGCTCCTCTCCGCCCTGTTCCACGATATAGGAAAAGTGGGCAGGAGACACGCCGAGAGGGGGGCTGTTATCACGCAGGAAATCTTGAGGCGCTTCGGCTATGCGGACAAACCCGCCGAAGACATACTGTTCCTGGTGCGTCATCATCTCCTCCTGGTGGAAAATGCAACCCGCAGGGACCTCAACGATGAAAAGGCGGTGGTCCAGTGTGCACGCACCATAGGAGATGTGGAGCGCCTGAAAATGCTCTACCTCCTGACATGGGCAGACTCGAAAGCCACCGGCCCCAGGGCCTGGACCGATTGGATCGCCAACCTGGTTCAGGAGCTGTTTTTTAAGATCCTCCATATCCTCGAACAAGGGGAGTTGGCCACTCCTCAGGCATCACGAAAGCTGGAGCGGGTAAAATCGCAGGTCTTCCACTCCATGAAAGAGCGGATGGATCATTCCACACTGGAAGCTCTTTTCGAGGCGATGTCTCCACGTTACCTCCTGAACACACCTACCAGCGATATCCTACAGCACTTGGAAATGGTTACGACCTTAAATAAATGCAAAGACGAACAGGAGCCCGAGTCCTTTTATCTCTCCTCCAAAAAGGATGACGTGGGCGGCTGCTGGAAGCTCACCTTTATAGCCAAGGACCGCCCCGGACTATTCTCGGACATGGCCGGTGTGCTGGCTCTTAACAATGTCAATATCCTTGCTGCAGACGTGTATACTTGGAAGGATGGCACAGCCGTAGACATATTGAGGGTTTCGAGCCCGCCCGATCCGATCCACCCACATGAAACATGGAAACGGATTGAACGGGACCTGGAAAATACATTCAAGGGCAACATGTGCTTGAGCCATCGGCTCAAAGAAAAATCAAGGCCCTCTATTTTTGCAGCATCTTATCCCGCTCCCCGGCCGCCACAGGTGAACGTGGACAATGATTCCTCGGATTTTTTCACCCTGATCGAAGTATTTGCCCACGACCGCGCAGGGCTCCTGTATCTCATCACAAAGGCCCTATTTGACCTCCGCCTGGATATCCGGATAGCCAAGATTGCCACCAAGGCGGATCAGATCGCCGACGTTTTTTACGTGCGCGATCTGGAAGGCCAGAAGGTGGTGGACCCGGAACAGATAGTGAAAATCAAGGAGACCATCCTCCACCAGCTCACCCAGAGCTGATTCAAAATCACCCACTTTTTCCGTTGCGGCCGGCTGAAGGAGACCCCATGGCCCGGCTTATCCGCTGATGATTCTCTCAAGTATGATATTGGGCCGCTGAGAAGAAAGTTGGGATCTCCTTGACCGAGGCACAAAAACCGATTTTTGGCGGGAACACCCTGGTATTTTATACGATTTTGTATCCATTAGACTCCTTTACTAACAATATTGTATTGGAAAAATAATTTTAAACAAAAATGAATGGCGCTAACCATCAGATATTATTATCAGCTTCTCTCTTTTCCCCGGAAGGCACGGACCTTGCCACACTCCAGGAGGAAAAAATCAAAGGGGAATGAGGTTTTATGATTTATCAGTGCATGTTCGCCGTGATCACGCCCGCCTTGATTACGGGAGCATTTGCCGAAAGAATGCGGTTCGGTCCTTTCCTCCTGTTCAGCATTCTATGGACCGCCTTTTCCGCCTCCGTGTTTCCGAAGAGGACGAGATAAAAGGTTTGGATTTGACCCAGCACCAGGAAACCGCATATAATTTCTAAACTCTTATGCAGCGGGACCTGAAGATTACGAGCATGTCTTACTAAGGGCACGCGTTTCAAAGCGCTAAGGCGTTGCAGACGGCAAATCTCCAAAGGAGGCGCAATTACATGAAAAAAGTAGAAGCGATCATCAAACCGTTTAAGCTGGATGATGTGAAAGAGGGCCTTTCACAGCTTGGAGTGAGAGGGCTTACAGTCACTGAGGTCAAAGGGTTTGGGCGTCAACGGGGGCACAGGGAGATCTACCGCGGGGCCGAATATCAAATAGATTTCGTTGCCAAGACCAAGATCGAAGTGGTGATGGAAGCCTCCCTCGTCCCTGAGGCGGTGAAGGTCATCCAGGAAAGAGCGCATACCGGAGAAATTGGTGACGGAAAGATCTTCGTGCTCCCGGTGGAAGACGCCATCCGCATACGTACCGGGGAAACAGGCAAAGATGCCATATAGACAGCCTCTCCGGGTCTTTCAATCAAGGCGTTTCAAATAATCCTCAAAGAATCGTCTGCCGAGGGCATAGATGGACGAAAAAATGTGTATGAATTGTAAAGTTTTTGTTAGGCTCCCATTAAACATGTTCCTGAAATCACCGTATAAGCACCCGCTCTTCTTTCAGAAAATTAAGAAATCGGCTTTCAAAGCGGGAAAGGACGTTTAATGGATTTTTATGTCTTTCTGATCCTCATACTGGCAGGGCTTGCCATCTTTGACCTGATTGTAGGAGTCAGTAACGATGCGGTCAACTTCCTGACCTCTTCCGTGGGTTCCAAGGTTGCACCCTTTTATGTGATCATGATAATCGCCAGCCTTGGCATACTGGCGGGTGTGACTTTTTCGAGCGGCATGATGGAAGTTGCCAGGAAAGGCATATTCCACCCTAAATTCTTCCTGATGCCCGAACTGCTCAATATCTTCCTGGCCGTCATGCTTACTGACGTCATCCTGCTGGATCTTTTCAATACCTTCGGCCTGCCTACTTCCACCACAGTATCCATAGTCTTTGAATTGCTGGGCGCAGCCGTGGCCGTATCCATAATGAAAATCCATGCAGCCGGCGCCAGCTATACATCGCTTGTCCATTATATAAACACAGGAAAAGCCCTTGCCATTATTATGGGCATACTGCTCTCCGTGGTGATCGCCTTTTTCTTCGGCGTAGTGGTTCAGTTTGCCTCCCGTCTCCTGTTTACCTTCGACTATAAAAAACGCCTAAAACGCTATAGCGGCCTATGGGGGGGGCTGGCCCTGTCGGTAATCACCTATTTCATCCTGATTAAAGGGGCAAAGGGGACATCCTTCCTGACCCCCGAGGCCATCCACTGGATCAAAAGCAATACCTGGGGCATCCTTGCCGCCAGTTTCCTCTTCTTTGGTTGCCTGTTCCAGCTCCTGACTTTATTTACGCGCATCAATATCCTCAAACCCATCGTCCTTATCGGTACTTTCGCCCTTGCCATGGCATTTGCCGCCAATGACCTGGTCAACTTTATCGGCGTACCGCTGGCGGGCCTCAGCGCCTATCATGTGGCCTCCACCGCCCCCGACCCACTGACTGTAACGATGGAGGCCCTGCAAAGGCCTATACAGACCAATACCTACTTGCTTTTGATAGCGGGTACCATCATGGTCATCACTCTCTGGATATCCAGAAAGGCGCGCACGGTCACCCGGACAGAAGTGCAGCTTGGAAGACAGGACGAGGGTATAGAGCGTTTTGGTTCCTCTGCAATCTCACGAATTATCGTGGGCATGGCCCATAACCTCATTGACATCGCGAGGAAATTGACTCCCATATCGGTCAAAAAAATGGTGGGAGGCCGTCTGGACCCCGGGGCCTACAATTCCCGCACATCTACGGACGGGAAGTCATCCTCTTTTGATCTCCTCAGGGCCTCGGTAAACCTGATTGTTGCAAGTGCCGTGGTCTCATTCGCCACCTCTCTCAAGCTCCCGCTCTCTACCACCTATGTCACCTTCATGGTGGCCATGGGTACATCTCTTTCGGATCAGGCATGGGGCAGAGAGAGTGCCGTTTACAGGGTAACAGGCGTTCTGACTGTCATCGGCGGGTGGTTCTTCACCGCCCTGGCCGCATTCAGCATATCCCTGCTATTTGCCTTCATGATCGGTTTTTTCAAGTTTCCCGCCGTGGTGGCGCTCCTGTTCCTCTCCTTTTTCCTTGTATGGAACACCTACCGCTTGCACTCCAAGCGCGAGGAGGAAGCCGCGGCCATCGAGGCCTTCAACCTGGAAACCGTCACTGATCCAGAAAGAAGCATTCAAACTTCCTTCGAACAGACAGGTCGTTTCCTGAAAGATATCAGCGATAACCTGGGAATCTGTTTTGAGGCCACCATTTCAGAGGACAGGGAAAGGTTGAGAAATGCCAGGGGAGAAGCTCGAAATTTCGAGAAGCAGGCCGATATTATCGTGGCCAATATCTTCAGGACCCTGTTTCTTCTTCACAAGAAGGACATGGACCGCACCCAGAAATATTCCCACACAATAAAGGCTCTCCAGGCCATCTCTGAAAGCTACAGGGAGATTGCCACACGCACCTGCGAGCATTTCGAGAACTATCATACCGGGTTCATCGAGTCCCAGAAAGAAGAACTCCGACATGTCAAGACCTACCTGACCCGACTCCTGTGGAACACATCCATTATGCTGCTAAGGAGAAAGAAGGTGGACTACGAGTATATTTCCAACCAGTTGCTGAGGCTAAAAAATCTTGTAGCAGAATATGACAGGAACCAGATAGAGCGAATCCAGAAAAATGAAACAAAGACCCGCTTGAGCATACTGTTCTATGCTCTCATTGAAAACAGCGTAAAGATTGCGGAGCAGACGCAGGAACTGCTCGATATCTTCAGAGAATCATTCGTGCTCACGGATGACCAAAGTCATTTGAAGCCTACTGATGCCGGTTAGCCCCTCCGGTTCGGTATAGGGTCATCGTCCATGGAGGGGAAAATACTCATTTCTATTTTATGGAGGAAGCAATGAAGTTTCCATTTTTTTCTTTATTCGTGACTCTGCCGTTCGACAGCCTGCTCGAGCATGCGGAAAAGGTCAAGGAATGCGCATGGGCATTTCAGCAGGCCATAGAGTGTTATGCCTCTGAAAGGTGTCAGGAGTTCGATGAGTACCGGCAGGAAGTAGTGAAGCTGGAAAGCGAGGCGGATGCCATCAAGCGCAGAATTCGCGGCCACATCCCCATGGGAACCAGGATGCCGGTCTCAAAGTTTGAACTTTTCTGGTACATAAGGGAACAGGACAAGGTGCTTGACTCTGTGCAGGAAGCACTTGACTGGCTTTCCTACCGGAACATACCGGTAAGTTCCGAATCCCTCAAAAAACAGATATTCCTCCTGGTGGATTCAGTGATCGAGCCCATCGAAGAGTTGAGCAGAATGGTGGAAGAGGCCAAAAAGTATTTTGAAACCTATTCCGAAAAGCAGCGCAGGATCGTAAAGGACATTATCAACAATGTGCGCAAACGAGAGCATGAAGCAGATGAGATAGAGGATGAATTGAAAACGAAAATATTCGCCCTTGAAAAGGATCCTGTAGGGATATTTCATCTGGTGAGGCTGTCAGAAATTATAGGATCTATTGCGGATCACGCGGAAAACGCCGGTGATATGATGAGGGCCATGATCGCAAAAAAAAGAAGGAGGGCCCTCTTTCGAAACGGTTAGGATCCGCCGCCCCCCTCGCGCGCATGTTTAATCAGGCTGCAAGCTTATTCAAAACAGGTTTTCTCGAATCCCGTATCCATAGCAATGGGATATCGGCCATCGAAACAGGCCAGGCAGAGATCCTCCCTCGGGATATGCGTGGCCTTTACCAAATTATCGAGACTGAGGTATCCCAGGCTGTCCAGGCCGATAAATGCCCTGATCTCCTCCACGGACTTCCGGGCCGCAATCAACTCTCCTGACTTTGAAAAATCTATGCCATAATGACAAGGATAGCGATGGGGGGGGCAGCTCACAAGCATATGGACCTCCCGGGCGCCTACCTTTCTCAGGGTCCTGATCCTCGTCCTGGCGGTCGTCCCCCTGATAATGGAATCCTCCATGATCAATACGCGTTTGTCCTTCAGTAACTCCTTGACCGGATTGAGCTTCACCTTGACGCCGAAGTCCCGCATGCTCTGGGAAGGTTGGATGAAGGTCCTGCCCACATAATGGTTCCTGATCATGCCCATTTCCAGGGGATAGCCCGATGCCTGAGCATACCCGAGGGCAGCATAGTTCCCGGAATCGGGGAAAGGCATCACCAGGTCCGCCTTCTGAGGGAATTGCTCCGCCAGAAGTTCCCCCTGCTTTTTCCGAAACAGGTACACATTCTGACCGAATACGGTGCTATCCGGTCTGGCAAAATATATCAGCTCGAATATGCAGTGGCTCTTTCGCGACTCAATGCCGGAAGAGAGGCTGTGGAGCCCATTTTCATTAATGATCAGGATTTCACCGGGCTCTACATCTCGGATGTATTCAGCTTCCACCAGGTCAAAGGCGCAGGTCTCCGATGCCACTACATATCCTGAATTCAGCCTCCCCAAACACAGGGGCCGGAATCCGTTGGGATCCCTTGCGGCTATGAGGGTATCCTCGGTGAGTATCACCATGGAGTAGGCTCCCTTGACCCGGTTCATAGTTTCAACCATGGCCTGCTCCAGCCCTTTCTTGATGTATTTGGCTGTGAGGTGAAGGACAACCTCGGTGTCCATGCTGGTCTGGAAAATGGAGCCCGCGTTCTCCAGCTCCCCGCGTATCTCCCGGGCATTTACGAGGTTGCCGTTGTGGGCGATCGCGAGGGTACGCCCGGAATACTGGATCCTGAAAGGCTGGGCATTGACCAGGAGGGAGGAACCCGTAGTGGAATACCGCACGTGACCCAGAGCCAGGCGGCCTTTGAGTCTGTTCAGGATCTCCTCGTCAAAGATTTCCGGCACCAGCCCCATGGCCTTATGTTCCATGACCTGCCGGCCGTCGGATGCCACTATCCCGGCACTCTCCTGTCCCCTGTGTTGCAGCGCGTACAGACCGAAATAGGCCAGCTTGGCAGCCTCCTCATGGCCATAGACCGCAAAGATGCCGCACTCCTCTCTGGGTCGATCACAATACATTTCCAGATCTCTGAACACCTCTCGCCTTTACGCCATTGACGTTTCAATAACCGGAGCCAACGCGCCCCCCCTTCCCTGATCCGCTCATGGCCAGTCTGAATCTGCGTCGCGGAAATTATGACCCCGTTCCATGATACTCCTGTAAGGGCTCAACGTTGACCTTTCCCTCGATCATGGCCTTTATTGCCAAAGCCGTTGCTCTTGCCCCTGCAAGCGTAGTGGTGTAGGGGATATTCAGCGTGAGGGCTGTGCGCCGTATGGAATAGGACTCTGCGATGGCCTTCTTATCGCTCGTCGTATTGATAACCAAGTCTACATCCCCATTCTTGATCAGGTCCACGATATGCGGCCTTCGTTCACTCACTTTATAAACCATCTGATTGTCAATCCCATGAGCCCTGAGATAAGCGGAGGTGCCCCTCGTGGCCATGATCCTGAACCCCAGGTCATACAGGAGAAACACGGTCTCCAGCAACGCCATCTTATCCTCGTCCCTCACACTGATGAACACGGTGCCCTCGGTTGGAAGCCGCTGGCCCGCTGCAAGCTGCGACTTGGCAAAGGCCAGCCCGAAAGAGCGATCAATGCCCATCACTTCCCCGGTGGATTTCATCTCGGGGCCCAATATTGTATCCACACCGGAAAATCTATTAAAGGGGAAAACAGATTCCTTGCAGGAAATGTGCGATGGGGTAACTTCCCCGGTCAGTCCAAGCTCTTTGAGGGTCTTCCCCATCATGACCTTTGTGGCCAGCTTTGCCAGGGGGATCCCCGTAGCCTTGCTCACGAAGGGGATGGTCCTCGAGGCCCTTGGATTGACCTCCAACACGTAAACGGTCTGATTCTTTACGGCATATTGGATATTCATCAGGCCTATGACGTTGAGCTCTCTTGCCAGGTCCCTGGTATGTTCCTTGATCCGCTCCACTATCCCCGGCTCAAGTGATATGGGTGGCAGCACGCAGGCGCTGTCCCCGCTGTGGATGCCCGCCTCTTCGATATGCTCCATGATTCCTCCTATCACAGTGTTGTGGCCGTCTGAAATGGCATCCACATCGATCTCAATGGCATGTTCAAGAAACCCATCAATCAGTATGGGCTTACCGGCCGACACCTCGACCGCGTCCTTGATATAATATTCCAGGTCTTTTCGGTCATAAACGATCTCCATGGCCCTCCCCCCAAGGACAAACGAGGGCCTCACCACCACAGGATACCCTATCTCTTCGGCCACCTTGAGCGCTTCCTCTTTATTGGTAGCGGTGCCGTTTTGGGGCTGAAGGATATCCAGTTTCCTGAGCATGCTCTGAAAGCGCTCCCTGTCCTCGGCCCGGTCAATGCTATCGGGGCTTGTGCCTAAAATCCGTACGCCCGCCTCGGCCAGGGGCACCGAGATGTTCAAAGGCGTCTGTCCTCCAAACTGGACGATGATTCCCTCCGGTTGTTCCTGTTCCACGATGTTGAGGACATCCTCGCGGGTCAGCGGCTCGAAATAGAGTTTGTCGGAGGTATCGTAATCCGTGCTCACCGTCTCCGGATTGCTGTTCACCATGATGCTCTCAATCCCCATTTCCTTCAAAGCGAATGAGGCATGGACGCAACAATAGTCGAATTCAATGCCCTGGCCGATCCGGTTGGGGCCTCCCCCCAGAATGACCACTTTTCTTTTCTTTGAAGCCCGAATTTCATTTTCCTGCTCATAGGTGGAATAATAATAGGGCGTATAGGCTTCGAATTCAGCGGCACAGGTGTCCACCAGCTTATACACCGGTCGGACCCCCTGAGCAGACCGCTGCTTTCTGACTTCCATCTCATCGGTCCCGAAAATGGTTGCGAGCTGAATATCGGAAAAGCCATATTCTTTGGCCCTCCTCAAAAGCTCAGGATTCCATCTCTTCTTGCGGCGACGTTTTCGCGCCGTCTCCTTCAGCTCTCTCTCCAGGGTATGTACCTGTTGCATGTGATGGAGGAACCACGGATCAATATGGGACAGCTCATATATCCTTTCTATGGAGACTCCCCGCTCAAAGGCCTCTCTGATGTAAAAAATACGCCTGGAGTTGGGATGGATAAGGCCATTTTCAATCTCATCCATACCCGGGGGAGGCGTCCCGCGCTCCGGGATATCCGATCCGAGTCCGTAACGCCCGATCTCCAGCGACCGAATTGCCTTCTGGAGGGCCTCCTTGAAGGTCCTCCCGATGGCCATGGTCTCCCCCACCGATTTCATGGATGTGGTGAGTCTGTCCTCGGCTCCGGATAATTTCTCGAAGGCCCATCGAGGCACCTTAACCACGCAGTAATCAATGGTGGGCTCAAATGAGGCAAGTGTCTCCCGGGTGATGTCATTTGCGATCTCGTCAAGGGTATACCCCACTGCCAGCTTGGCGGCTATCTTTGCTATGGGAAACCCCGTGGCCTTGGATGCCAGAGCGGAACTACGGGAAACCCTGGGATTCATCTCAATTACCACCATCTCGCCCGTCTCCGGATGGATGGCAAACTGGATATTGGACCCCCCCGTTTCCACACCTATCTCTCTGATAATGGCTATGGCCGCATCACGCATGTGCTGGTATTCCCTGTCGGTCAGGGTTTGAGCCGGCGCCACCGTGATACTGTCGCCCGTGTGTACCCCCATCGGATCGAAGTTCTCAATCGAACAGATAATCACCACATTGTCTTTGAAGTCCCGCATCACCTCCAGTTCATATTCCTTCCATCCGATCAGGGATTCCTCCATGAGGATCTCCGAAATCATACTTGCCTCAAGCCCGGCGCTTGCAATGACCTCCATCTCCTCCCGGTTGTAAGCCACCCCGCTGCCGGTCCCGCCCAGAGTAAAACTGGGTCTGATAATCAGGGGATACCCGATCTTTGACGCCACTTGACGCGCCTCATCCATATTCCTGGCGATACCGTTCTTGGGGACCCTCAGATTGATATGGGCCATGGCGTCTCGAAACTGCTCTCTGTCCTCGGCCTTTTGAATCACAGGGATGGAAGCCCCGATCATTTCAATGCCTAAGGACTCGAGTATGCCGGTCTCGGCAACCTTAACCGCTGTGTTTAGTCCGGTCTGGCCCCCGAGGGTCGGCAGGATTGCGTCGGGACGCTCCCGCTTCACCACTTTTTCCACCATCTCCGGTGTAATGGGTTCTATATATGTGCGGTGGGCCATTTCCGGATCGGTCATAATGGTGGCGGGGTTGCTGTTAATCAGCACCACATGGTAGCCCTCCTCCTTGAGTGCCTTGCAAGCCTGGGTGCCAGAATAGTCAAATTCGCAGGCCTGGCCGATGACAATGGGCCCGGAACCTATGATAAGTATCTTCTCTATGTCCGTTCGCTTGGGCATGTTGAAAGCTGTCTGTCAGGAGACAGGGGCGCGGTGCTCCTTGATCATCTCCACAAATCGGTCAAAAAGATATGAGGCATCATGAGGACCGGGTGAGGCCTCGGGGTGGTATTGTACCGAGAAAAGCGGGATCTTCCTGTGAACCAGCCCCTCTAAGGTATTGTCGTTGAGATTTATGTGGCTGAGTTCCACGTCAGGATCTTTCAGGGATTCCATGTCCACGCAAAACCCATGATTCTGGGAAGTAATCTCCACCTTCCCCGTGGCCAGATCCTTTACTGGCTGGTTAGCGCCCCTGTGCCCGAACTTCAGTTTGTATGTCTTGCCGCCTAAGGCCAGACCGATCAATTGGTGCCCGAGGCAGATACCGAAAATCGGCCTCCTGCCCAACTGACTCCTGATGGTCTCGACCGCATAGCCCACTGCTGCAGGATCTCCGGGTCCATTGCTCAAAAAGAGGCCATCGGGGTCCAGCTTGTCAATGGTCTCAGGCCCGGTATCAGCCGGAAGCACCAGGATCGAACATCCCCTACTTTCAAGAGAGCGGAGGATATTGTATTTCACACCGTAATCCATGGCCACGATTCGCAAAGGCCCGGCACCCCGGGGCCACTCAAAATCTTCCAGGCTCCCTTCCAGGCGGCGGGGCCTGCCCTCTTGCCACACCATGGGCTCTTTGCAGGTTACCTCCATGACGAGGTCGCGGCCCACCATGCCGGGGGATTGCCTCGCTTTTTCCACCAGGTGGCGGGGATGACGTTCCTCGGTGGACAGCGCGGCTCTCATGGCGCCCTGGAGCCTGATATGCCGGGTCAGAGCCCGGGTGTCAATTCCTTCGACACCGGGGATCCCGTTGATCTTGAGGTAGTCCGCCAGAGTCTTATTAGCACGCCAGTTGCTGGGATACTCCTGGTATTCCTTTACGAGGAGTGCCTTGACCTGCACCCGCTCCGATTCAATGTCCTCATCATTGATCCCGTAACTCCCGATGAGGGGGTAAGTCATGGTCACCATCTGCCCGCAGTAGGATGGATCGGTCAGAATCTCCTGGTATCCGGACATACTGGTGTTGAACACCACCTCTCCGGTACTCTCGAAGGGCCCTGTAAATGAACGACCTTCGAATATTGTCCCATCTTCCAAAGCTAAAAGGGCTTTCATGTTCTTCGCTCCAAAGCTTCACCGTAACTCAGAGCTTGCCGGAGAGCCCGGTGAACCCCGGCCCATCCGGGCTGTCATTTTGCGACCCACCTGCTCCATCCTATAGTGCAATTTTCGTCCTCATCCAGACGTAGCGCTTCGACCATATTTGGATCTTATCCGGAGATGAGGCGTTTTTTCGAAAAGGTCAAGGGAAAAGAAAATGCACTGGAAGGCACTTTACCGCATGCTGCTGAAGAAATCCAGTCAGTTTATGACCCCGGTCACTGCTGCCGGAAATAAACTTAATCCTGGATTTGATGCTAATTATTTCAATAAGTTAACCCGGGAACCCCGCTCCCCAACCGGCTACTCTCCCCATTCCTGGAGACCGTCCCTGCCGGCCGTATCGTTCTGTTTCGGCCTCACCTTGATATAGACCTGGAGGGGGCTCCTGGCCTCACCCTCCACCTTGAGCAGGTGCTCTTCTATGGAGATTCCGAAAAGCCGCTCATTTTCCCGGAGAAAGGGGAGTATAAGGCCCCAGTCTTTTTCGTCCAACGGAACGATTTCTCCACCGTTTAGCTGCTGATCATCGACATTGTGAAAGGGGTCCCGCACATATATGGCGCCCCCGGAGGCAAGGGAAAAAAGGTTGGAGCCCGGATAAGGCGTAGCCTGCGGTCGAATATTGCCGTCATGGTCCACATGAAGGCCGTTCAGGACCACGAAGCCGCCTCCGTTTAGAGGGTCGCCCGCCATGAAGGATTCGGCCAGATAATCCAGACAGGTCCCGTTGATCACCACCTTGGGCCGTCCCACGGCATTGATAAGAGGGCGTCCTGCGGCATTGCCAAGCACGTAAACCTCGCCCCCTTTCGCTCCGTACATAAAGGTCTGACCCGTATCACCGTAAATAACCATCTTGCCCGACTTCATGATCTGCCCCAGCTGGTCCTGGCCATTGCCGTGGATATACAGGCTGAGTCCATCTATACCGGAGCCCGCATAGTCCCCCGAACTGCCGTACAGATCAATCTGCACCCCACCTGTATCGGGCCCGAACCCGCATCCATGGAATCGCTGGCCTTTGAGCCCAAATACTATAAACCGGCGCCAGCCTTTGAAAAAGGCCTCGGCCATCAGGCGACTGTCGCACTCCTCCCCTTCAGGAGGAAACAATGATGCATCTATAATCAGGGCCTTTTCTTCATTGACGGGCCCCCTGAGAAGTCCCCTTGTCTCCCAGTCAATCAAACGATAGCCGCCTCTTACACCCTCGGTATCCAAGGTAGGCACATGACGAAACATCGCTTCAAGGGTGCGATTTACCATCTGCAAAACGGAACGCCTTTTCTTGTCGTATGTGGGATAGCGCCTGTCCATCATCAGGGTGAGGAGTTCCAGAGCCATCTCAAAATGGGCATCCCCTTTCAGGGCCCAGGCCTTGATCTGCCTCAAGCATTTCATGAGATCCGTATAATCCCACCTGCCGATGCCCTCCTTCACGAAATCGAAAAGGGGTTCAGCTTCCTGAAGCTCGAAGAATCTGGATATTTGAAAGCGATCCTCTGGCTCGTCGCCCATTTCATAATAGATCGGGTCCGGGAGATAGGGAACCTGTCCCTCTGGAACCCTTATTTCCCTCCCGAACTTGTCCATGCAGACGAGTTGCCGCTCGTCCCGGCCTCCTTCTTCCGACTCCTCCAGGTTGAAGACAAAAGCGCCGCCATCCGTGTGGCTTCCACCCCGGGCATTCCAGTACAGGTCCGCCACGCTTCCAACCCTGGGATCTTCCTCCGAGAGGCTCTTGAGAGTAGCGTCAATGGCCTGTTTTTCGGAGCAGATAAGGCCCACCCTGACCTGCCCGTCATGGAGTGCGAAAACCTGAGGCCGCAGCATGGAGGTGTCCGTTATCCCTATGAGCTGGAACCTCTTGTTCTCTGCATCGTTGCGGGCGATGATAAAGAACCAGGGGCCATCAGGGGAGCCATGTATGTGGGTCGCCTGGATGGCACGGTATATGCGCTGCTTTTCCTCCGGCAACTGATCAAAGTCCCTCTCCATGGTGGGGGCAAGGGCCTCGATTACGTATTCCATGGGATACCCGTAAGTACGACAGTAAAGGTCGAAAAGGAGCACTGAAACCTCTGTATCCGTGAGGAAAAGGGGATAGATGTTCCGTTGCGCCAGATATTCCGTCACTGAATAGTAATTGGCGAAATCCCCATTATGCACGAGGGCCTCGTTAAGCCCCACAAAAGGATGAGCGCCGGCAGGATGCCAGGCCTTCCCCTTGGTGGGATAACGCTGGTGCGCAATCCATATATGCGCCTTGAAGTCCTCCAACTTGTAATACTGGACCACCTGTTCGGCATAGCCCACGATCTTAAGGATGAAGAAATTCCGGCCGTGGGACAGGACAAAGGCCTGCTGCTTTCCAAATGCATCGTAGTACGTCTTGTTGATCCTGAAGCTGTTCTGATAGACGAATTCGTCTTCGGCTTCTCTATGGCTCAGGCCGTGGAGGCCCTTTTTCTCGACAAAGTCTTTGAGAACCTCAGGTTTTACGCGCACAAAATATCGCCATACATCCGGCGGACGTATATCCAGACCATTGATGTCCCTGTAATCCTCCACGCGCCCAATGCGCCCTGACAGGTCCACTTTGAACCAGGGCTCGATAAAACGGCGCTCCAGGTCCCCAATAACCCCTTCCTCCAACACGGCAATCTGCAAAATATAATCCTCTTCCAGGACCTCCTGGGACACCCCGAGCATATTGCTGTCAAGACCCATGGCAGCGATTCCCCCGCCGCGGCCGTTTCCCCTGTTGTGCATCTGCTTGGAAGGCTCGAAGATATGTTTTCCCCTCACAGGCACGCTGCAGGCAAATCCGGTTACCCCGCACCCGCCCTCCGCTTCTGTCTCACGGTAGGCCCTTGAAGAAGGATCTCCCTTGAGCATTCTCCTTGATCGTATGATGTTGTCTATGGTTTGAAAATCTCGCATGACTCTACTTTTTTCGTTGAGGTTTTGGCACCTTATGCCGCTCCCTTCATCATGTAGTCCAAATGGGCCAGGCAGTCCGTCCTCCCAACCAGTTCCTCCAAACTCCCCATGCCCAGCTTTTTCAGGATACGGACAAGTTCTTTACGCCAGGCCAAGAAAAGATTGATGATTCGCTGGGTTCCCCAATCCAGTTCTATCAATTTCACCAGTTCGGGGTCCGTGGTTGCAATGCCCCTGGCGCACCCCCTGCCACTCTCGCAGTTGCTGCACCGCACACATTCAAGGGCCACCAGATCGGCCGTGCCCGTGCAGACCCCGTCGGCGCCAAGGGCAATTATCTTAGCGACATCATGGGGTGTCCTGATACCGCCGCTGGCAATCACGGTCATCTTGTCCCGCATTCCCTCTTCCTGAAGGAACCGATGCACTTTGGGCACGGCATATTCAATGGGCATAGCGATATTTTTCTTGGCGATGTCCGGGGCAGCACCAGTGCCCCCGTAGCTTCCATCCAGGTGGATAATGTGAGCGCCTGCATAGTAGCTGCCCACCGCCACCATATCCACGTCAGTGGGGGTGGAAACCTTGACGGAGACTAAGGCCTTGGGATTGATGGATTTTATCCAGTCCACATGCTTCTTGTGATCCTCCACAGAATAAACGCTGTGGAATGGGAAAGGTGAAAACAGGGGGTATCCCACCACCGCCTCTCTCATGCGCGCAACGCCGGGCGTCACTTTATCCCCTAACAGGTGACCCCCGAGGCCGGGTTTGGCTCCCTGAGCGTACTTGAATTCCACTATCCTGACTCGCTGGATGGTCTCCTCCCTGACTCCGAAAAGCCCGGTAGCCACCTGGGTAATTACATGATCGTCATAAGGCTTCAGCTCATCGGGATACCCGCCCTCGCCCGTGCAGCAAAATGTCCCAAGGGCAGCCGCGGCCCTGATTCGGCTGAGCATCGTGGTAATGCTCACCGAGCCATAAGACATGCCACCCCCATAAAAGGGGACCTGAATCCGGATATCATGGGCGTTGTCCTTTCTTCGATTTAACTGGAGGCTTATGTCAACTTCATCGTCCTCCGCCTCTTCCGCAATGGACGAGCCGGGTCGAAATACAAGGCGCATCCTGTCAAACCCGCCCCCGGAGTTTCCCGTCCTGTATTGCAATCCGGCAGAAGGCACCTCCCCGAACTCAGCCATGTACCAGGTGCTGATCAGGAGGTCGGGCGTCCAGCGGTAATCCCCCATGGCAACAAAGTCGGGATTCTCTTTTATTGAAAGGGCCTGGACGGGGCAGGCCTCGTAACAGGGATTGGGGCAATCCGGGCCCACGCACAGGTAGTGGTTCTTTACGAATACCTGCCCCCTCCTGATCACATGGACGCCGTATGGACATATCTCCACACACTTGCCGCAGGCTATGCAATCGGTGGTCCTGTTCAGCCGGTACTTCCCTATGGGGTTGCGAAACCGGGAGGGGGTCCGCACCGCTTCCGGCCAGTTGAAACTATTATCTTTACTCAAGTTCACATCCCTCCTGGATCTCACCCATGGAACTGAAGGTCTCTCTGTCCAGCTCTTCAAAGAACATGGCACGACCCGATTCTCCCCTCAATCGCCTGGCATCCCTGATGCCCATTGCCCCCATTACTTCGAGGAGCTGATTATGCCAGGCGCCAAGGAGATTTACCACCCGTTCCGCCACCCATGAGGCGGCAGCATCCTTTATCTCCACGGGGCAGGAAAGTCCCTCCGTGCATCTCCGACACATCCGGCATTCCAGGGCGATGAGAATTGCAAAATCCACGAATACTGCATCCGCCCCGCATATGACCGATTTGGCCACCTGCTCCGCCATGGCGATACCGCCGCTTGCAAGGAGGGTGATCTCGTCGCGGACGCCCTCCTCCACGAGCCTCAAATGGATGGACCGGATCCCGTCCTTGATGTATCGTGAATGATCATCCACAAACCGGCCGCCCATACTTCCTTCAAGATGGATCATGGAAGCTCCCCCATCAACCGCTCTAAGGACCTTTTCCTCCGCCCCCTTCTCCAGGACGATCTTGTCGCAAATCAGAGGGGATGCCTCTACGGAGGTCAACTCATCTCGGTAATCTTTCCACTCCTCGCCCCAAGGGATCTCAACCATAGGGGCCCCCTGGAGCCCCCTGCCCGGATCGGATTCATGGGAAGTTATCACGGGAATGGACCACCTTGAGAATTCCACTTGGCCGGAATTGATCAGCTCCAGGGGAACGGCCATTAGAGTGCCCAGACGTCTCGCCGCCAGATTCCAACCAAGAACGGTCTCATTGCTTATGGAGCCAAATCCGGGCAGCCTCATCAAAATAGGCATAGGGATGCCGAGCACATTGGGCGTATGGCCCTCCAGATCTCCTTGCCTTGTGAAGAGGAGGTGGCGAGGCGTCCGGCCCAGATCAACGGCTGTGCTGATGTACTCCCGGCCATGGATCCCGTCCCTTGTGGGCCGGACGATCTCCGACATGTCGGTCCACATGGAATCGAATCCGGGGCCGCTGAAAGGTCCATTGTACCCTGCTCCGGAGACTGGAATCTTCCCTGTCTCCGCCTGATACCACAACCTGCTGATGATGTCCGGAGTCCAGTGGGCATCCCCGATGGCTTTGTATTCAGGATTGAGTGACTTATGGATCAGTTCTTTTGGGCAGCTCTGTACACACCTCAGGCAGTTCATGCACTGGTTGTCAATGGAATCTATCATCTGTCGGGCATCCAGGTGCCTATGATCGTAAACCCCATACACACACTGTCTCTTCACGCATACGGGGCACTTGAGGCAGCCTTCTTCCCAGGCAATGATGCCAGAGCGTGTGATGGGCTCAAAACGGTGAGCAACGGGCTTTGTGTGTATGACATATTTAGCCGGCATCAGGGTTCCTCCCACGAATCATTCCAGAGTAGGCCTGGGAAGAAGGCCCGCCTGATCAACTATCTCGCCCACAGCCTCTTCCCACTCGATGGCCATGATATGGACCCCTTTCACCCCTGGCATCTCCTTGAGCGCCTGGATGGTCTCCACACAGATCCGGATCCCCTCCTCCCGCTGCTTACCCTCGGGAACTCCTTCCATTCTTTTCACCACCTCGTCAGGCACGTCCATACCTGCCACCCTGTTTTTCATGTATTTGGCCATACCCGCGGACTTGAGGGGTGTCACCCCGCCAAGGATATAAACCTTTTCGGTCAATCCCCTGTCTCTGGCCATTTTCAGCCAGGTACCGAACCGCTCCAGGTTGTAGATGCACTGGGTCTGTATGAAATCGGCGCCGGCTGCCGCTTTCTTGGCCAGCCTGACCACTCTGAATGAGAGGGGATCGGCGAACGGGTTGGCTGCTGCGCCTATAAACAGGTCGGGGGGCGTCTCCAGTCTCTCCCCTCCAAGGATAACAGCCTCGTCGCGCATGCCTTTCACCACCTGAAGGAACTGAATGGAATCAAGGTCAAACACACCAATGCTCTGGGGCTGATTGCCGAAGACCTGATGATCACCGGACAGACACAGGACATTTCGTATGCCTATGGCAGAGGCCCCCAGGATGTCCGACTGAAGTGCGATCCGGTTTCGATCCCTTACCACCATCTGAAGCACCGGATCGAGGCCTGCAGACTTCAGGAGACTGCAGGCGGCAAGGCTGGACATCCTGACAATGGCCGTCTGGTTGTCGGTTACGTTGATGGAATCCACTTTATCCTTCAGCAGCTCAGCCTTCCTGAGCACTGCATCGGGATCCGCCCCTTTAGGTGGGCCGCATTCGGCGGTTACTGCAAACTCCCCACTGTCCAGAACTTTTCTCAATCGGCTCATACTTTTCACCTCTGCTGATCCTCCCTTTGGATCCTTCTGGGCCCCACTCCCTGTTTCTTTGACCAATCCTTTGGGGGATAAACCTGCTCCAGTCTCTCCAAGGCCCCAAACCTCGATAAACGGTCAATGATCATCTGCCAGGCGCACGGCATATCCGGATCCACTTCACAGCGGCCCTCCATGGAGCCGCCGCACGGCCCGTTCAGAAGCTGCTTCGAACACCGAGCGAGAGGGCATATGCCTCCAAAATAGTAAAGCATACAATCACCGCATCCCAGGCAATTCTCCAGCCACAATCCCTGCTCTTTGGTCTCCCCCAGGAATTCCGTATTAAGGGCCGGGATCACAGGGACCTCGTAGAACATGTCGCCAACGGCCTGAACGCCTGCCCCACACCCTAATGAGAGCACAGCGTCGTATTGATCGATGATATCATCCAGCAGGATCACAAAATCCTTTACGCACTGCCGCTCAATGGCTTTCTCTTCGATAAGCACATCCTCTTCATTCATTTTGGCGGCCATGCGCAGGGCAGAGGCCAGCATGGCGGTCTCCTTCTCGCCGCCTGCCGCACACTCGGCCACACAGGAGTTGCAACCCAAGACGAGAATCTTTTTGTATGGGCTGATCATATCCCTTATTTCCTGGATCGGCTTTTGCTCTGCGGTAATCATATCCTTACTCTCCTCTTACAATCATCTATGTCCAAAATCCATCTCAATCCCAGAGGCTGATCTGGACGGCCTGTCTGCTGCACCTGAATAATAAATCCCTGATTCAGGGGGAAGGATGTTCCTTGGTTGTCATCGCCCCCTTCAGCACCGGGGAAGGGGCAAGCTTCAGTGCCCTTTCAAGGAGCCTCTCTGCCAGTTGCCCCAGCGGTTCAGGCGCCTCACTGGATTCAATGATGATCCCCACACGCTCCTTTTCCAGACCGATACTGGAGATAATATCCTGGGTCCTCTGCACCCGTTTCATAGCCCTTCTGTTACCCTCCAAATACCGGCAGGCCCCTTCAGGGCAGGTAACCACATAGGCAGCCTCCGCAAACTCTTCCAGGGCTCTGAGCAGATGGATAGGCTCCAGCCTCCCGCTACAGGGGATTGGGAAAAGGCGCATACTCTGTCCGTACTTTTTCTCAAGGACCCGTCTGTGATCCTCGCTGCTCTGCGGGATATTCTGGCAATAGAAAAGCGCCACTGTGGGCCGGTATTCACCTGTCATTTGCCTGAGGATCCTTTCAAATTTCTATTCCGCAGTTTATGGCTACGATACTCCAAAAAATTAAGGCGCCCCTCTTCCCAAGTCAGGAAGACTGACGCCTTTGTCAATACCACGGGATTTTCCGGACGCTATTGTTCGGAATAATTTTTTTTACAATATCCTTTTCGCCTGTTTTGTCAAGAGATATTCATCATTCCCTTTTGCCTTCGGCGAAAAATCGCATTAACGAAATATGGCCAATCATTGCTGTTCGGAGCAGATCTAATCCTGAATTCGCTCAATTTCCTTAGCTGCCCGCCTGTAGGACACATGCATGCACAGACCGATAGAAGGCTCAAGCGACTCTTCAAGAAAGTGTATATGGGCTGGGATCGAAAGAGCCTTGGCAAGCGGCATAAAGCTTCTCCCTGTTTTACGATCCAACAGTTGTGCAAAACGATACGAAAAAGTGCAAAGCGAACACCTCATCTTTCGTGGTTTGCTCTGGTGTCCATTTTTTCGATAGCGCATCGGATCTTTATCAATATATTGCTGCACAACTCTCGTTTCGATGGCCTCAAGCAGCGTCGTGATTATGGCCTCATGGATTTGCGAAAACTTTAACGATGAAAAAACACGCCTTCACAGAATTCCAGCTGCCTGTCTGCCCATTTCTCCTT
>JAOZOW010000112.1 GCA_029933075.1 Deltaproteobacteria bacterium | reverse complement strand
GCCGGGCCCTGCCTTCAACCGCTGCCACCAGAAGCGGCCGAAGTGCGCTTGCCAGGGCGGGGTCGAGTGCTGCTGCCCGCCTGTAGCAGCGCTCCGCCTCATCAAACTCCCCCCTGACGAGCGCCACATTCCCCAGGCTCCCAAAGGCAGGGGCGTATGAGGGATCAAGCGCCACTACTCTCTTGAAGCAATCCCTGGCCTTTTCAAATTCCCCGGACCTGTATGCCTGGATCCCCTGCCGGTACTGGTAGCGGGTCTCGCCCCGGTAGAACTCCGAGCGCATGGGGCTGCACCGGCAGCTCAGGATAAGAACCAAGGCCATTGCCATGAAAAAGCGTGCTATCACGTGTCTCATCCCTTTCACCTTCTTAGTCAAAATCCACCGGCCCGGTTGGTTCAAGCGGACAGGCACCGGGACATCTCAGAACCTAAATTCCATTCCCGCCTCGATCTGATTTTCGGTCTCAAGAGCAGACCTGTTTCCGAGGGCCAGATAGGCAGTAAGCCTGTAGCGGTGGAGAAAAAGCGGCGAGTATTCCGCCCGGAGAAAGAGGTTGGTCCCGGATCCATCGGCCCGCCTACTGCGCCGGACCGAAAGCTGCCCCCGCCAGGGTATCCTGTACACGTCGAACCTGAGACAGGTTTCTTCATACGGGGATGCCGAAGATTGTTCGATCACCCGCCTGATCCTCTCCAGGGAGAGGCGGAGCGTGCTTCTACCCTTGCGGAGCGAGCCATCCAGGGCCCAGCGCCAGGTATGGCTCGCATTGCTCTGGGTGAGGTTGGCCTGAAGGCCGCTTTGATAGGTTTCATTCCACCTGTAGCGCACATTGCCCCCGAGGCTGTTGCTCCATTCCTGTCCCTCTTCCCTGCCGAACCAGGTAAGAAGAAAGGAGTCCCTTTCCCCCAGGCTGAAGCGGAGGGTCCCGTCCCCCTCGTTGATCCCCTTGCCCTGGCTGTGTGTCCTCAGGACATACATGCGCAGACCGGCCGCCATGTTGTCCAGTTTCCACAGGCCGTGCCGTGCCACGAAATCCGCATTCACAACTCCACCGTAAACATCTTCTGTGATGCCGCGCAGGGGGTCGGAGAACTCCGCCGCGAAGCATTCCCCCAGGTCCACATAACCGCCTGAAATGCGCAGCCCTCCCTTTTCGTGCTCCGCTTTGACCAGGAAGCCCCGGTCTGCCCGGCCCTCAGTGTCCTCGGTGGCCGCATATTCCATCATTAGGCGCATGTCATCCCGCACAGGGACCCTCACGTCCCCTGAAACCGCCTTGCTGGTCCTGTGAGAAAAGCCCCCGTCAGGGATGGCCCGGCGGTTCGTGTAATTGACACCGAGCCTCCAGCCCTCCGGCGGACCAAAGCTCAACCGGCAGGCCATCCCTCTTTCCTCGGTGTCCACGTTCCCCTCCGCCCCAAACCCGAGCGCAGTCAGTTCCAGCCATCCATACTCCTGGTCCAACCGGCCGCCAGACTTTTTCCTCTCAGTCCGGAAGTCACTGAACAGCTTCATCGGATCGCCCAGCACGCCCAGTCCCCTCCTGAATACGCCCCTGAGCCTCCCGCCCTCCCACCTCTTTTCCGCCATGGCACGGCTCCCGTCATAGTCCGCCTCTCTGCTGTAAGGGCGTCTCATTGAGAAGAGACCGTCCATTTTCATGCTTTTGCCGGCGACAACGAGATGGGTTCTTACCCGCTGTTCCCCATCGGTCTCCCTGTGCCCCGGGTCTTCAGCGTTCCGTCGGTAAAAGGTGGAAAGGGACCCGTCCACCCTGTATACGCGTTTTTTTGGAAGGAGGGGCTTAGGAGGTGCAATCTTCAGCCGCTCGGGCATGGTCATTATGCGGACTGCGACCGTCTTCTCCTCTGCGCTCCCGTCCGTGAAGCGTACCCGCATATTGAACCGGTACCGTCCATCCGGTAATTTCTGCCCATTCTCATCAAGGCCCTTCCAGGAAAAGCGATGGTCACCGGCCCGAAGGTCTACAAAATTGAGCCGATCTATGACCTGGCCTCGGAAGTCCTCCACCAGGATCTCCACTTCATCCACATCCTTAAGGAGACGGTACCGGACTATTATGGGTCCCTCGTTAGGATCAAATACCCCGGCATCATAGGTGGGCAGCCTCAACGCGTCCTGGCCCGCACATGGGCCGGACAGTAAGCACAGCCCCATTATTAAGAGAACAAAACACAAATATCTCCCTAACCGCATGATCTATCTCCAGATTAACCCTCCTTTGCCTTCAGCGCCGGATCTGGGTGGTCACGGGCAAAAAGTGCGAATGGCTCACACCCCGGAGGGGGCAGTGTGGATTGAAGTGCGCTTCTGCCCTTTTGATTTACCATCGGCACTCAACCGTAAAGGTTACCGTCTTGGTGGCCGTGACTCCCGTCTTGGTTACCAGGAACACTGTCAATCGCACCGTTGTAACCCTGTTGTCTTCCCAGCCTGGCGGAAAAGGCAACCGCCCATCGTGGTAGAATACCGACCCGGCCCCTTCACCTTCTTCCTCCCCCTTTTCTTCCCCTATACGCAGGGGCAGACTAACGGTGATGCCGTCATCACCGGTCATCTCGGCATGGATGGACTCCAGTTCGGAACTCCCCGTGCCGAATGTCCCATGTAAATAGACGGGGATGCAGAAATAGGCTGCGCCGTTTCCAGGACTGGAGATTTCTATCTCGGGCGGGATGACTGGTTCGGTCCGGAAGATATAAACATTTGCAGATCCAATGGCCCCGCTTCGGTCCATTGCCTGAACTTCCATCAGATTGTCTCCTACCTCCAGCGGCACCCTGATCCAGAAACGACCCCGCTCTTCGTCCCACTCGGCATCCCTGGCGTCTCCGTTCACATAGACCACCACTCGCTCAATGGTGGATCCGGAACTGGAGGCTTCACCCGTGATTTCAATCTGCTCCTGATCGGTGCTCGCCGGCAAGCGCTCTATCCGCACACTCACAGTGCTTGGATCGGAGGAGGCTGTGAAGACAGGGATAGTCGGCCGATAGACCAGGAGATTCAAAGGAAAGGACCAGGTGCTGCCGGAGGAGACCACTTCCAGCCTGAAAGGCGCCTCGAAAGGCTCGTGGGCTGTTGTATCGAGGATAGCCTCGTCTATCCTGATATCGAAGCCGCGCACCGGCACAGCAGCCTCCCCTGAGCCAATACGCCCGTATTCCACCCGGTCCGTCTCCACACTCATGAGCTCTTCCTCCGGGGAGAGCCGGGCGACCACCCCTTCAAGGTCGGACGCAGCGTTATTGCGGAGGGTCACGAACATCCTCACCAGCTCGCCGGGGTTGGCCTTGCCGTCTCCGTTGTGATCCGAAAGCTCCCAGAGGTTGACTTCCTCCACCGTCAATTCATCTGGGCCCATCTCCGGGATCTCCACTTTTCCTCCCGGCACAAACGAGAGCGACGCCTCAGCCCTGTTGCCCTCCTCATCTGTTGCCGTCAGCCGGGCCGCGTGCCTCCAGGGGCCAATCTCAAGAGGCCCGTCTACCGCAAAATACCCGCTCGTCGGATCATAGAAGAGCCTGTCTGCCGGAATGAGCTCAGAGTCGAGCATGAACTGAAGCCCCTCCTTTTGGAGGTTGCCGCCAAGGTCTGTCACCGTGGCCATAAACGCAGGCCCTCCCTTCATTTGAACGGCATTGGGAAGCACCCTGAAGTCCCTGATCCTGGGCGTAAAGGAGACCCTGAACCGAGCCTCTTTTTCTGAAGAAAGACCGCACTTATCCGTGACGCTGATCCGCCCCCGGTGGCGGCCTTCCTTCAATCTGGCGCCGAAGTATACGCTCCCTCCCCCCGTGCCCCAATCCCGGATGACGCGGAACGGGTGCATCGCCCGATCATCAATCCATACCCGTGTCCTCTCATAATCAATGCCCGAGGCGTCATGATACTCTCCCAGCAGACAGACGCTTACCGTGCCGGCCGGTGAAATGATCTCGCCCGGGTTAATTACCTCCAGCTCGAGATCAGGGGGATTCCGGGGGGCCGTGATATCCAGCCATCCGTGGCCTTTGTTGCCGGCACTATCAGTGGCTGCTATGGTCACCTGGAATCTTTCCAGCAGGGAAAAGGGCATGAACCGCCCTTTGAAAGCGCCCGTGCCTCTATCAAAGGTATACGGAAGCTTGGACTCGTAAGGGTTCCCGCCAAAAGAATCCCCCTTTGCATAAAACCGGATGTTGAGTTCAGAAAGGGAGCGCCCATGGTCGTCTATCAGGGCGCTCACCTCTCCTGTGCCGGAATTGTAAAAGATGTTCCTCACCCTCGGGGCAAGAGTGTCCAGCCACAGATCCGTGCATTTTCTGGCAACCCCCCGGTAGGTCCTGTGAACGGCGGAGAAGCCTTTTTTCCTGCACTCCTGGCAGGCCTCTTCATGGCTCTTGCCAAGGTGCACAAGCCTGTTTACACAGGATATGAACGGGTGTGATAGATCCATTTGCGCTGCGCTCCGGCATTCCCTTACTCGCTGCATGCCTCCGGAAATATTGAGATACTCCCTGGTCACGCCAGGGCCGGGCTCCGGGGGTATATTATTCCACTGCCCTGTTCCAGCCTTGTACGTAATACCTCCACCCGCCTGCCTGGATACTGGGACCTTGCCGAACACTTTGCAGGTCTTCCTGGCCCTCTGCCCGGCCATGTCCGTGACTATCAGCTCGGCGTCGCGGATGCCCGGGGGCAGGGGACAGGGGGCTTCCATAAGGCCGGTTTCAGGATCCAGCTCGGCTGTGATCTCTCCGCCGCCCCCCATGCTGAGCCGGAGCACAAGGTCCTCCATTGCGGTGCCCTTGTCGCTTATCCGGGCCGTAAACTTTTCCTTGCCCCGATGGTAGCGGAAGTCCTCGATCACCGGAGGCGCAAGCTTCACAAAGACCTCCCCCTCCTTGTCAAGTCGAGTGCCGCTCTGTGTCACCCTTGCCCCCTTTATGCCTACCCATCTCCCCCGTAAGCTGGTCAGCCTCACGCTGTAGATGTGATACCCTTCCCGGACGCCAGGGATCCGCGCCTCGTAGGTCCCCGCCCCCGTCTCCCCTATCCAGTACCTCCCCCCCTCCATCTCGAACCATGAGGCCGCCGGGTCCAGGTCGCCGGAGCCGCCCGTATGGCATCGATACTTGAGGAGGCCATCCTCCACCACCAACTGGTCGAAGAACTGACTCTCCCAGTAAAGATATACGGGTATCGTGTACCTAACCGCAGGGCCTGAAGGGGACATGCCCTTTACCTTCGCAGTGGCCTCGCCCTCCTTGCAACTTACCTCGTAGTCGAACGCCACTGCCTCAGGGTGCTCAACTCTCAGGAGACATAAGCCGGCCTCTCCCACTGCTTTTTTACTCTGTATCACCTCGAACCGGGCCGAAGATGAACCCACGGGCGTCTCAACACGCCTTACAGCCACGGCGGGATGGTCGCTCTTCAACATCACGGCATCAAAGATGCTCCTGTCCAGGGGCCTCCCCATCAGGGTGGCAATGCTTATCTCTACGAGTGCGGAGCGTTTGTTAGAATCAAAAACGATGTTCTTCGGGGTAGCAAGGATGGGGAAGGGGACGCGCTTTAAAAGATATACACCCCTGGGGCTTGCATGTCCGGGACATCTCACGGTCTCCAGGTCCCACTCCTCCCGAAGATCCGCCGTATGAAAGCTCTTGTTCAGCTCGGCCGAGTTTCCGGCCCTGTCCTTTACCCTTACATGGAGGCTGACACGCTGGCCCGGGCGCCACATCCCTTCCGGGGATGTAATTACCAGGTACCGATCACCGCCCCTCCAGTTTACCTGCAGGTCGGCATCCCTGCCGTTGATCTCCCCCTCGACCCCCATTTCGGGTATCACAGCAGATATCCCCGACCCGTCGTCCCTGAACCTCACCAGAAAACTCGCCTGGGACGTGGCTATCGTATTCCCTTCAGGGGCCGCCAGCTCAAGCTCGGGAGGTTTGGTGTCAACTAAGAAGTATACCCGCTTTACGGCGGCTCCTTCACTTGCTTCGTGGCTCGCGCCTTCCGCAGCAGCTACATGGGGACCGTCAGTTACAGAATCAAACCGGCCGCCAAATGAAGCCGTGCCGTCATTGTGAGGAGTGACATCGTAAGGGATTCTCTTTTCATCGATTTTCACTCCTATCTCGTCCAGGCAGCTGTAACAGATGTGGCCCCCTTCGGTCCGGGGCAGAAAAGTCCCTTGGAGCCAGCCTGACCCTGCCTTGAGATACTCCGTGCCCCCAGGAGACTGACCATGGGCGGGGCTCATCCCGGTTAGAAGAATCAATCCCCAGATAACGCCCAATAGACTGTATCTCTTGAGGTATCCCGAAAAGAAATGTGAGAAAACGGATGCCATGAGCATTTCCTCGCGGTTTAGGGCGTACCCAAGTGGGTCAGTCTTGTGCCCCCTATCAATATTCGTGCCAACAGAGGAGGCCCTACTGGGATCTTTTTGTAAGTGAGAGCTGGTAGAAATCTCCGAAGACCGAAAAATTGACATCT